>NZ_JBSFCI010000032.1:28204-99671 GCF_053593375.1 Streptomyces sp. NPDC002309 | reverse complement strand
CTTCCCGCGTTTTTTTTTCCGGGGTTTGTGGTTTTTGTCGCCCCCCCCCCGCACCTGCGCCCGGGCGGGCCCCCCCCCCCACGCCGGGGGGGGGGGGGGGTGCGGGCCCGGCGCATGGGTGGGGGCGTACGGGTGCCCAGGAAGGTCCCGGTCACGACCGGGTGGAGCCGGGCGGTGCGGGGCGCCGGCCGAGGGCCTCGTCGCGGACCCGGGCGCAGCTGCGGCTGATGAGGCGCGAGACGTGCATCTGGGAGATGCCGAGATGGTCGGCGATGCGGCTCTGGGTCATGTCCTCGAAGAAGCGCATGTAGAGAATGGCCCGCTCACGCTCCGGCAGGTTGCGCAGGCTCTGCTTGGCGGACTCCCGGTCGACCACGACGTCGTACGAGCCGTCGGGCGCGCCGAGGGTGTCCGCGAGGCTGTACCCCTCGTCGGCCGAGGAGAGCTCGGCGTCGAGGGAGAGCGTGCTGAAGCTCTCCAGCGCCTCCACCCCCGTGGCGACCTCGTCCTCCGTCAGCCCGGTGTGCGCGGCGACCTCCGCGACGGTGGGCTCGGGCGCCCCCGGGTTCTGGGTCAGCTCGCGGCGGGCGACCCGCACCTTGTTGCGCAGTTCCTGCACGCGCCGCGGCACCCGCAGCGCCCACATCCGATCCCGGAAGTGCCGCTTGACCTCTCCGGTGATGGTGGGCACCGCGTAACTCTCGAAGGCCCCGCGAGAGGGGTCGTACCGGTCGATCGCCTTGACCAGCCCGAGTGCGGCCACCTGCCTCAGGTCCTCCAGCGACTCCCCGCGGTCGCGGAAGCGGCCCGCGATGCGGTGGGCCATGGGCAGCCAGGCGGTGGCGAGTTCGTCGCGCAGCGCCTCCCTCTCGGGCCCGTCCCGAAGCGTGTGCAGGCGGGCGAAGACACGGGCGGTCGCCGGAGCGTCGTCGTGGCGCCGCCGGGGAGGCGCGGACGGGGTGGAGGAGTCGGGCCTGCCAGAACGGCTTGTCGACATGTCGATGGGCATGCGGAATCGCTCCTGAACGGTCTTTTGAGGGACTTCAGGGACTGTCCGCGGGAAGGGTTCCGGCCCCCCGAACCACCCGGAGGCCCTCGGAGCGCGTACCGCTCCCCGCTGGCGCGCCTCCGGTCCGAAGCACGAGAACGCGTCTGCCCGAGCACCGGAGGAACAAACCCCGGGCATCCGACGGTCCCTCAGAAGACCAGTACCGCCGCGGTGATGCGCTTGCCGCCCGCGGGCAGGTCGGCCACCCGGATGTCGCACGCCAGCCGGCAGACGATCGGCCAGCCCCGTCCGCCCGCCCGCCATCGCCCCTGCTCGTCCGTCGGCGTCACGGTCACCGGCAACCGCTCGCTGCGGTCACAGACCGACACCCGCACCTCGTGCCCGACGACGTCCACGTCGACGCCGGTCACACCGCCCCCGTGCAGGATGGCGTTGGTGGTCAGTTCCGATGCCACGAGGAGAGCGTCCGAGAGCGCTCCCGCGTCGCACGCGGTACCGGTGTCCCGGCACCGGCCCTCCACCGCCTGCCGTATCGCCCGGCGCACATCGGCGGGGCGGCACATGTCGCCTCGGCAGGCCCGGACCTCGTCCGCCGGTTCGCCCGCGTGCTCGGTCCTGTGCTGCGCGCTCACTGCTCGCCTCCTCGACCGATCGGGTGTCAGGGCGACCACCGAGCCCGGAGAGCGGGCTGTCCGGCGCTGCCCTCATAGGTCGGCTCACCCCCTTGGGGCACACCAAACCCGCCTCCCGGCCATTGATGGCGGACTTGCGGGTAGGTGGAGTGCATGACCGATGTGGTGGACTCAGATGAGCTGTTGCGGCGCATCCAGCGCGGCAGGGCCTGCGCGGAGCAGGAGGAGCGCGCGTGGCGGGCGCGCAGTGAGGCCCTGGAGCCGACCGACCCGGCCGGGGCCCGCGAGGCCGCGGTGCGGCGGCTGACCTACGAGGCGGTGCTCAGGGTGCTGGACGAGATCCTGACGCCGGGACGTCACGCCGAGGTGGGCTGACCGGAGCCTCGCCGGCCGGAGTGGGGCCGGCCGGCCCCCGGGCGGCACGTGTGCGATTCGCCGGGGCAACGGTCCGGCGCGCGTCGCCGAACCGGGCGCGCCGAAGGTGTCCGGCGACGCGGCGTACTCGGGGAGGGGCCCGCTGCCGGGCGGCTCGGACGACCGGCGCGTCACTCCGGAGCAGGCGAGGATCCGGGTGACGGCCGAGCGGGGACCCACGTGAAACGGGTCACGCGACCGGCTTCCAAGTGGATGGCCGGGCCCGAGATGGTTTATCGTTCACACATACGTGGTGACGGGGTCGAGGACCTCCTCCTCCGGACATCACCTCGTACGGCCCTGGCTGGCCTCCCCCGTCCAGCCAGGGCTTTTCCATGCCCCGAGGTGCTCCGTGCGCGCGCAGCGGCTGAAATGGGCATAGACAGAGCACCGGTCCTTTCCGTCGGCGAGGAGCTTTGCGCCATGACCAAAGCGACGAAACTGCTGACCGCCCTGCCCCCTCCGCAACGACAGCGTCTGATGACGCTCGGCAGGGAGGTGTCCTTCCCGGAGGACACCCGCATCTTCGAGGCCGGCGCGAAGGCGGACCGCTTCTGGGTCATCCGCTCGGGCGCCGTCTCCCTCGACCAGCAGGTGACGTCGACGCAGCGGGTGACCGTCGCCGGCCTCGGCGCGGGCGACCTGCTGGGCTGGTCCTGGCTGTTCCCGCCGCACCGGTGGGACTTCGGCGCGGAGGCGTTCAGCCAGGTGCGCGCCTACGAGTTCGAGGCGGAGCCGGTCCTGGAGCTGTGCCGGCAGGACCCGCAGCTCGGCATGTCCCTGGTACGGATCGTGGCCGAGATCCTGGCGCACCGGCTGGAGACGACACGCGGCCAGCTCATGGAGCAGTACACCCTGCGCCGCCGCGGCGGCGGATAGCGCCGCCCACCGGACCGGCCGGGACCTCAGACGCGGTAGTGCCGCAGGTCCGGTACGGCCACGGCCTCAGACGCGGTACCGCCGCAGGTCCGGTACGGCGGCCGCCAGGGCCAGCATCACGACGACGACCAGGACACCGCCTCCCACCACCGCGGTACGGGCACCGAAGGCCGAGCCCGCCGTACCGTGCAGGACGTCGGCGAGCCGAGGCCCACCCGCGACGACGACCGTGAAGACGCCCTGCATACGGCCGCGCATCTCGTCGGTCGCGGCGGACAGCAGGATCGCGCCGCGGAACACCATCGACACCATGTCGGCGACACCGGCGGCCGCCAGGAACGCGACCGCGACCCACAGACTGGTGCTCAGCCCGAACCCGGCGACGGCCAGGCCCCAGGCGACCACCGCGCCGATCACCATCCAGCCGTGCCACCGGACCCCCGAGAAGGTGCCGGAGAACAGGCCGCCCGCCACCGCGCCGACCGGGATCGCCGCGAACAGCAGACCGAGGGCGAGGCCCTCGCCCCAGGGGGCGTACGTCTCTGCCGCGAGCTGCGGGAAGAGCGCGCGGGGCATACCGAGGACCATGGCGACGATGTCGGCGAGGAAGGACAGCAGCAGCACCTTGTGGAGCGCGATGTAGCGGAAGCCCGCCACGACCTCCCGCAGCCCGGCACGCCGCCCCGCCACCGCCGCGAGGGGCGGCAGCGCGGGCAGCCGCAGCACCGCCCAGACGGCGACGCACAGGGCGAGGGCGTCGATGAGGTACAGCTCGGGCAGGCCGACGGCGGGGATGAGCGCACCGGCGAGCAGCGGCCCGGCGACCAGGCCGGTCTGCATGACGGTCGAGCCGAGGGCGCTCGCGGCGGCCAGTTCGTCCTCGGGGACCAGCCGGGCGATGGAGGCGCTTCGGGCCGGGGCGTTCAGGCCGAAGAACGCCTGCTGGAGGGCGAGGAGGACCATCAGGACGGCCACCGAGCCGAGACCGGTGACCGCCTGGAGCCAGAACAGCACGGAGGTGACGGCGATGCCGATGTTGGTGAGCAGCAGCAGCTTGCGCCGGTCCATGCTGTCGGCGACCGCCCCGCCCCACAGGGCGAACACCACCAGCGGCAGCAGACCGGCGAGGCTCGCGTAGCCGACCCAGGCCGACGAGCCGGTGATGTCGTAGATCTGCTTGGGCACGGCGACCGCGGTCAGCTGGCTGCCGACGGCCGTGACGACGGTCGAGCCCCACAGGCGGCGGTAGGCGGGTCGGCGCAGGGGGCGGGTGTCCATCGCCCAGCGCCGCCGGCCGCCGCGGGGCGACTCGGCGAGGGCGGGATCGTCCGCGGGGTGCTCGGTGCTGCTCTCGCTGGTGTCCACGCGCGCTTCCCGGTTGCTCGTTACATCTTTCGAATCCGGGGATCACTATCGCAGGCCGGTGCGGGCGCCCCCGTCCGGCTCCCGCGCGACGGCGGACCGCCACGGCCGCCTCCCGCGCGCTCAGCTCCCGGCGATGAGCGTGACACCGAGAACGATCATGGTGGTCGCGACCAGTCCGTCCAGCACCCGCCAGGCGGCCGGTCTGGTGAGCCAGCGGCCGAGCAGCCGCGCGCCGAAGCCGAGTGCGGCGAACCAGCAGAGGCTGGCCGTCACGGCGCCGATCCCGAACGTCCACCGCAGCGGCCCCCGGTCGGCGGCCAGCGAGCCCAGCAGGAGGACGGTGTCGAGGTAGACGTGCGGATTGAGCCAGGTCATGGCCAGGCACATGAGCACCGCGCGTCGGCGCGAGCCCGCCGAGTCCCCCTCGGTGCGCAGCGCCCCCTGGGGTCTGACGACCCGGCGGGCGGCCAGCGCGCCGTAGCAGAGCAGGAAGGCGCCGCCGATCCAGCCGACCGCGGTCAGCGCGCCCGGCCATGCCGCGACGACCGCGCCGACCCCGCCCACCCCGAGGGCGATCAGGGCGGCGTCGGAGAGTGCGCAGATGCCGACGACGGTGAGGACGGCCTCGCGGCGGACCCCCTGCCGCAGGACGAAGGCGTTCTGGGCACCGATGGCGACGATGAGCGAGAGGCCGGTGCCGAATCCGGCGGCCGCGGCCGAGAGAGCTGGGGACATGCTTCCGACGCTACGGATGCGATCACTGGAGGTACAGCTAAAGATTCTTACGTATCCTTAGCGCGGGTAATGTCGGCCCATTCCAGGACGGGTGCGGTGATGACGGAGCTTCCGCTCGACCAGGTGCGGACCTTGCTGGCCGTCGTGGACGAGGGCACCTTCGAGGCGGCCGCCGCCGCGCTGCATGTGACGCCCTCGGCGGTCAGCCAGCGGGTGAAGGCCCTGGAGCAGCGCACGGGGCGGATCCTGCTGATGCGCACGAAGCCGGTGCGTCCGACGGAGTCCGGTGAGGTCGTGGTGCGGCTCGCGCGCCAGCTGGCCCGGCTGGAGCGGGACGCGCGTGCCGAACTGGGCATGAGCGGCACCGGTGACGCGACCCGGGTCTCGGTGGCGGTGAACTCGGACTCGCTGGCGACCTGGTTCCTCCCCGCGCTCAGCCGTGTCCCGCGGGAGCTGCGGCTCTGCTTCGAGCTGCGCCGCGAGGACCAGGACCACACTGCGGCGCTGCTGCGCGAGGGCCTCGTGATGGCCGCGGTGACGTCGTCGTCGGTGCCCGTGCCGGGCTGTTCGGTGCGTGCGCTCGGCGTCATGCGCTACGTCGCCGCGGCCCGCCCCGACTTCGCCGCACTGCATCTGGGCGGGCCGCTGCGCGAGGCCCTCGCGGACGCGCCGGTGGTCGTCTTCGACCGGCGGGACGATCTGCAGGACGCGTTCGTCAGGCGGCTGCGGAAGGGCGGTGGCGCGAGCGCGGTACGGCACTATGTGCCCACCTCGGACGGCTTCGTCGAGGCCGTCGCGGCGGGCCTCGGCTGGGGCGTGGTCCCGGAGGTGCAGGCCGAGCCGCTGCTGGCCGCGGGCCGGCTGGTCCAGCTGGCGCCCGACCGGGCGGTGGACGTGCCGCTGTACTGGCAGCAGTGGAAGCTGGACTCCCCCGCGCTGGCGGCGGTGGCACGGGCGGTGACGGAGGAGGCCGCGGAGGCACTGCGTCCCGGGTGACCCGGGAGCGTCGCGGGCCGGCCCGCCGAGCGGTCCGAGGGCGCTCACCGGGCCAGTGAGGCGGCGTCTCCCAGGACGGCCACGGGGTGCCGGTCCGGGTCCAGGCGGCGCAGCAGCTCCTTCATGTGGGCCCGCCGGAGGGTGACGCATGCCTGTGTGGGCCCGCCGTGGTCGACGTGGAACCAGATCCCGCCGCCGCGTGCGGGGCCGAGCGGCCGGGTCCAGTCGAGGGGCGAGGTGCCGGGCACGCGGTTGTAGTCGATGGCTACCACGTGGTCGAAGGAACCGGACAGCGGCTCGCCCTCGAATCCGGAGCCCGTGGCCTTGAACGCGGCCGACCGGTCGTACGGCATCCGGGTCCCGGGGTCGGGGAGCAGCCCGCCGGCGTCGGTGAGGGTGTAGACGCCGATCGGTGAGCGCAGGTCGCCGAGCCGGTGCTCGTCGGTCCAGCCGCGCAGCGCGTTGCGCGCGGGCCAGCTCCGGACCTGCCGCCAGCCGGCCAGGCCCCGCTCGTACAGGACGGCCTCGGAGTCCGGGGAGTTCTTGCCGAGGCCGGTCACCACGACCGCCTGGCGTGCGTCGGCGGGGACCTGGGCCCGGGTCAGCGGGCCGAGTCCGGGCATCTGCCGCGGGCCGGTTCCGAGCGAGGGCTCCGGGTCGGGTCCGGGCGCCTTGGCCTCGGCGGCGACAGGCGGGGACCCGGGTGCCGGGTCCGTCTCCGTGCGTTCGGCGCCGCACGCGGTGAGCAGGAGTGCGGTGGGCAGCAGGAAGCGGCAGATGCGTCTGATCATGTGTCGACCTTGACCGACACGGGTGGCGATCCGGGTGGGTTCCACGGCTCCGTCCACCCGCCCGGCGTACGCTCCCGTCACACCTCTCCCCGTACGGAAGGCCTCCCGCATGAGTGTCCGAGTCCGACGAGTCTACGAACCGCCGGAGCCCGAGGACGGCGTACGCGTCCTGGTCGACCGGCTGTGGCCGCGTGGTCTGGCCAAGGACGAGGCCCGAGTGGACGAGTGGCCCAAGGGGCTCACTCCATCCACCGAACTGCGCCAGTGGTACCACGCGGGCGAGGGGACCTACGAGGAGTTCGCCCGCCGGTACGAGGCGGAGCTGGCCGAGCCCGAGGCGGCCGAACTCCTGGCGAGAGTGAGGAAGTCGGCGGACACCGGCGTGGTGACCCTGGTGACCGGTTCGAAGAACCTGGAGCAGGGCCACGTCGCGGTGCTGGCCCGCCTCCTCGAGTCCTGAGAGGACCTGACAAGGCGGGCCCGCGGTCCGCCTCAGCCGGTCTGCCGCGCGGCCGCGCGCCCCGCCGCGCGGCCCGAGAACAGGCAGCCGCCGAGGAAGGTGCCCTCCAGCGCGTTGTAGCCGTGCACGCCGCCCCCGCCGAAGCCGGCGACCTCGCCCGCCGCGTACAGTCCGCCGATCGGCTGCCCGTCGGCACCCAGGGCGCGCGAGTCGAGGTCGGTCTGGATGCCGCCGAGCGTCTTGCGCGTCAGCACGTGCAGTTTGACGCCGATCAGGGGGCCGGCGGCGGGGTCGAGGATGCGGTGCGGGGTGGCGACGCGGCCGAGGCGGTCGCCGATGTAACGGCGGGCGTTGCGGATGCCCTGCACCTGGGCGTCCTTGCTGTAGGGGTTGGCCAACTGCGCGTCGCGGGACTCGATCTGACGACGTATCACCTCGGCGTCGAGGAGCGGCTTGTCGGTGAGGCCGTTCATCTTCTCGACGAGCTGTTCGAGGCCGGGCGCGGTCACGAAGTCGGCGCCGTTGCGCAGGAAGGCGGCCACCGGGCCGGGCGCGCCCTTGCCGAGGATGCGTTCCCGCAGGAACGCCTTGCGGTCCTTGGCGGTGATGTCGGGGTTCTGCTCGGAGCCCGACAGTGCGAACTCCTTCTCGACGATGCGCTGGGTGAGGATGAACCAGGAGTGGTCGTACCCGGCGATGTCCTCGGTGGTGCGCAGGTACTTGAGCGTGCCGAGGGTGTCGTAGCCCGGCAGGCAGGGTTCGGGGAGACGGCGGCCGAGCGCGTCGAACCACAGCGAGGACGGTCCGGGCAGGATGCGGATGCCGTGGCCGGGCCAGACGGGGTCCCAGTTCTGCAGACCCTCCGTGTAGTGCCACATGCGGTCGCGGTTGACCAGCCGTACGCCCGCCTCGGCACTGATGTCGAGCATGCGGCCGTCGACGTAGGCGGGGACGCCGGTGACCATCTCGGCGGGCGGGGTGCCGAGCCGTGCGGGCCAGTGGCGGCGGACGATGTCGTGGTCGGCGCCGATGCCGCCGGTGGTGACGATCACGGCCTGGGCGGTGAGTTCGAAGTCGCCGATCGCGTCACGGCTGGAGGCGACGCCGCGCGGGGAGTCGTCGTCGGCCAGCACGGTGCCGGCCACACCGCGGGCGACGCCGTCCTCGACGAGGAGACGGTCGACCCGGTGGCGGTGATGGAAGGTCAGCAGGCCGTCGCGGGCGGCCTGTCGGGCGTACCCCACGAACGGCTCCACGACCCCGGTGCCCGTGCCCCAGGCGATGTGGAAGCGGGGTACGGAGTTGCCGTGCCCGCCGGCGCGCAGGTTGCCGCGCTCGGCCCAGCCGACCGTGGGCAGGAACTTGATGCCGTGCCCCTCCAGCCAGGACCGCTTCTCCCCCGCCGCGAACTCGACGTAGGCCCGCGCCCAGCGCACCGCCCAGGAGTCCTCGTCGTCGGTCCGGTCGAACCCGGCGCTGCCCTGCCAGTCGTTCCACGCGAGGTCGAAGGAGTCCTTCACGCCGAGCCGCCGCTGCTCCGGCGAGTCCACGAGGAACAGCCCGCCGAACGACCAGAACGCCTGGCCGCCGAGGTTGGCGGCGTTCTCCTGGTCGACCAGCGCGACCCGGCGGCCCCGGCTGGTGAGTTCGTGCGCGGCGACCAGACCGGCGAGGCCTGCTCCTACGACGATGACGTCGGCGTCCATGGCGATCGTCCCTTCCTGACCCGTCGGGGGGTGCCGCTGCTGTCCGTCAGCAGCGCGGTGAGCAACTGTCCCAGCCACAGGCGGGCGTGCTCGACGTCCTTGTCCAGCAGCAGCTGGGTGGTGACTCCGTCGTACGCGGCGACCACCGCGTGGGCGGCGGTGTCGACGTCGCCCAGTACGGCGGGCAGTTCGGTGCGGTCGGCGACGGCCCGGGCGAGCCGTTCGGCGATGGCGCCGCGCAGCCGGGCCCGGTGCTCCAGCAGGGTCCGGGCCACGGCGGCGTCGCGCGCGGCGTGCACCAGGAAGTCCGTCTTGACCATCAGCCAGTCCAGGTCGAGGAGGAGTACCTCGGTGACCCGGTCGACGGCGGCGGGCACGTCGAGGTCGGGCCCGTCCTGGGCGAGCGCACCGGAGACCTGCTCGGCGATGAGCTCGGCGCGCTCCCGGTAGAGCGCGAAGAACAGTTCGTCGAGGCTCGCGAAGTTCGAGTAGAAGGCGCCCCGGCTGTAGCCGGCGGCCTCGCACACCTCCTCGATCGACACCCGCCCGAAGCCCTTCGCCGCGAACACCTCGAAGGCGGCGTCCAGCAGTCTGGCGCGGGTGCGGACACGGCGCCTGGTCACCCGCCCGGCTGCTCGCTCCATGTCCGACCCTCCGTTCGATACGCGAATGTATCCGATACAGGAATGTATCCAAAGGGGCGCGACGCCACGGATTCCGCGGGCCGCGACGCCGAGGAAAAGGTATGGGAACATACATTCGAATCGGGGTTACGCTGGAGACATGACCAGGCACCTCCAGGGCTCGCTCTTCGACCAGACCGACGAGGTCCGGCTCGGCTCCCTCGACGGGCTGCGCCGCACCGCGCTCGGCTCGGGCGCCTGGATCGACGTCCTGCCGGGGTGGCTGGGCGGGTCGGACGCGCTGTTCGAACAACTGGCGGCGGAGGTGCCCTGGCGGGCCGAGCGCCGCACGATCTACGACCACGTGGTCGACGTCCCCCGGCTGCTGGCCCACTACGGCGCGGGCGACCCGCTGCCGCACCCCGTGCTCGACGAGGCGCGGGAAGCGCTGTCCGGTCACTACGCGGGCGAGCTCGGCGAGCCGTTCGCCACGGCCGGCCTGTGCCACTACCGCGACGGCCGGGACAGCGTGGCCTGGCACGGGGACCGGATCGGGCGCGGCGCCCGGGAGGACACGATGGTCGCGATCCTCTCCGTCGGCGCACCCCGTGACCTGCTGCTGCGTCCGATGAACGGCTGCGGCGGGACGGTGCGGCGCCCCCTGGGGCACGGCGATCTGATCGTGATGGGCGGCTCCTGCCAGCGGACCTGGGAGCACTGCGTACCGAAGTCCACGCGCGCCACCGGGCCGCGGATCAGCGTCCAGTTCCGCCCGCGGGGAGTGAGCTGACTCCCCTCGTGACCCTTTCGCGCCGCGCGACCTCACGGGGTTCCCGGCGGCGCGCGGACCCTCCGGCCGGGCCGGTCACCCGGATCTGGTTTGCTGTCCCCGTCGGGCGCGGACCTCACCAGGCGGGACGATCATGCGGGCAGAAGTGCGGGAAGTCGCCGAGGGCATCCACCTCGTGCACGGCAGCAACACCAACTGGGTGATCGTCCAGGACGGGGACGCCGTCACCCTGGTCGACACCGGCTACCTCGGGGACCGCCAGTCGCTCCTCGACTCCCTCGCCGCGGTGGGCAGCGCGCCCGAGGCGGTCGCGGCGGTGCTGATCACCCACGCCCACAACGACCACGTCGGCTCGGCCGAGTACCTGCGCCAGACGTACGGCACGCCGGTGTACCTGCACGAGGCGGAAGTGCCGCACGCACGCCGGGAGTTCCTGCACCAGGTGTCCGTGGGGCAGGTGCTGCGCAACGGCTGGCGGCCGGGTGTGCTGCCGTGGGCCGTGCACGCGCTGCGGTCGGGCGGCACCGCCCACCTCCCGGTCGCCTCGCCCGAACCGTTCCCGGTGGCCGGCCCGCTGGACCTGCCGGGGCGTCCGGTGCCGGTGCACACTCCCGGCCACACCGACGGGCACGCCGTCTTCCACCTGCCGGACGCGGGCATCGTGATCTCCGGGGACGCGCTGGTCAGCGGCCACGCGACCTCACGCGTCGAGGGCCCGCAGCTGTTGCCCGGCATGTTCCACCGCGAGCGCGCCCGGGCCCTGGCCTCGCTGGAGCTGATCGAGAAGCTGGCGGGCGACGTCCTGCTGCCCGGGCACGGGCCGGTCCACCGGGGCTCCGTGCCCGACGCCGCCCGCCGGGCACGGGAACGGGCCCTCTAGGCTCACACCATGGCTTTGCAGATCAGCGCCACCAACCCGGAGCACCCGGCCCTCCTGCTGGAGCTGCCGTGGCACCTGCCTCTGGAGGAGTGGCCGCAGGAACACCTCGTGCCGCTGCCGCGCGGCATCTCCCGGCACGTGGTGCGCTACGCCCGCGCGGGCGACGAGGTCGTCGCCGTCAAGGAGCTGGCGCAGCGGCCCGCGCTGCGCGAGTACGAGCTGCTGCGCGACCTGGACCGGCTCGGCATCCCCGCCGTGGACGCGCTCGGCGTGGTCACCGGCCGCACCGACGCCGCCGGCGACCCGCTGGAGTCCGTGCTGATCACCCGGCACCTCGGCGGCTCGATGCCGTACCGGTCGATGTTCGAGACCACGATGCGCCCGGCGACCATGCACCGGCTGATGGACGCCCTGGCGGTGCTGCTGGTGCGGCTGCACCTGACCGGGTTCGCGTGGGGCGACTGCTCGCTGTCCAACACCCTCTTCCGCCGGGACGCCGGCGCGTACGCCGCCTACCTCGTCGACGCCGAGACCGGTGAGCTGCACACCCGGCTCAGCGAGGGGCAACGCGACTACGACCTCGACCTCGCCCGCGTCAACATCAGCGGCGAGCTGCTCGACCTGGAGGCGTCCGGCGCGCTGCACCCGGCGGTCGACCCCATCGAGTTCGGCACGGAGGTCCGCGCCCGCTACCACCGCCTGTGGCGCGAGCTGACCCGCACCTCGGTCTACCCGGCGGGCAAGTACCACTACATCGAGCGCCGGATACGCCGGCTGAACGACCTCGGTTTCGACGTCGCGGAGATGCAGATCGAGCACTCCGCCAACGGCGACACGGTCACCTTCGTGCCCAAGGTGGTCGACGCGGGCCACCACCAGCGGCAACTGCTGCGCCTGACCGGGCTGGACACCGAGGAGAACCAGGCCCGGCGGCTGCTGAACGACCTGGAGAGCTGGATGGCCACCCAGGACGACTACGCCCCGGGCGACCCCCTCGCCGCCCGTCCGGAGGTACTCGCCCACCGCTGGGTGCGCGAGGTCTTCCGGCCGACAGTTCGCGCCGTCCCGCAGGACCTGCGCGGCACGATGGACCCGGCCGAGCTCTACCACCAGCTGCTCGAACACCGCTGGTACCTCTCGGAGCAGGCCCATCAGGACATCGGCCTCGGGACGGCGATCGCCGACTACATCCAGAACGCCCTGCCGCAGGCCCGCGAGACGCTGGAGACACCCGCCACCGAGTGACTCACGCGGGCGGCACGACCGCCACGGGGCACGCCGCGTGGTGCAGGACTCCGTGCGCCACCGACCCGATCCGCGCCCCCACCGAGGTCCGGCGGGCACGGCGGCCGACGACCATCAGCTGGGCGCGCCCCGCGACCGACAGCAGCACCTGTCCGGCGCTGCCCATCTCCACGTGCTCCACCACGTGCACGTCCGGGAACCGCTCACGCCACGGCAGCACCGCCTCGGCCAGCGCCTTGGTCTCGAAGAGCTCGGGCCCGCCCGCCTCGTCGAGCAGCTTCAGCGATCCGGGGCTGTAGGCGAACACCGGCGGCAGCGTCCAGGCCCGCACCGCGCGCACCGTCGCCCCGCGCGCGGCGGCCGTCTCGAACGCGAACCCGAGGGCGGCGGCACTGTCCTGTGCGTCGCCCTCCTGCCCGACGACGATCTCGCGGCCGTCGGCCTCGTTCGAGGCCCGGTCGCCGGAGCGCACGAGCACGACCGGGCGCGACGTACCGGCGATGACCTGCTGCCCCACGGACCCGAGCAGGAAGCCCACGACCTGACCGTGCCCGCGCGACCCGAGCACCAGCATCTCCGCGCCGTCCCCGGCGGCCGCGAGCGCATCGGCCGCGTCACCCTCGACGACGTCCGTGGTCACCTCCAGGCCGGCGTGCCGCGCGACGACGCCGCGCACGCCCGCGTCCACGGCGTCCCGGACCCACCTCGCCTGCGTCCCGTGGTCACCCTCGACGGCCTCGTGCGGCTCGTGCCGCCAGGCGTGCACCACGCTCAGCGCCCGTCCTCGCCGGACGGCCTCGCGGGCCGCCCAGGCCAGCGCCGCGAGGCTCTCCTCCGATCCGTCGAACCCCGCGGTGATCGGGCGCGTCATCCAGCTGCCTCCTTGTGTGGCTCTTCCGTGCGTCACGCCCAGTCTTCCGCAGGGCTTCCCGGTGAGCCGCGCGGGGCCGCCGGGCATCGGTCCGGCAGGGCGGCATGCCTGAGCGGAGCGGCGCGATCGAACATACGATGGCCGGAGCCGGGTGCGGTGACGAGGGAAGCGCCGCGTCCCGGCACCGACCGCTTCGGGGTGGGTGAGGCATGGCACAGACCGCCGACGCAGCGCGGACCGTCATCCTGACCGTGGACGACGATCCGGGGGTCTCCCGCGCCGTGGCACGGGACCTCAGGCGGCGCTACGGCGCGTCGTACCGGATCGTGCGCGCGGAGTCGGGCGAGTCCGCGCTGCAGGCGCTGCGCGAGCTGAAGCTGCGCGGCGATCTGGTGGCGGTCGTCCTGGCCGACTACCGCATGCCGCAGATGAACGGCATCGAGTTCCTCGAGCAGGCCCTGGACGTGTACCCGGGCGCGCGCCGGGTCCTGCTGACCGCGTACGCCGACACCGACGCGGCAATCGACGCGATCAACGTCGTCGACCTCGACCACTACCTCCTCAAGCCGTGGGACCCGCCCGAGGAGAAGCTCTACCCCGTCCTCGACGACCTGCTGGACGCCTGGCGGCGCAGCGACTACCGGCCCGTGCCCAGCACCAAGGTCGTCGGCCACCGCTGGTCGGCGCGTTCCACGGACGTACGCGAGTTCCTGGCCCGCAACCAGGTGCCGTACCGCTGGTACTCGGCCGAGGAGCCCGAGGGCCGGCGGCTGCTGGACGCCGCCGGCGCGGACCGGCAGCGACTGCCGCTGGTGGTCACGCCCGACGGCACGCCCCTGGTCGAGCCGGACACCACCGAACTCGCCGCTCACGTGGGGCTGGCCACGACCCCGAACGCCGACTTCTACGACCTGGTCGTCATCGGCGGCGGCCCGGCCGGTCTCGGCGCGGCGGTGTACGGGGCGTCGGAGGGGCTGCGGACGGTGCTGGTGGAGCGCTCCGCGACCGGCGGGCAGGCCGGGCAGAGCTCACGCATCGAGAACTACCTGGGCTTTCCGGACGGCGTGTCCGGCGCGCAGCTCACCGACCGGGCCCGGCGCCAGGCGTCGAGGTTCGGCGCGGAGATCCTCACCGCGCGGGAGGTGACGGCGCTGGAGGTCAACGGGCCGGCCCGGACCGTACGGTTCTCGGACGGCTCGCAGATCGCCGCGCACAGCGTGATCCTGGCGACCGGTGTGCAGTACCGGCAGCTGACCGCCGAGGGCTGTGAGGAGCTGAACGGCTGCGGGGTGTACTACGGCTCGTCGCTGACCGAGGCGTCCTCGTGCCAGGGCCAGGACGTCTACATCGTGGGCGGCGCCAACTCGGCGGGGCAGGCGGCGATGTACCTGGCCCGGGGCGCCAAGTCGGTGACCCTGCTGGTGCGCGGGCAGTCGCTGGCGGCCTCGATGTCGTACTACCTGATCCAGCAGATCGAGCGGGAGCCGAACATCGCGGTGCGCTGCGGCACGGTCGTGGAGTCCGCGCACGGCTCCGGGCACCTGGAGCAGCTGACGCTGCGCGACACGGCGACCGGGCACACCGAACTCGTCGACGCGCAGTGGCTGTTCGTCTTCATCGGCGCGGCGCCGCTGACCGACTGGCTGGGCACCACGGTGCTGCGCGACGAGCGCGGGTTCATCCTGGCCGGGCCCGACCTCACGCCGGACGGCCGGCCGCCGTCGGACTGGGAGCTGGACCGGCCGCCGTACCACCTGGAGACCAACGTCCCGGGTGTGTTCGTGGCGGGCGACGCGCGCGCCGAGTCCGCCAAGCGGGTCGCGTCCGCCGTCGGGGAGGGAGCCATGGCCGTCATGCTCGTCCACCGTTATCTGGAGCAGTCATGAGCGGTCGGCGGCTGCCGTGCGACCCGCGGGAGATCGGCGCCCTGTTCCTGTTCGAGAAGCTCTCGCCCGAGCAGCTCGGACGGCTGTGCTCCGAGGGGCGCGTGGAGCTGTTCGAAGCCGGTCCCGTGTACGCCGAGGGTGATCCGGCCACCTGCTTCTACGTGATGATCGAGGGCACGGTGGTGCTGTACCGCAGGGTCGGCGCGGACGACGTCGAGGTCACCCGGACCTCGCAGAGCGGGGTGTACGCCGGTGCCATGCAGGCGTACCTGGGTGACCGGGTGCGGCAGGTCTACAACAACTCGATGCGGGTGACGGAGCCGACACGGTTCTTCATGGTGCCCGCGGACACCTTCGCGAGCATCATGCGGGAGTGGTTCCCGATGGCGGTCCATCTGCTGGAGGGCCTGTTCTTCGGCTCGAAGACCACCCAGCGGATGATCGGGCAGCGCGAACGGCTGCTGGCGCTCGGCTCGTTGTCGGCCGGACTCACGCACGAGCTGAACAACCCGGCGGCGGCCGCCGTACGGGCGACGTCCTCGCTGCGCGAGCGGGTGGCGAAGATGCGCCACAAGCTCAGTGTCATCTCGGCGGGACCGTATCCGCGCGAGGCGCTGGCCAACCTCATCGAGATCCAGGACCGCACGGCGGAACGCGTCGCCAAGGCGCCCGCGCTGAGCCCGCTGGAGACCGCGGACCGTGAGGACGCCGTCACCGACTGGCTCGACGACCACGGCATCACCGACGGCTGGCGGATCGCGCCCACCTTCGTCCAGGCCGGCCTGGACCTGGACTGGCTGGACGGGATCGCGGCGGCCGTCGACGAGGAGGTCCTGCCGGGGGCGATCGGATGGCTCAACTACACCGTCGAGACCGAGCTGCTGATGGACGAGATCCTGGACTCCACGACCCGGATCTCGCATCTGGTGGAGGCGGCGAAGCAGTACTCGCAGCTCGACCGCGCCCCCTACCGGATGGCCGACGTGCACGAACTGCTCGACAGCACACTGCTGATGCTGTCGGGCAAGATCGGCCCGCAGATCAAGGTCGTCAAGGACTACGACCGTGCGCTCCCGACGGTCCCCGCCTATCCGGCCGAGCTCAACCAGGTGTGGACCAACCTGATCGACAACGCGGTCGCCGCGATCAACGGGGAGGGTGGCGAAGGGGCGTTGACGGTGCGGACGGCGCGCGACCACGACCGTCTGCTGGTGGAGTTCCGGGACACCGGTCCAGGGGTGCCGCCGGAGATCCGGGACCGTATCTTCGACCCCTTCTTCACCACCAAGCCCGTCGGCGAGGGCACCGGGCTCGGCCTGGACATCTCCTGGAGGATCGTGGTCAACAAGCACCACGGCACGCTCCGGGTGGAGTCCGTACCGGGCGACACCCGGTTCCAGGTGCTGCTTCCGCTCACCGCCACAGAGGACGAGACGGCCCCCGAGGAGTCGGCATGACCAGTGACATCAGCGGCATCGACCCGAGTGTCCCGCCCAGCGGAACGGGGTGCGGGGAGTGCGACGAGGTCGGGGGGTGGTGGTTCCATCTGCGGCGCTGCGCGCAGTGCGGGCACATCGGCTGCTGCGACTCCTCTCCCGCCCAGCACGCCACCGCCCACTACGAGGCGACGGGGCACCCGGTGATGCGCAGCTTCGAACCGGGCGAGGCGTGGTTCTGGAACTTCGCGACGGAGGAGGCGTACGACGCCGGGCCCGAGCTGGCGCCTCCGGTGAGCCATCCCGCCGACCAGCCGACGCCGGGCCCCGCCGGGCGGGTGCCCGCGGACTGGGCAGGCGCGTTGCGGCAGTAGGGGCCCGGCCCCGGTCGTCACCTCTCGGTCGTCGAGGCCCCCTTGCCTGGCCCCGCGGCGCATTCGAGGCTCTTGAGGTCCACGGCGTCGGCGAGCGCCTGCATTCCCTTGTCGTTGGGGTGCAGATGGTCGCCGTTGTCGAAGAACGGCATGATCCGCTCGGGATCGTAGGGGTTGCGCAGGATGCGGTCGAAGTCGGTGACGGCGTCGAACGTGCCGCTGTCCCTGATGAAGGCGTTGACCTCCTGCCGTACGGCCTCGGCCTCGGGATCCCACTCCGACCAGCCCTTGAAGGGGCCCACGGTGGCGCCGACGACGCACTTGCCCGCCGCGTGCGCCCGCTCGGCGATCTCCCGGTAGCCGGTGATGAGGTCCCCGGCCGTGACGCCGGTGTGGGCCTTGATGTCGTTGACGCCCTCGAACACGAGGACGGTACGGACACCCGGATGGGACAGCACGTCCCGCTCCAGCCGGTTCAGGGCGCTCTGCCCGGCCCCGTCGGCCAGCACCTTGTTGCCCGAGATGCCCTCGTTGGCCACGCCCCGCACCGTCGCCCCGGGGGCCGCCGCGAGCCTGCGGGCGAGGTAGTCGGGCCAGCGGCGGTTCAGGTCGGTGCTGGACTCCCAGCCGTCGGTGATGGAGTCACCGAGGGCCGCCACGGCGCCTGTCGCGGCGGACGTGCGCACGGTGACGGCGTCGAGATAGAACCAGGAGCCGACGGTGCCGGTGAAGGCGCCGGCGCTCTCCTCGGCCGCGTGGTCGCCCTCAGCCGTGTACGACGTCTGCATGGCCATGCCGTGGCCGGTCGCGGGACCCGCCGCGTCGGGACTGTGCAGGCTGATCACGAGGTTCAGGCCGGCGGCGGCCCTGCCGGGCAGCGGGTCGCTCAGGACCGTGGCGCCCGCGGGGACGGTGACGGACCGCGCGCCGCCGAAGGTGAGCGGGCGGTTGCTGCCGGGGACCAGCGCGGCACCCACCCGCTGGACGCCGGCGTGCACGCTGTCGAAGGTCACCGGCCGGTCGCCGAAGGCGTTGGAGAGTCTGATCCGCAGGTTGTCTCCCCCGACGCTGGTGCGCACCACCAGCCGGTGGCTGCGGTCGGCGACTGCCTCGCCCACGCGGTCGGCGCTCGCGCCCCACGTGACGACGTCGTGCCTGGCCGGCGCCGCCTGTGCCGTCAGAGGGACCTGCGGCACCGACGCCATCAGCAGGACGCCGATCACGCGCCCCAGCCGTGCGGTACGGCGGCTCACCCGCCGAGGTCCTTCAGCGTGACGGACTCGCCCGGCTTCAGCGTGACCGTCCGGGAGGTGCCCCCGAACGCCACGGCCGTGGCCCGGCCGCCGACGCTGCGCAGCCGGACCGACGTCGGCTTCCCGTCGCGCCAGTGGAGGTCCACGACGAAGCCGCCGCGCGCGGCGACGCCCTTGACGTGGCCGGACGCGGCCCAGGCGGCGGGCAGGGCCGGGAGGACCTCCAGGTGGCCGGGGCGGGAGTAGAGCAGCATCTCGCTCAGGGCGGCCGGGGTGCCGAAGTTCGCGTCGATCTGGAAGATGCCCCTGCCCTGCTCGACCTCGTAGATGTCGAACAGGTTGAAGGCGGTGCCGTTGGTACCGCCGGTGGACGGACGCAGATTGTTCACAATGAGCTGGTAGGCCTTATCGGCGTTCTTCAAACGGGCCCAGCACAGCGCGCGCCAGGCGTTGGCCCAGCCGAAGCTGTTCATACCGCGCGCGGTGAGCTGCGCGGTGGCGCCGTCGACGACGTCCTTCGGGGTGGAGCCGTCGGGGCGGATGCGGTCGCCCGGGAACAGCCCGACCAGTCCGGACAGGTGCCGGTGGGTCGTCTCGCCCAGGTTGTCCGGGGACATCCACTCCTGCAGCCAGCCGGTCTTCGGGCTGACCTCGGGCAGGTACAGCTTCCTGCGCAGGCCCGCGACGGTCTCGGCGTAGCCGGAGTCCTTGTCCAGCCGGGCGGACGCGGCGCAGTAGTTCCCGAAGAGCGCCCAGACCAGCTCCTGGGCGTAGGTGATGCCCTTGGCGTCGAGCGGTCCGTGCTCGGGCGACCAGTCGCTGTCCGCGATCAGCACCTCACGGGTGGTGCCGGGGAGGGTGGTGGTCAGCAGCCGGGCCGCCCAGAACTCGCAGGCGCCCTTGAGCAGCGGGTAGATCCTGGCCAGGTAGTCGCGGGACTGGGTGTACTCGTAGTGCTCGAACAGGCTGTTGCACAGCCAGGCGTTGCCCGCGGGGTGCCACCACCAGCCGTTGCCGCCGTGCGGGTTGGTGGAGATGGCCACGGTCCAGCCGGCGATCTTCCCGGTGGAGTTGCGGTAGCGGTTGCGCGGGTCGTTGAAGAGCTGGTGCGTGAGCTCCGTCCAGGAGGGGAGCTGGGCGAGGCAGTAGTCGGCGAGCGCGTCGAAGCACGGGGACAGACCGGTGCGGTCGGCCATCCAGTAGTTCATCTGGATGTTGACGTCGGTGTGGTAATCGCCCATCCAGTCCGGGTCGTTGCCGTCGAGCCACAGGCCCTGGAGGTTCAGGGGCAGGCTGTCGCGGGAGCCTGAGATCATCAGGTAGCGGCCGTACTGGAGGTAGGCCGCCTCGAGTTCCGGGTCGGGCACCTCGTCGCGGGTGCGCGCCTTCAGCCGCTCCCAGGTGTCCAGCGCGCGCTGCTCGGCGGTCGACTCGCCGAGGGAGAGGTCCATGCGGCCGTACAGCTCGCGGTAGTCGGCGACATGGGTGCGCAGGAGCGTGCCGGCCGGGTGGGCGGCGGCGTCGCGCGCCTTCGTGCGGGCCAGCCGCTCGGGGTCGAGGGACGGATCGCGGTAGCCGGTGGCGGCGGTGGGCGCATAGTTGGTTCCCGCGCCGACCACCACCGTGAGTTCCCTGCACCCGGCGAAGTCGATCCGGTCGCCGCTCACGGTGACGCGGCCGCCGCTGCCCCGGGCGGTGACGGCGGCGCCGTAGCGCAGCCCGTTCGGCAGGGCCGCCCCGAAGGACTCCGCGCCCGGCTTCTCGCCGTGGGTGCCGTCGAGCCTGACGGTGCCGGTGTAGCGGCCGCCGCCGCTCTGGGTGAAGTGCAGGACGATCACGTCGTCGGGCCGGCTCGCGAAGACCTGCCGTCGGTAGGTCACCTTGGAGCGGACGTACGAGCAGGCCACGACGCCCTGGGCCAGGTCGAGGGTGCGGCGGTAGTCGGTGACGGCCGACAGGTCGTGGTCGGGGATGTCGACGGTGAGCCGGGCCAGCAGCGTGAAGGAGCCGAAGTCCGCGCGGCCGTAGGGGAACTGGCCGTCGCCGTCGAGGGTGTCGTTGAGGCCGCCGGTCCACATCGTGGCGTCGGTCAGGAGCAGCAGTTCGCGGCCGGGGTCGTTGCTCGCGAGGGCGCCGATGCGGCCGTTGCCGACGGGGAGGCCCTGCTCGATCATCGAGTGGGCGTCGCCCGGGGCCCGCCACCACAGGGTCTCGCGTGCGGTGCCGGTGGGGAGCGGGGCGTCGGCGGCGGGGAGCGGGGCGTCGGCGGCGGGGCGCCGGGGCGCGGCGGACGCGGTGAAGACGGGCAGGCCGGCGAGGGCGGTGGCGAGGCCGGCCGTCGTGGCGGCGGAGAGCAGGGTTCTTCTGCTGGCTTCGGGCATACGGGCGGCTCCGGGGACGAAAGGGAGAGGGACCCGGCAGGTGCCGGGTCCCTCGGGTTTCAGAGCGACTTCGGTACGTCGATCCGGTCGATGTCCGGCGCGTAGCCGGAACCGCTGTCGAGTGTGATGGTGTTGGCGCCCGCCTTCAGCTTCACGGGCACGCTGACGGTGTCGGCGATCCCCCAGCCACCGGTGGAGGCGAAGGTGTGGCGCACGGCTCCGGCTCCGTTGGCCGAGACGTCGAGGGTGCGCGGGTCACCGCTGATGTAGGCGATCCTGACCTGGTAGGTGCCGGCCTTGGCGACGACCACGTCGTTGACGGTGAGCTTGCCGCCGAGGTAGAGGTTGCCGACCTTGCGCTCGCCGGAGCAGGCGGAGCAGTCGGCCACGGAGGCGTTGCCGCCCAGGGTGTTGGCCGGGGACTCGGCCTCGTAGCCGGTCGTGGCGACGGCGGTGCCGCGCGGGGTGACGGTGAACAGGCGCGAGCCGTGGGCGGGCAGGGCCTGGGTGATGCCGCCCCGGTGGGAGCCGAGGTTCTCGCGGTTCCACAGGTCGCGCACATCGGCCTTGCCGGTGAAGCCGAGCATGCCCCAGTCGGCGGTGACGGCGGCCGGCGCGTCACCGAGGTTGAACAGGGCGACGGTGTAGGTGCCGTCGGGGTTCTTCGCGGCCCACACCTGCTGCGGGTCGGACGGCGTGAGGAGCCTCGCGGCCGGCGCGGCGGCCTGGTTGACGGCGATGACCTCGCGGTTGGTCAGCAGGGAGAGACCGTAGGAGTCGAGCCGGGTCAGGTCGTCGCCGCTGAACAACGGGGACTTGGCGATGGCCCACAGGGTGGCCTGGCTCTGCCGCTCGGCCTTCGTCAGGCCGCCCATCTCGCCGTTGCCGACGACCAGCGCGTCGAGGTCGTTCCAGCCGCCCGGGCCCGCGTGCCGGGACCACGCGGGGGCGTCGTACCAGCGGTCGACGACGCTGTTCTCCCAGGTGGCGAGGGTGTTGCAGTAGCACTCGACATCGGTGTCGATACGCCAGCCGTTGGAGTACTTCTTCCAGTCCCCGACGTGCCCGATGTCCAGCGACCAGGACAGTTCGAGGTGGATCGGCCGGCCGGCGGTGGCGATGGCCTTCTTCCAGGCGGCCACGTCGGCCACGTTGTCGTAGTTCTCACCGCTCTTGAAGGAGCCGGGGCCGACGCCGTCGAGCTTGAGGAAGTCGTAGCCCCAGTCGGCGAAGAGCTGTGCCTGGGAGTCGATGTACTTCTGCGCGCAGGGGTCGGAGAAGTCGATCTTGTAGGCGCTGTCCCAGCCGTTGGTGGTGCGCAGGTCGTCGTGGACGATGTCGGCGGTGGTGCAGCCCTCGGCGTTCCAGATCGGCACCTCGCCCTCGCCGTACGCCTCCTTCTCCAGGCCGACGGGGAGGTAGATCCCCGCCTTGAGCCCCTTGGCGTGGATGTGGTCGGCGACGGCCTTCATGCCCCGGGGGAAGCGGTCCGGGTCGGCCTTCTGCCGGCCGTTCTCGTCGAACCAGGGCTTCCACGCCTTGTCACGCCACCAGCCGGCGTCGATGTTGACGTACTCGTAGCCGTACCGCTTCAGCTTCGAGGCCATGGCGTCCGTCTGCTTCAGGACGTTCGCCTCGGTGAGATAGCTGTAGTCGCCGTCGGGGTTGAGGCCCGGGTACTTCGACGACTGCATGCTCCAACTCGACCAGCCCATGTAGGGCTTGGCGGCGAGAGCCGGGGCGGTGGTGGCTGCCGCGGCCCGGTCCGGGGCGGTGGTACCGGCGGGTGTCTGGGCCTGGGCCACCGGCACCGCGGTGGCCAGCCCCGCCGTCAGGGCGAGGACGACGACGGCCCTCAGGCCGCGTGCGGGCAGGACGGAATGCGAGGGTGACCGCATGGGTCGTGTCTCCTGGGCTCGGTACAACTGCGGTTGGGTCGTGGTCAGTTCTGGTCCGTGGTGATGAAGCTCTGGATCGCCGTCGCGGCGGCGCCGCGCGCCCATTCCTCGAAGGGCAGCGGGCGGGTCCGTACGGTGCAGCGGGCGGCCGAGCCGAAGGCGGCGGCCGCGAACGTGTCGCGGATCTGCTCGGCGAACAGGTCGTAGGCGGCCAGCCCCTCGCCGGAGATGGTCACCAGCTCGGGTCCGAAGAGGTTGGCCACGGTGGCGATGCCGCGCCCGATGGCCTCACCGGCGCGGGCGTACACCGCGCGTGCCCCGGCGTCGCCCCGGTGGGCGAGGGCCAGGGCCTCGGCGGCGTCGGCGACCCTCACGCCCGTCGCCTCCCTGACGCCGGCGACGATCGCCTCCTCCCCGGCGACGGCCTCGACGCAGCCCCTGTTGCCGCAGTGGCACAGCGGGCCCGCCGGGTCGATCACCACGTGCCCGATCTCGCCGGCCACCCCGTGCGCCCCGGCGACGACCCGCCCGTGCACGACGAGGCCGCAGCCGATGCCGGCGCCGACGGTCACCACGGCGAAGTCGGACAGGCCCACCCCGGCGCCGAACCACTGCTCGGCGACGGTCAGGGCGCGGACATCGTTGTCGACGGTGACCGGCAACCCGGTGGTCTTGGCGGCGAGTTCGGCGAGCGGCACGTCGTGCCACTCCAGGAAGGGCGAGTAGCGCACGGCTCCCGCCGCGCGGTCGACGTCACCGGAGACCGCGAGTCCGATGCCCCGCACCAGGACGCCGAAGCCGTCGGCCTCGGTGAGCAACTCGCGGACCAGTTCGGTGATCTGCGCGAGAACCGGCTCGGGGCGACGGTCGGGCAGCGGCAGGCGGCGGGCGACGCGGATACGGCAGCACAGGTCGGTGAGGACGCCGATGAGCTCGTCCCCCGTCACCTTGACCCCGATGAACAGCGCGCGTCCGCCGTCCACCCGCACCGGGTTCGCCGGCCTGCCGAGCGCGCGGCGCGCCTCGTCGTCCGCGTCCTCCACCAGATAGCCGGCCTCGATGAGGGGCCGGACCGCCTTGGTCACCGCGGCGGCGGACAGCCCGGTCCGCCCGGCCATCTCCGAGCGGGTGAGGGGACCGTGGGACAGGACGGTGGTGAAGATCTGCGAGGCGGCCGGCGTCGGGACCGGGAACACCTCGACAGGGGAGGTCGAGGGCATGGCGGGAACCTAGGCGCCTTATTTTCCGCTGTCAATGAAAGAAGCAGGAATCAACAGGAGATTGAGGCAGGCCGTCACCACACTTTCAATTGCAAGATACATATGGGCGGTTGTGCGCTGATCGAAGGGCTCTTCGCCATCGGCAACCCCCTTGCCGACCGAACCCGTTCCCCGCGACGGCGACGACGACGGCTCCGGGAACCGACGGCCGCTGTTGGCAGAACGGCGTGGTCCGGTCAGGATGCCCGCATGAAGGGTGACCTCTTTTCCAGCGAGCACATGGTCCAGCCCGCCCAGGCGCCGGGCATGACCGTCGAGAACGCCAAGTGCATCAGATACGCCGTCGACGGCGAGATGCTGGCCCGGCAGGGCGCGATGATCGCCTACCGCGGCAACCTCGCCTTCGAGCGCAAGAGCCAGGGCATGGGAGGGATGCTCAAGCGCGCGGTCACGGGTGAGGGACTGCCTCTCATGGCGGTGCGCGGCCAGGGCGAGGCATGGTTCGCGAACGAGGCGCGGAACTGCTTCGTCGTCGACGTCGAACCGGGCGACGAGTTCACCGTCAACGGCCGCAACGTCCTCTGCTTCGACTCCACCCTGGCCTACCGGATCGCCACGGTGAAGGGCGCGGGCATCGCGGGCGGCGGCCTGTTCAACAGCGTCTTCAGCGGCCAGGGCCGACTCGGCCTGGTGTGTGACGGAAGCCCCCTGGTGATCCCCGTCTCGGGGCAGCACCCGGTGTACGTCGACACGGACGCGGTGGTCGGCTGGACCGCCGGCCTGCAGACGTCTCTGCACCGCTCGCAGTCCATCGGCTCGATGCTGCGCGGCGGTTCGGGCGAGGCCGTCCAGCTGATGCTGCGGGGCGAGGGGTATGTCGTCGTGCGGCCCAGCGAGGCGTCGCCCCACAATCCCCAGCAGCACTGAGGCGACCGGGGCCCGGACGAGAGCCCCGGTGAGCCTGCGTGCGGGAGGCGGAGAAAGCCACGACGAAAAGGGGCGAAGGGCACGAAAGCTCACTGACGGAACGTCAAAGATGTGATCTGGCTCGAATACGGTCCCGTGGCGTTGAACACACTCCGCGGCATCCCGCGTACCTCTGGGAAAGGTGAGAGCCAGCGCGTTCAGAGGGATGGCCATGAGCAAGGCGTACGTCTCCGCACAGCAGTTGGTCGCCGGGAGGTACCGGCTTCTGGAGACTGTCCATCACGAGTCGAACCGCGTCAGCTGGTACGGGGAGGACGTCGAGTCCGGGCGCCCCTGCCTGCTGGCGCAGGTCGGACTGCCGCACGGCCTCGACGGGGACGCCGCGCGCAGGACCGTGGGCCGCATCATGCGCACATCGGAGACGATGGGCCGGCTGCGCCCCGGCCGGGTCGCGACCGTGGTCGACGCGTTCACGGAGGACGGCGCGCTGTGGACGGTGACGGAGTGGCTCGGCGGCACTGCGCTCGGGGAACTCCTCGCCGGGCAGGCGTCGTTCAACTATGTGCGCGCGGCCCGCGTCGGGCTGGAGCTGCTCGACGTGCTCGAGGCCGCGCACGGTGAGGGCATCACACACGGCGAGCTGAGCCCCGGCCAGATCCTCGTGCGGGAGGACGGCCCGGCCGTCGTGGCGGGCTTCGGGCTGGCGGGGGCGACGCTGGCCCCCCGGCTCACGGCTCTGTCGTACGCCTCGCCCGAGCAGGCCCGCGACGAGCGCATCGGGCCCGCCGCCGATCTGTGGGCGCTGGGCGCGATCCTCTACACCATGGTCGAGGGACGCCCGCCGTTCCGGGAGCGGGACCGGCCGGAGTCGACGCTGAAGAGCGTGGACCGCCTTCCGTTGCGCACACCGCTGCGCGCGGGACCGCTCTCGCAGGTCGTTCAGGGCCTGCTGCGCAAGGACGGCCGGGAACGCCTCACCCGGCCCGTGGTGCGCGAGGTGCTCACCCGGGTGGTCAGCGAGGACGCCGACGCCGCCCCGCCCGCCGCGCCGGTCCCCCGGCTGCGCCGCGCGTACGCCACCGCCCTGCACGTCACCGACCCGGGCTGGAGCAGACGGACGATGATCGGCGGGACGGCGCTGGCCGTCGTCACGGTCGCGATCGCGGTCCTCGCGGTGACACGTGACCTGCCGGGCACGGACACGTCCGCGACCGCCGGTGAGCCGCGACCGCCGGTCTCCGCCGGCGCGCCGGACCCGAACCCGCCGTCCACGCCCGTGCCGACACCGACCCGGCCGGCCCCGAGCACCCCGGCCGAGCCGCCCGCCGGGGTCTCCCCGTCGCCCTCGGCTCCCACGCTGCCGCCTGGCTTCCGCACCTACAACTCCCCCGAGGGCTTCTCCATCGCCGTCCCCGAGGGCTGGAAGCCGCTGAGCACGACCCGGGCGTCCGACCTCGCCTACCGCGTGGTGCTCGGCTCCCCCGGCGACGCGCGCACACTGGCGGTGACGTACACCGAGCGCGTCGGCCCGGACCCGGTCGCGGTCTGGCGCGACGACGTCGAACCGGGACTGAAACAGACCGCCGAGAGCTACCGGCGGATCGGGGACATCCGTGCGACGACCTACCGGGGCCGGGCGGCCGCCGACATGGAGTGGCTGGCCGACGTCGAGGGCAACCGGGTGCGGACGCTGGGCCGCGGCTTCCTGATCGGCGACGGGCGCGGCTACTCGCTGCGCTGGACGACCCCGGCCGAGGTGTGGGACGTCCCGGGCAACCGCCAGGCCCTGGAGACGTTCCTGAGCACCTTCCGTCCGGCCGAGGCGTGAGCGCGTCATGCCCCGCACGCCGGGTGGGGACAGGCCGAGACGGGCGGCTTCCCGGGCGAGGTGGTTGACGACGGCTGAGCGTGCGCACGGCGGCAGTTGAGTAGCCGTACTCATGCCCGCGCCGATCGGCGCCGACACGATGGGGCTCCCACGAAGAGGAGTGCGCCGATGTCCGCTGTCAGTCCCGGCCCCAGCCCGATCTCCCCGCCGTACGCCACCCGCTCCCGCCGGCTCCTGCCGCCCCTGCTCGCCGGGCTGGTCGTCGTCGCGCTGGCGGTGTCCGCGTGGGAGCCGCACGACCGGGCGACCTGGTTCCTGGAGACGGTGTGGGTGATCGTCGGACTGCCGCTGCTGTTCCTGACCTGGCGCCGGTTCCCGATGACGGACCTGCTGTGCTGCCTGCTCGCCGCGCACGCGCTGGTCCTGGTACTCGGCGGCCACTACACGTACGCGCAGGTCCCCCTCGGCGACTGGGTGCGCGACACCTTCGACCTGGACCGCAACCCCTACGACCGCTTCGGTCACCTCATGCAGGGCTTCGTGCCGGCCGTCCTGGTGCGTGAGTTGCTGGTGCGCACCTCACCGTTGCGCGACAGCCGTTGGCTGGCGCCGCTCGCCGTGTGCGCCTGTCTCGCCTTCAGCGCGGTCTTCGAGATGCTGGAGTGGGCGGCGGCCGTGATCGGCGGCGAGGCGGCGGACGCGTTCCTGGCGACACAGGGCGATGTCTGGGACACGCAGTGGGACATGTTCTGCGCCCTGGTCGGCGCCACCGTCTCGCTGCTCCTGCTGAGCCGCCTCCACGACCGGCAGCTGAGCGCACCGACCCGTCGGTGACCTGTCAGCCGCCGTCGCCCGAGTACCGGTACCGGGTCCACATCGGCAGGGCGAACCAGCACAGCACGTACCAGACGACGATGCCGATCACGATCCACGGCACGTAAGGGTCGTGGGTCGCGACGCGCAGTATCAGCAGCAGCGCGCAGACCATGGTGACGAGCAGCAGGACCAGGCCGACGACCGTCAGCCGGGAGGCCCAGGTGACCGCCTGCGGCTTCACCCGGCGGCCGGACACCAGGCGGTGCAGCGAGACCGGGCCAATCAGCGCGCCGGTCGCCGCGGCGCCGGCGACCACGGTCACGATGTAGATCCGCCGGTCGGTGTCCGACAGGTCGGCGAAGGTCGGGGCGAAGACCACGGTCAGCAGGAAACCGAACAGGATCTGCACGCCCGTCTGCGCGACGCGGACCTCCTGGATGAGGTCCGCCCATCGGCGGTCGGCCCGCTCTTCCTCGGTCTCGTCGCGCCCCGCGTCCCGGTGCGCGCTGCCTTTCGCGGTGGTCACGGGTTCCTCCCGGTGGCAAGGGTCCGCAGACTCCTCTCCACCGGGTTCCCCGTGACCGGCTCCGCTACCAGCGGCTCTCGACCTGGTCCTTGATCCGCGCGGTGTAGAGGTCCTGGACCGCCGCCAGTGTGGCGTCGGACAGGGCCGGAAGGTGGGCGGTGGCCGCGTTGGCGCGAGCCTGCTCGGCGGAGCGGGCGCCGGGGATCACCGTGGTGACACCGGGCTGCTGGACGATCCAGCGCAGGGCGAGCTGAGCCGGGGTGTATCCCTCGGGGGCGAGGGCGGCGAACTCGGCGGCGGCCTCGACCCCGGTGGCGTAGTCGACGCCGGAGAAGGTCTCGCCCTGGTCGAAGGACTCGCCGTGCCGGTTGTACGTGCGGTGGTCGTTGTCCGGGAAGACGGTGTCCTTGGTGTACTTGCCGGACAGCAGGCCCGAGGCGAGCGGCACCCGGGCGATGATGCCGACCCCGGCGTCCCGGGCGACGGGCAGCAACTCGCGCAGCGGCTTCATCCGGAACGGGTTGAGGATGATCTGCACGCTCGCCACGTTCGGCCGGGCGATCGCGGTCAGGGCCTCGGCACAGGTCTCCACGCTCACCCCGTAGGCGGCGATGCGCTCCTCCTCGACCAGGGTGTCGAGGGCGTCGAAGACCTCCCCCGAGGAGTACACGGGCGTGGGCGGGCAGTGCAGCTGCACCAGGTCGACGCGGTCGACGCCGAGGTTGCGGCGGGACCGGTCGTTCCAGGCGCGGAAGCTGTCCAGGACGTAGTTCTCGGGGATCTGCTCGACCCGCCGGCCCATCTTCGTCGCGACCAGCACGTGCAGGTCCGGCCGGCTGCTCAGGAACGTGGCGATGGTCTGCTCGCTGCGTCCGTCGCCGTAGACGTCGGCGGTGTCGAAGAACGTCACCCCCGACTCGGCCGCCGCCTCCAGCACCGTGAGGGCTTCCTTGTCGTCGACGTCTCCCCAGTCGGCGCCCAGCTGCCAGGTGCCGAGACCGACGACCGACGCATGCTGACCCGACCTGGCGAATTCACGCTCTTCCATGAACGCCAGTCTGTCACCCGCCACCGCGGTGCACGCGGGCGGTCTCCCCCGGCACGCCGCCCGCGCCTCCCGCACCGGCACAGGTGAGGCGGGACGGCGGTGCCCATGCGGGGCTTGCGGGGCGGGCGGCCGGAGCCCTGGACCGGCCCGCCCCGCACCATGTGTGCGACGGCCTCCCACTGCGGCCGCGGGGCCAGGGCGGGGCTACTTCGGTGTGCGACCGTGGGCCGTGCGGGCGAGCCTGGGACCCAGCCAGCGCTTGAGCCGGCGAAGGGCCTCCGACTGCCCGGCCGCGCGGTCGAGCCGGTAGTACAACTGCGGCGGGACGTACGGCAGCAGGGGCGAGTGGCGCTGGCCCAGCAGGGCGAACATGCGCTCGGGCGGCAGCCGGATGTAGCGCGGCAGGTTCTCGTACCACTGGGCGCTGTGGCGGGCGGCGCTCTGTGCGGGCAGCAGGGCCGCCTTGCGCTCCCGCTCGTAGCGGGCGAGGGCCTGCGGGAGACCGGCGTGCTCGCGGAGCGCCGCCGCCAGCGCGATCGCGTCCTGCAGGGCGAGGGTCGTGCCGGCGCCGATGGAGTAGTGCGTGGTGTGGGCGGCGTCACCGATCAGGACGAGGTTGTCGCGGTACCAGGTGCGGTTGGTGAGGGTACGGAAGTTCAGCCACTGGGCGCTGCCGCGCGCGGAGGAGCGGGCGATCAGCGGGTGGCCGTCGAGGACGGCGGCGAAGAGTTTCTCCAGCAGGGCCGGTCCGTCCGCCTCCCCCGCGCCGTCGAGGCCGAGGCCGGCCAAGGTCTCGGGGGCGCACTCGACGACGCACGTGCTGTGCCCGTCGTCGAAGGGGTAGCCGTAGCACCAGATCCAGCCGTGCGCGGTCTCGACGAAGGCGAAGGTGAAGGAGTCGAAGACCTTGGTGGTGCCGAGCCAGATGTAGGAGTTCCGGCCCGCCGTGACCTCCGTGCCGAAGTGTCCGGCGTGCCGGGTGCGCAGGGCGCTGCGGACGCCGTCGGCGGCCACCACCAGGTCGGCGTCGGGCAGTCGGCCGGGGTGGGTCTCGTGCTCGTACTCCACGCGGACGCCCAGGGCGCGGGCCCGGGCGGCGAGGATCTCCAGCAGACGGTGGCGGCCGATGCCGAAGCCCTGGTCGCCGGGGTGACGGGTGGTCAGGTCCCGTACGTGTGCGACGCCCTCGTTCCAGCGGACGGAGTGCGCGTCGAGGGCACGGGCCGACTCGGGGTCGTGCTCGTGCAGCGTGTCGAGCAGACCGCGCCAGTAGGTGACCCCCCAGCCGTAGGTCGAACCCTCCGGGTCGCGTTCGTGCACGGTGATGTCATGGGACGGGTCCTGCCGCTTGAGCAGGATCGACAGATACAGGCCGGCGGGCCCGCCGCCGACGCAGGCGACCTTCACGCACACCCCTAGGAATTACCCAAAGCGATCATTTCGCGACGCAGGGTAGCAGGCCGCATGAGGTGCGACCGGTCTCTCGAAATCGCGTCATCTCCACGGGGTGAGCCAGGCCACGCGATGGACGGGAGCGGGCGAAGGATTGCCGCGGTACTGGCGACAGCGGGAAGGAATTGCCCCTTCCGGGCCGTCCGGGCGGCCGGGTCGGCAAGATCGACTTGATTCAACCTTGTACGGGATATGGGGAGTTGTCCGGATCGGAGCCCACCACGTACGAGGGATTTCACCCGTTCCCGGGAGTCCCGATAGGCATGCGGGGTCGTCCATCGAACGACCTGCCGAAAGCAGAGTCCACCGAGATCTGGAGGTCCGCATGCCGGAACTCAGCCGTCGCCGTGCGCTCACCGCCGCGGCCGCCCTCGCCGCGACCGCCGGCGCCACCGCGGTCGTCACCTCCGCCGCAGGGGCCGACGCCGGCGCCTGGCCCGCGACGCCCCCGGTGCCCGGGCACCAGCACGGCCACCGCACGCCCGCGCCCTTCGACGAGGTCCACAAGGGCCGCCGGATACAGGGCCATCCGGTCGCCAAGGCCGGTCACGAACATCACGGCGCCGGCTACGCCGTGTTCGTCGACGGCGCCGAACTGCATGTGATGCGCAACGCCGACGGCACCTGGATCAGTGTGGTCAGCCACTACGACCCGGTGCCGTCCCCACGTGCCGCCGCGCGCGCGGCGGTCGAGGAGCTGCGGGGCGCCCGGCTCGTCCCGTTCCCCGCCAACTGATCCTCCCCGCACCGACACTGGAGTCCTCGCACATGACCGTCCGCAAGAACCAAGCGAGCCTGTCCGCCGACGACAAGCGGCGTTTCGTCGCCGCGCTGGTGGAGCTCAAGCGCAGCGGCCGCTACGACGAGTTCGTCACGACGCACAACGCCTTCATCCTCGGTGACACCGACAACGGCACGCGCACGGGGCACCGTTCACCGTCGTTCCTGCCCTGGCACCGCAGATACCTCCTCGAATGCGAAAGGGCGTTGCAGTCGGTGGACGCGTCGGTGGCGCTGCCCTACTGGGACTGGACCGCCGACCGTTCCGTGCGCTCCTCGCTGTGGGGTCCGGACTTCCTCGGCGGCACGGGGCGGGCCCGGGACGGGCGGGTGTCGGACGGGCCGTTCTCCGAGGCGAGCGGCGACTGGCCGATCAACGTGCGGGTCGACGGGCGGACGTTCCTGCGCCGGTCACTGGGCACCGCAGTGCGGGAGCTGCCGACCCGGGCCGAGGTGGACTCGGTCCTCGCCATGGCGACGTACGACATGGCGCCGTGGAACAGCGCCTCGGACGGCTTCCGCAACCACCTGGAGGGCTGGCGCGGGGTGAACCTGCACAACCGGGTCCACGTCTGGGTCGGCGGCCAGATGGGCACCGGGGTCTCCCCCAACGACCCGGTGTTCTGGCTGCACCACGCCTTCGTCGACAAGCTGTGGGCCGAGTGGCGGCGCCGACACCCTGCCTCCGGCTACCTCCCGGCCGCCGGGACGCCGGACGTGGTCGACCTGAACGAGCCGATGAAGCCGTGGAACGACGTGACCCCGGCGGAGCTGCTGGACCACACCGCGCACTACACCTTCGACACGGACGCCTGAGCGCCGGCGGACGCCCGGCGCCCTGGTGGACGGGGAGCGCGGGGGCGAGCCGGGATCACTTGAGCGACCCCGAGGGCGCTCCCGCCGCGGCGGACCCGTTCACGACGTCCACGTCGCTCGCGCGGACGTAGGCGAGCCGGTGACCGAACTGGATCTCGTAGTACTCGTCGTCGCCCTTCACCACCCGGAAGGCGCTGTCGGAGCCCGACTTCTCGACATAGGTACCGGCGACGCGGTCCTGCGTCACATAGCGCTGGCCGGCGAGGAGGCGGTACGGGAGCGGCGAGTCGTCCGGCACCGGCACGTCGTCCGGATAGGCGTCCGGTTCCGGGTAGGCGCGCCCGTACACCGGGATCTCGCTCAGCCCCGCCTTCGGCGTCACCATGCGGCCGGTCGTCCCGACGGCCGTGGGGCGGATCCTGGGGTTCTTGAACCATGCCCGGTTGCCCTGGTACCAGATGGCCGTCCAGTCGTCCTTGCGCCCGGCGACCGCGAAGACCTGGCCCGTGGAGACCCGCGACCCCAGGTCGTTGACGTCCTCCGTCGAGGGGTCGCCTTCCGGGCGCCGGCCCGGGTCCTGGACGAGCGGGGCGTCGTCGCGCGGCTCGGTGTGGAGCCGGACCGCGCTGGAGCCGTGGGGCGCGCACGGCACACCGCTCGTCCTGCACCCCGTGAACAGCGGCTTGTGCGTGCCGTAGTCGGGCAGCACGACCATCATGTCGCTGTCCCGTCCGGCCCTGCCGCGCAGCGGGGCGCCGAGCAGGTCGAAGTAGTGCTCCCAGTCCCAGTAGGGGCCCGGGTCGTCGTGCATGTCGGGAATGGTCACACCCACCGGGGACGGCACGTTGTCGTGACCGAAGATGTGCTGCCGGTCGAGCGGGACGTCGTACTTCTTGGCCAGGTAGCGCACCAGACGGGCCGACGCCTGGTACATCTGCTCGGTGTACCAGGTGTCGGGCTGGGCGAGGATTCCCTCGTGCTCGATGCCGATCGAGCGGGCGTTGATGTACTGGCTGCCGGAGTGCCGGGCCGCGTCCTTGGTCTTCACGTGCTGGACGACATGGCCGTCGGTGGAGCGTACCGAGTAGTGCCACGAGACCTCGTTCGGGTCCTGGACCGTCTGGAGCATGGCCGGAAGGGGGCCCTCGGTGTCGTGGATGACGATGTACTCGACCTTCTGGTCGTGGGGCCGGTCGGCCGCGTCGTAGTTGCCGTACTCGCCGTCTCCGACCTCGACGTGCGGCGCCCGGACCCATGTGCAGGACAGCTCGGTCGGGCACTCGATGTCCCGCGGCCGCTTCGGATCGTGCGGCCTGGCCTTCACCCCGGGGCTGGCGGGGAGGGTGATCCGCTGCCCCGCGTCGGTGGTGCGGTCCGCGCCGCGCCGGATCACGGTGAAGACGTCGCTCGCGAACGTGTTCGCCGACACCGCGTCACCCATGCCCGGGAAGCGGGCCACCGCCTCCCACCAGTCCGACGGGTCGGCACTGAGCGGCTTGCCGAGCTCGCGCTGCATCGCCGCCAGCAGTGCCGCGCCACCACGCACGTTGGCGGCCGGGTCGGTTCGCAGCTGCTCCACCGGCACCCCGACCAGGCGCGCGGCGCGTTGCAGGTCTGCGGGCTGCACGGAGCGGCTGCCCCGGGTGTTCCGCTTGTCCGGCCCGGACTGCGGACCGGCGAGCGCGCGGCCGCCCGCTCCCGGCAGCGCGCCCTGGACGTGCGGCCGGTCCACCAGGTGCATCGGTCCGTAGCCGCCGGCGACGCTGGGCGCGCCGAGGTGGGAGTCCCATCGCGACTGCTGGTAGGACACGCCCATCAGCACACTGGGCGGCACGCCGTACTCGGCCGCGGCGGCCGTGAAGACGTCCTGCAGCGGCCGGTCCTTGGTCGCGCTGTTCTCGACCTCCGGGCCGCGGTCGGAATGCGGCAGGCTCAGCAGCGTGACGAGCAGCGGAACCTGGAGCGCCACCGACGCGGTCACGCAGACGACCCGTCGGCGGCGGCGCCGTACCGCGTCGGGGACACGAGGGGTGGCGGGTTCTGTCATTGCAAGGGCCTCCGGTGATGCTCGGCGCTACCACGACAGCGGAGTCGCTCTCCACGTCACCCCTCGTACGCTTCCGTGCCCGAAGCGCCACGTCGCGCCAAGCGTCACCGAGCTGGACCAGCCGCCCGCCTCAGGCCACCCGGTCAGCGGCAGTCCGCCCCGTCCGGGTGGCGCAAGCCCTCGGCCCGCTCGCCGATCGGTACGGCCCGGTGCCCCGCGCACCCCTTCTCAGCCCTCGACCGGGTCCACCTCCCAGTCCGGACGACCCGGCATGGGCGGGGTCCGCTCCCCGTACAGCCAGGACGTCAGGAACGGCGCCAGGTCCTCGCCGGCCACCTCGGAGGCGAGGGCGACGAAGTCCCGGGTGCCGGCGACGCGGCCGCGGTACTTCGTCACCCAGGACCGCTCGATCCTGTCGAACGTCTCTTCGCCGACCCTCTCCCGCAGCGCGTAGAGGACCAGCGCCGAGCCGTCGTAACGCATCACCTTGAACAGGGTCGGCTCGGTGGGTTCGGCCGGGGCGCCGTCGTCGTGGCGCCACTGGTCGTGCTGGGCGTACGCCGCCCGCATCGCCTCCTCCATGCCGACGCCGCCGTGCGCGTCGGAGTAGAGCCGCTCGTAGAAGCGGGCGTGTCCCTCGCTCAGCCAGAGATCGGACCAGCGCCGGATGGCGACGCTGTTGCCGGTCCACTGGTGGGCCAGTTCGTGCACGAGATCACGTTCGGCGTCGACCCGGTCGCCCAGCAGTTCGCCCTTCGGCACCACGGACAGCGACTGCGTCTCCAGCGCCACCGGCAGATCGGTGTCCCCCACCAGCACGCCGTAGCGCCGGAACGGGTACGGGCCGAGCCGCTCCTCCAGCCAGGCCAGATGGTCGGAGGTGAGCGCGCGATGGTCCTCGGTGTCCGCGACCAGGCCCTCGGGGACCACGTCCCGCACGGGCAACCCCCGGGGGCCGGTGCTGTCGACGAACGAGAACTTCCCGATCGCGAGCTGGATCAGCTGCGCCGCGACCGGGTGCTCGGAGTCGTACGTCCACCGGACCCGGCCGTCTGGGCGCCGGTCGCGCTCGACGAGCCGGCCGTTGGCCACCGCGCTCAGGCCCGGCGGGGTGGTGATGTGGAAGGTGACCGGCGCCCGCAGGCTGGGGTGGTCGTTCACCGGGAAGATCATCTTGGCGCCGTTGGGCTGGGCGCAGACCACCGTGCCGTCCGGGGTGGGCACCCAGCCGTACGTCCGGATCGCGTCGCCGCGCTCTCGTTGCCGGGTCGGGTCGGCGGTGTAGGAGACCCGCACGGTGAAGGCGGCGCCCTCGGGGATCGGCTTGGCGGGAGTGACGACCAGTTCGTCCCCGTCGCGTTCCGTCCTGGCCGGCGTGCCGTCGACGGTGACCGCGTGCAGCGTGTTGCCGGCGAAGTCGAGGTCGAAGCGGGACAGCGCCTGGGTGGCGGTGGCGCTGACGGTGGTCCGGGCGGGGAAGGGCGTGCGCGGGGCACGCCAGTCGAAGGCCAGCGTGTAGCGGCGGACCGTGTACCCGCCGTTTCCGTCGAGGGGCAGGAGCGGATCGCCGACGCCCGGTGCGCCGGGGGCCGGGGCGGGGCCCGACGGGACGGACGGGCCGGCGGCGGGGGCGTCGCGCCGCGCGGGCGGCCGTTGATCACCGAAGGGGAACACTCCGGCGAGGGCGGCGACGGCCGTGATGCCGGCGGCGCCGGTCAGGGCGAGCGCGAGCACCGCGGGCGAGCGCCGCTTCCCGGGCGGTTCCTCCTGGGGGCGCGAGAGCGGCCCCTTCACGGGTGCAACCGTCGGGCGTCCCGGCAGCCGGCAGTCGTGTTCTTCATGGGCGCACTATGCCAGCAGGATGTCCTTAAATCTGTTGATATGCGCACGCCTTCCATCCGTGCGGGCTACACGCCGCCACGGAAATGGTTGCAGCGGCACACAGTGACATCCCTCACGCGACCGTCGGGCACCAACGCGTCCCGGTAGTACAAGAGCCGCGGGCGATATAGACGGACTTGCCATCCGTAAACAGACAAACGGCGCGCGCGGCGCGGACGCACAGGGCCGTCCAGCCCCTTTCGCGCCACCCGCACGGCGCACGCGGCCCCTTGATGGGGCGTCAGACGGCACCTGGCATGCGGCGAGCCGGGGTGCACATCCGTGCGCCGCGTTCAAGCGCCTTCGGCGCCTACGAGGCCGGGTAGTAGTGATGCTCGTTGCCCCCTTCTCACGCCCCTTTTAACAATGACGGCCCCACCAGGCGTCCCCGCAGGTCAGGCACAGCACCCACGCCGTGCCCGTCCCGGAGGCGACCAGCGACGACCGAGCGAGGTCCCATGAGGAAGCACCGCAGGAAGACGCGCCATCGGCATATAGCCGTCGCAGCCGTCGCCCTCACCGCACTGGCAGTACCGACGGCCGCCATGGCCTGCCTGAACGACGGACGCGCCGAGGCGAGTGAGGACCCCAGGCACCAAGGTCACTGGCAGAACTGGGAGAAGTGGCGGAACTGGGAGAACGCCTCCCAGCAGCAGGGAGCGACCACACCCCAGGGCGGCACCGCGCCCCAGGGCGGCAGCACCGCGCCGGGCACGACGGCGCCCGGGGGCGCACCCTCGGCCACGCCGCCGAGCGGCTCCGGCACGCCGGCCTCCGCGTCCAGCGCCGCGAAGCGCATCGTGACCCTGGTCAACGGCGAGCGCAGCAAAGCCGGTTGCTCCCCGGTGAAGCTCAACGCGAAGCTCACCGACGCGGCCCAGGACCACAGCGCCGACATGGCGAGCCACGGGAACATGTCGCACACGGGCTCCGACGGCTCGGACCCGGGCCGGCGGATCACGAAGGCCGGCTACGACTGGAGGACGTACGGCGAGAACGTCGCCTACGGCTACAGCTCCCCCGAGAAGGTCATGGACGGCTGGATGTCCAGCCCCGGCCACAAGAAGAACATTCTGAACTGCGCCTTCAAGGAGATCGGCGTCGGGCTCGCCCAGCCCGGCAACTACTGGACGCAGGACTTCGGCACCGCTCGCTGACGCGTTCGGCCGCCGAGAACGATCGCCCGCCGCCGCCCCTGGACTGGTTCCCGGGGGCGGCGGCGGTACATCGATGACACATCGTCACCCTCCGGACACCCACCGCACCCGATCCGGCCGGCGTGACGGGATGACAACCTTGTCCGACCCGCCATCAGGCCGCGAATCCCCCATAAATGCAGCTCGATACGGGCACTTGCACGGCTATGCACGCAATTTGAACGATTTCAAAAAATAGGCCGTTTCAAGATGCCGCAGTGCGCATGCGGGACTAACGTCTGTGATGAAAGCCGCAAACCGGGGCACATCCCGGTCGGCAAGGTTCCTGCACAACGAGGACCGTGACCGTAGCGCCGCCCGCCTGACACAGTGCGGAAGCTGACATCGGCGCCGGCGGCCGAGAGGTGCTTCTTCATCATTCTTGCGGCAACGCCCATGACCGTGCCGCTCGCTTCATTGCTGGGCGCGGCCATCCATCTCGTGCTGGGTACTGCGCGAGTCGATGGAAGGATAGGTACAACCATGCGATCACTTCGCGCGAGGCGTCTCATCGCGGCGTCTGCCACCACCGTGTTGATGGCGGGCGGCGCAGCGATCGGCGCGGCGGGCACGGCCTCCGCCGCTGTCCCGACCGAGAACTCGTACAGCAACTCCTACGACGACAACTCGTGGGACGACGATGACGACGACTGGGGCAACGGCGGCGGCTGGGGCAACGGCGACGGCAATGGCTACGGCAACGGCGGTGGCTATGGCGGCGGCGGTCACGGCAACGGCGGTGGCGGCGGTCACGGCGGCGGCGGTGGCGGTCACGGCGGCGGTGGCGGTGGCCACGGCGGCGGCGGTGGCGGTCACGGCGGCGGTGGCGGCGGTGGCGGTCGCTGACAGGCGTAGCCGGTCGTAGTGCTCCCTAGGCGGTGCGCGGCTCCCTCGTGGAGTCGCGCACCGCAGCGTTCCCGGGGGTCATGCCGAGTCAGCTGTCCGGCACTGCGGGTGGCCCCAGCCCTGGGCGTTCTTGGCGATCTGCTCGCCCGCCGCGTAGGGCCGGCCACAGAGACAACGGCCGGGAAACTTCGCCTTGATCGTGCGGGCGGAACCCCCGCCCTTCCGCGTGGTCGCGCCCGTCGCCGGCCTGCGGCGCACGGCGGTCGGCGGGGTGTCCGGCGAGGCGGGCGGCTCCGGTGAGCCGAGCCCGCTGCCCGCGGGCTCCTGCGCCGTCGCGGCCTGGCTGGCGGCGCGGTCGGCGAAGTCGTTCAGCCGGTCGCCGTCGACCTGATGGGCCGGAACGTAGCGGAACTCGACGGCACGTCCGTCGAGGAGTTCGTCGATGCGCACGACGAGGTCCTGGTTGGCCACCGGCTTTCCCGCGGAGGTCTTCCAGCCGTTGCGCTTCCAGCCGGGCAGCCAGGTGGTGACGGCCTTCATGGCGTACTGGGAGTCCATCCGGATCTCCAGCGGTACGTCCGGGTCGGTCGCCGCCAGCAGCCGCTCCAGCGCGGTCAGTTCGGCGACGTTGTTGGTGGCCCTGCCCAGCGGCCCGGCCTCCCAGCGTGCGGGGGTCTCGCTCTCGTCGGCGACCACCCAGGCCCAGCCCGCCGGTCCGGGGTTTCCCTTGGAAGCACCGTCGCACGCGGCCACCACTCGTTCACGCATGCGTCCGATCATGCCACGAGCGGACCGGGCCCCTGGTCGCGGAGTCGCTCACAGGGGGCGCTCAGATGGGGGCGCTCAGGTCGGGCATCTCCCCGACGGTCGTCGTGGTGTCGATCACGGAGAAGTTCGCGCCCTGCGGATCGCTGAGCGCCGCGAACCGGCCGAACGGGCTGTCCATCGGCCCGAACCGCAGTACGCCGCCGAGCGCGGTGGCCCGGGCGACGGCGTCGTCGCAGTCGGCGACGGCGAAGTAGACGTTGATGTAGTGCGGCACCTCGGGCGGGAACTCGTCGGTCATCTTCATCCGGCCCAGGACGGGGCCGGACTCCAGGTTGAAGATCCGGAAGTCGATGCCGTCGTCCTCCATCTGCTGGGCCGTGTAGGGGAAGACGGCGGAGAAGAAGGTGTCCGACTTCTCGGGCTCACGGGTGAAGACCTCCGCCCAGCAGTACGCGCCCGGCTGGTCCATGGGGGCCTCGAACCCCTCGTGCGTACCCGGCTGCCACACCCCGAAGACGACTCCGCTCGGGTCACTGGCCAAGCACATGCTGCCGAAGTCGCCGACCTGCATCGGCTCCATCAGCACCTGGCCGCCGTTCTCCCTGATCCGGCCGGCCGTCGCCGCGGCGTCCGGCGACGCGAGGTACAGACACCACTGCGACTGGCCCTCCTGGCCGGGCATCGGGGGCACCACGGCCGCGACCGCCTTGCCCTGGGAGTACGCCTGCGTGTAGCTGCCGAATTCCGACGACGCCTCACCGAAGGTCCAGCCGAGGACGTCGCCGTAGAAGGTCTTGGCTCCCTCGACGTCAGCGAACATCGCGTCAGCCCAGACAGGGGTTCCCTCGGGTTTCCCAGCCATGACCGTGCCCCTTCCGAAGTGATGGAATTGTCTGGTTTCTCACGCTAGTCACCGAAAACTTCACCTGCGCGCCGAACACTCGCTTCCGGCCCAGACTGGAAGAGGGCCCGCTGGACGGGCGGCCGGAGACCGTCGCCGCGGGCGGGTCCGCGGGGAGACGGGGCGCGTCCTGACGGTGGCGGACGGCACGATGCGGGCGTGGTCGGTGGTGGCGCCGGGCCCGGTGGTGGCGGGCGGCCGGTGGAACGGCCGGTGCCGGTGCCCGGCGCGGACGAGTTGCTCGTGCGGGTGCGGGCGTGCGGGGTGTGCCGCACCGACCTGCATGTGACCGAGGGGGACCTGCCCGTGCACCGGCGGGGAGTGGTGCCGGGGCACGAGGTGGCCGGCGTCGTGGCCGGGGCCGGTGCCCAGGTGCGCGGCTTCGTGAACGGCGACCGGGTGGGCGTGGCCTGGCTGCGCCGCACCGACGGCGGTCGCGGCTTCGCTGTCCGGCGCATGTCTTCCCCCCGACGCCCGGCTGTGCTTGCCTGGGTGGCCTTGTCGGTGGCGGGGCGGGAGTTGCGTATGGGCGGACGGTGGACGGCCGGGGTGCTGCTGGCCTGCGCCGTGCTGCTCGGGGCCTGCGGCGATCCGGCGCCCGGACCGGGGGCGGCCCCACCCGTGCCCTCCGTGCCCGAGGCGCCGACCACCACGCAGCAGCGCGCGCCACGCCCGCCCGCGAAGGCGCCGAGCACCACCCGGCGGCCTGCGCCGCGCGTGCCCTCGAAGGCGCCGACCGTGCTGTACCTCGGGGACTCGCTGGCGACGGAGAACCACGAGGCGCTCGGCAGGGAACTCCGCCGGGACCTGCGCGCGGCGTACAAGAGCGCCCCCTACTCCGGCACCACGCTGTGCGACTACCTGGAGGGCACCGGAGTGCGGTCTCTGGTCCCGGACGAGGACAAGGCGGCGGCCCTGGTGCGGTCGGTGCGGCCGGACTTCGTGGTCCTGCAGTTCTGGGGCAACGCCTGGGACTACACCCCGTGCATGGACGGCATCACGTACGACGCCGACGAGAGCCGCTACCTGGAGCGGTACGCCGCCGACGCGCGGCGTCTGGCCGAACAGATCGACGCGGCCGGCCGTGACCGGCGGACACGTGTCGTCTGGGTGCTGCAGGGCCCGGACCCGATCACCCCCGGCCGGGTCCGGCGCGTCAACGCCGTGTACGAGGAACGGGCCGCGGTCGCCGGAGACCTGGTCGCCGACGCGGGGCGGGTGGTGAGCGCGCCGGGCGCCCGCTACTCGTGGACGCAGTACCTGCCCTGCACCGCGTACGAGCGGGCCCGTCCCGACTACTGCACCCAGCCCGCCGGCGACCGCACCGCGCTCCACCGCGATGACGACTACCTGCACTTCTGTCTGGCGCCCACGACGTCCACCCCGAGACCGTGCCCGGTGCGCTCGCCGGGCGTCCTGCGGATGGCGCGGGAGATCACGCGGGCCGTCGGGGAAGCCGCCCGCTCCGGCTGACGTCGCTGCTCCGGCCGCCGGCCTGGTCGGCCGGCGCCCGTCCCCCGGCGCATAGGTCACCCGCCCGCGTGCGCCCTGCGCACCACCTCGATGTCGATCTTGCCCATCGACATCATGGCCCGGGTGGCACGGGCGGCCTTCTCCGGGTCCGCGTCGGTGACCAGCTCGATCAGCCCCTCCGGGACGACCTGCCAGGAGAGGCCGTACTTGTCCTTCAGCCAGCCGCAGGGTCCGGGCTCGCCGCCGTCCTCGGTGAGCCCGGCCCAGTAGTGGTCGACCTCCGCCTGGTCCGCGCAGGGAATCTGGAAGGAGACGGCCTCGCTGAACTTGAACTCGGGTCCGCCGTTGAGCGCGACGAACTTCTGGCCGCCCGCGGTGAACTCCACGGTCATCACCGAGCCGGCGGGCCGGGGGGCTCCCTCGCCGTAGCGGGCGATCCGGCCGATGCCGGAGTTCTTGAAGGTCGAGACGTAGAAGTGGGCGGCTTCCTCGGCCTGGTCCTCGAACCACAGACATGTGGTGAATCCGTCGGTGGCCATGGGCACCTCCTGTGCGGGGAACGCGGTCAGCTGTGTCGACCCCCCGGGCCCGCGCAACTCATCGGTCGCGCACAGTTTCCTTCCGAGGGCCGCGGCACGTCTGCGGGGCCGCGTCTGCGGCGTGATCCGCGTCACACGTCCTAGCATCGCGACCATGACGACGTCCTCGCCCGCAGACGGCATCCGGCCCTTCCGGCTCGACATCCCGCAGAGCGACCTCGACGACCTCCACGACCGCCTCGACCGCACCCGGTGGCCCGAGGAGCTGCCCGGCGTCGGCTGGGCGTACGGCGTACCCGGTGACTATCTGCGCGAGCTGGCCCGGTACTGGCGGCACACCTACGACTGGCGTGCGGCCGAGGCGCAGCTCAACGCGTGGCCGCAGTTCACGACCACGATCGACGGGGCGGACGTCCACTTCGTCCACGTCCGCTCCCCCGAGCCGGACGCGACGCCGCTGATCATGACGCACGGCTGGCCCGGCTCGATCGTGGAGTTCCTGGACGTCGTGGGTCCACTGGCCGACCCGGCGGCGCACGGCGGGGATCCCGACGACGCGTTCCACGTCGTGCTGCCGAGCATCCCCGGCTTCGGGCTGTCCGGGCCGACGCGGGACACCGGCTGGGAGGCGGGCCGCGTCGCGGACGCGTGGGCGGAGCTGATGAGCCGGCTGGGCTACGACCGCTTCGGGGCGCAGGGCGGTGACTGGGGCTCGGCGATCTCCCGCGAGCTGGGCCGCGCCCATCCCGGCCGGGTGATCGGCGTCCATCTCAACCTGCTGCCCGGCGCGTCGGCGTCGGCCGAGCCGACGGGTGAGGAGCTGGCGGGGCTGAGCACCGAGGAGCGCGAGCGGACGCTCGCCTCGTGGCGCCGCAGGAGCGCGTGGTCACGGGAGGGCACGGGGTACGCCGCGGTGCAGTCCACCCGGCCGCAGACCCTGTCGTACGCGCTGACCGATTCGCCGGTCGGTCAACTGGCCTGGATCGTCGAGAAGTTCTCCGAGTGGACGGACTCCCGGGAGCTGCCCGAGGAGGCGGTCGACCGGGACAGGCTGCTCACCGACGTGATGCTGTACTGGCTGACCGGGACGGCCGGCTCGTCGGCCCGCATCTACTACGAGCGGATGCACGTGCCCGACGGAGCGCGCAGCGCCGAACCGGGTGAGCCGTCGTCCGTGCCGACCGGGGTCGCCGTGTTCCCGGCCGAGATCCAGATCCCTCTGCGGCACAGGGCGGCCCGCACCGACAACATCGTGCGCTGGACGACGTTCGACCGGGGCGGGCACTTCGCGGCGATGGAGGAGCCGGACCTGATGGTGGAGGACGTCCGGGCGTTCTTCCGGCAACTGCGGGAGGACGGGGGCCGGTGAGGCCGGGGCGCGGACCGGGCGGACGCGCTCCGCGCGCGTCCGCGCCGGGCGCCTCTGCCGTGGGCGAATCTGCCACGGGCAGAGAAACCCGCCCCCCGCGGGCTCCCGGGCCGAGAGTGGACGGCGCACCACCCGCTTTCCCTTCCCCGATCCGAGGAGCGCGCATGCCCGCACCCACCGCCCCGCCGCCGACCCTGGCCGAGGAGGCCGGCACCCCGCCCATCCGTTTCGACGACCACCTGGCCGCCCAGTTGCTCGGGCAGCGGATCGTGCTGCTGGGCACCCAGGTGGACGAGGTCTCCGCGAATCGGGTCTGCACGCAGCTGCTGATCCTTTCGGCGGAGGACCCGCGCACCGACATCAGCCTGTTCATCAACAGCCCCGGCGGCTCGGTGCACGCGGGGCTCGCCATCTACGACACCATGCGGATGATCCCCAACGACGTCTCCACGCTCGCGATGGGCTTCGCCGCCAGCATGGGGCAGTTCCTGCTGGGCGTGGGCACGTCCGGGAAACGGTTCGCGCTGCCGAACGCGCGGATCATGATGCACCAGCCGTCGGCCGGGATCGGCGGCACCACCGCCGACATCGAGATCCAGGCGGACAACCTGGAGTTCACCAAGCGGACCATCGAGCGGATCACCGCCGAGCACACCGGGCAGAGCCCCGAGACCATCGCGCGCGACGGCGACCGGGACCGCTGGTTCACGGCCGAACAGGCCAGGGAGTACGGGATCGTGGACCGGGTCGTGGAGTCGTTCACCGACGTCCGCCCGGCGGGCGCACGGCGACGGACGGGGCTGTAGTCATGGGGACGTACACGATTCCGAGCGTGGTGGAGCGCACCCCGCAGGGCGAGCGGTCGTACGACGTTTTCAGCCGGCTGCTGTCGGAGCGGATCGTCTTCCTCGGCACCGGGATCGACGACGGCGTGGCCAACGTCGTCATCGCACAGCTGCTGCACCTGGAGTCGGCGGCGCCGGAGACCGAGATCGCGCTCTACATCAACTCCCCCGGCGGATCGATCACCTCGCTGATGGCGATCTACGACACGATGACGTTCGTTCAGGCGCCGATCTCGACGTTCTGTGTCGGGCAGGCGGCCTCCACCGCCGCGGTGCTGCTGGCCGGCGGTGACCCGGGGCGGCGGTTCGTGCTGGAGCACGCGCGCGTGCTGCTCGGCCAGCCGGCGAGTGGCGGTCGGCAGGGCACGGTGACCGATCTCGCCCTGCAGGCCAAGGAGATGGTGCGGATCCGCTCCCAGGTCGAGGAGGTGCTGGCCCGGCACACCCACCACGACCTGCCTACGCTGCGCGCCGACATGGACCGCGACAAGGTGTTCACCGCGCGGGAGGCCGTGGCGTACGGGCTGGCCGACGAGGTGCTGAGCCGGCGTCACCTGAGGACCTGACGCGCCGGTCCGGCGTCAGGCGGCCAGGCAGAGGCCGTTGTCGCGAGGCGTGGCGGACGTGGCACGGGGACGCGTGTGCGGGTGCCGGGCGAGGTCGCTGTGCACCCGGGCCAGCAGATCGGCGAGGCCCAGCCCGAGGGCGCGGGCGGCGGCCGCGAGCACCTCCGACGAGGCCTCCTTGCGGCCCCGCTCCAGCTCCGACAGATACGGCATCGAGATCCGGGCGGCGTCGGCGACGTCCCTCAACGTCCGCTCCTGCGCGAGCCGCTCCCGGCGCAGCACGTCACCGACGAGATCCCGCCAGAGCGGCTCCTTGCCCGACGGCTGCGGGCGCAGCGGGGTGACGCGGGCCTGCTTCGGTGTCGTCCGCCTCTTGGGCGCTCGGTCGGTCACCACTTCAGCCTAGGCACGCGCGCCGTCAGGGGAAGTCCACGGCGTTCCGCTCTCGGTGGAACCGGACGAAACGGCGGGGTCCGGGAACACGGGGCCGAGCCGGAGGAGTTGACCCGGCCGGCGCGGCGGCGGCCGCTTCGCGCCACGCCCCCGATCGGGAGGCATGGGCGGGGAAAGCCCGGGTACACGCAGGTGTACGTCTTCGTGTCCCGGGACACCCACCGGGTCATGACGACGGGTACCGCCGAGGACAACAGAAGCCGAAGAGGCAGACGTCGCACCATGACTTTCGTGGGAGAGGTAATGGACACCGCCGTGACCGGGTCGCAGACACAGGCCGTCGAGGACAGCCCCGTGGCCAGGACGGGCGAGGGGTCGACGCCGGAAGTCGTGGACCCCCGCGCCGTGGCTCCGCGCGACGCCAGGGAGCTGTCGCGCCAGTTCTTCGCGCGCCTGACCGAACTCGAGGAAGGCACACACGAACACCAGTACGCCCGCAACACGCTCATCGAGATGAACATGTCGCTGGTGCGGTTCGCCGCCGGCCGGTTCCGCAACCGCGGCGACGACATGGAGGACATCGTCCAGACGGGGATGATCGGCCTGATCAAGGCCATCGACCGGTTCGAGATCTCCCGCGAGGTCGAGTTCACGTCGTTCGCGCTGCCCTACATCGTCGGTGAGATCAAGCGGTTCTTCCGTGACACCACCTGGGCCGTGCACGTCCCTCGTCGTCTGCAGGAGCTCCGCGTCGAACTGGCCAAGGCCCGCGAGGAGCTGGCCAGCCGTCTGGACCGGGATCCCACGGTGGCGGAACTCGCCACGCTGATGAACATCCCCGAGAACGAGGTGATCGAAGGCCAGATCGCCTCCAACGGCTACAACTCGGCCTCCCTGGACGCCGCCCTGACCGGTGACGGCCCGGAGAACGGAGAGTCGGTCCTCGCCGACTTCATCGGCGTCGAGGAGCACGGGCTGCGGCTCGTCGAGGACTTCCAGTCGCTCGCCCCGCTCATGGCCGAACTGGACGAACGGGACCGGCGGATCCTGCATCTGCGGTTCGTCGAGGAGGCCACGCAGGCCGAGATCGGTGAGCGGCTCGGCTGCTCCCAGATGCATGTGTCCCGACTGCTCAAGCGGATCATCGTGCGGCTGCGCCGGGGCATGCTCGGAGAGCTGGGCTGCGCCTGACGCTCCGGGCCCGCCGCGCAAGGCGGACCCGCGGGTGAGTCCCTGGCTGCGCGTCAGGGGCTCACTCCGTGTCGTCCAGCGGGACGAGCGCACGCACCCGCTTGCCCACCGGAACGCGCTCGACGGTCACCTCGGCCGCCAGCGCGTGCACGATCTCCAGACCGTGCCGGCCGACGCGGTCCGGGTCGCGCGGGAACCGCCTGGGCAGGGCGGCGCTGCTGTCGTACACGGACACGGCCAGAGCGCTGTCCGTTCCCTCCAGCTCCAGGATGTACGGCCCGTTGCTGTGCCGGTCCGCGTTGGTGACCAGTTCGCTCACCACGAGGAGCACCGCTCCTTCGACGCGGTCGTCGATCCCGGCGCACCACTCGGTCCTGAGCTGCTCGACGAAGCGGGCGGCCAGGGAGCGCGCCTCGGCGATGCATCCCGGCTCGCCCGTGTAGTGCGCCGCCCGCCGTAGTGGCTCCACGGGCACGTCGAAACCGGCCGGTACGACGACCCCGTCCCCGTGTTCGATCATGCGTGTCTCTCTCCGAAGCCGGCCGTGCCGGACGCTGCTGCACCAGTCCTCGTACCCCGAGCCGCGCGCCACAGTCCATAGTGCCGGACACGTCACACCGCCGGAGCGTTTGCGGGGTATTCGGGGGCGTGCACGCGCGCGCGAAACGCTCCTCACCGGCGGCGGCCCGGCCCCGGGTCGGGAAACCCGGTGGTCCGCGCGATGCCGCCCTCCTCACGCGTACGCGGACGGACCTCCCGGCGCGCGCCCGGCTCCCGCGCTGCTTAGCGTGGCGGTGTGAGCGTGCGAACCCCCTCCGGTCAGGCACTGGCCCGTCCCGGCTGGGTGCGGGCCGTGGCCGTGGTGCTGGCCGCGCTGGCCGCCATGGGGGTCACCGCCGCGCTGGGGCTGTGGGCGGCGGGGGCGGCCGATCTGCCGGACGGGGCCTTCCCCCGGGTGGTCGCGGCGACCGTCGTCACCGCCGTGGGCGGTGTCGTCGAGTTCTCCGGAGATGCCGGAGGACTCGCCGAGACGACGGCGGGGCTCACCGTGATCCCGCTCTCCGTGACGCTGACCGGAGCCCTGGTGATCGCCGCGGGCTTCCTGCGGCCACTGCGGCACCGGGCAGCGGTGAGCGCCCGGGACCTGGGCGTGTGGGCCGCCGAGGTGGCGGTGCTGTGGTTGCTGGGGCTGCTCGGACTGGCTCTCGGGGCCCGGCAGACGTTCCGGATCTCGCTCGGCGAGGGCGCGATCGGTGACCTCGGCGACCTGTTCGGTCTCACTCCGGAGGTCGGTTTCGCGACGGACGTGCCGCTGTCCCTGTTCTTCGGACTCCTGTGGCTCGCGGGCGTGCTGGTGCTGGCCCTGCTGGTCTCCCGGGGCGCTCCGCTACCGGGACGCCTGCTCGGCCTGCGCGAGTCGGTGCGTCCGGTGGCGTACGCGATGGTCGCCCTGCTCCTCGTCTGTGTCCTTGTGGGCCTGGTCGTCGGTCTGGTCGCTGCGGGGACCCGTGGACATCCCGCCGAGACCTTCGCGACGCTGCTGCTCGGACTGCCGAACCTGGCGTGGCTCGGGTTCACCCTCGGCCTGGGGGCCACCTGGGACGGCCGGGTGGAGGGGCCGTTCAGCCTGCCGATGCCCCATGTGCTCGACCAGGTGCTGCGCTCCGAGGACGTCCAGGCCCTGAACGTCGCCACGCTGTCCCGGCACGACGGCCGGGTGTGGTGGCTGGTGGTCGCGTCGGCGGTGCTGGTGCTCGCGGCCGCGTTCACGGCGGCGGCACGCTCGCCCGCCCGGGTGCCGCTCTGGCAGCACGCCGTGCGTATGGCCGTCGCCCTGGCACTGACCGTGCTGGTGATCTGCCTGGTCGGTCACGTCTCCGCGTCCTACGGCCTGTCCGTCCTCGGCATCGGCGACCTGGGCGGTGGGCTCGCCGGGGAGCTGTTCCTCCGGCCGCGCGTCTGGAGCGCGCTGGGCCTCGCCGCGCTGTGGGGCCTGGTCGCCGGCGTCCTCGGCGCGCTCTTGGCCAGGGCGGTGCGGCGGCGCACTCGGTCCTAGACGCTCGGAGCTAGACGCACGGTCCTGGGTTTCGCTGTCCGGCGGGAACACGCCACGGAGAGGCGGGGCCGGCCCCGCACGTTCCCCGCGGCACGACCCGCCGGACAGGCCCTGGCCCCGGCGGCTACGCCAGCTTCCGGCAGTACAGCGCGGCCGGCGTCCGCGACGAACCCACGCGTCCCGTGTAGGCGATCCCGGCCGCGTACTCGTCGTCCGCGCACTGCCCCTTGTAGCGCCCGACCGCGAAGTCGCCGCCCTTGGGCGCCGGTCCCCGGTCGTCGCCGCGGTCGAACCAGACGGTACGGCCGGCGGTGCCGAGTTCTCCCGCGGGCGCGGCAGTGCACAGCGCCGAGGAGACGGCCGAGCCACGGACGCCGTAGCCGCTCAGGTAGTGGCCGGGGGCGCACTGGAGCTTGGTGTAGCCGGACGCCCAGTCGTCGCCCGCCGTGACGTGCCGCTCGTCGCGGACGACCTCGTGGCCACCGGGTGGCGTCCACGGGGCGGACACGTCCGAGCACAGACCCCGGTTGCCGGTGTGGGCGAGGCCGAGCAGACGCTGACCGTCGGGGCAGGCGGCCTTGCGGGCGCCGGAGTCCCAGTCGGGCAGGGCGCGCATCCGGCGCGACTGGACGAAGTCGCCGTGGTCGGGGCTGAGCTGGGACCACTCCGTGGCTGGCTCCACCGGACCGGTGCGGCCCGCGGCGCCGACGAGCCTCGCCCAGGCGGCGGCCCGCCAGTCGTCGCCGTCGTACACGCCCATGCGCCGGCCCGCCGCGTCCCAGTGGAGCAGCGCCCAGCCGTTGCCCTTGCGGTTGTCGTGCCAGCCGACGAGCGGCCAGTACGCGAAGTCGGCGTCGGTGCGGATCAGATGGTCGACGAAGTTCTCGAACCAGGCACGCTGCCCGGCTCCGGTCTCGTCCCGGCCGCCGACGCCGAACTCGCTGATCCAGACCGGCGCGGTGAAGTGCCGGTCCTGCTCGGCGGTGACGAAGAACGCCTGGCGGTTCAGCACGTCGATCAGCTCGGACGGGCTGAAGTCGCGGTAGCGGGGGTCGGTGGTCTCGCCCGTCCCGGTGGCGCCGCTGTGGTTCGGGCCGGTGTAGTCGTAGAAGTGGGCGGAGTACACGAGCTTGCCGGAGTCGACCAGGGTGTGCGAGAGGCCCCGCACCGGCTCCAGGGTGGGGCGTTCGTGCGGGAATCCGTCGACGGGGATGCCGGTCCAGTTGATGCCCTCGACCACGATCAGGAGATCGGGGTTGGCCTCCGTCAGGATGCGGTCCGCGACCCGCTGCGAGGCGGCGAACCAGTCGTGGTTGTCGCCGAGCCCCCAGTTGGGGTCGTCCCACACGTTGCGGCGCACCTCGTTGTAGAGGTCGGCGCCGACGACCCGCTTGTCGTCCTTGTACCGGCGGGCCATGAACAGCCAGTCGTTCTCCCATTCCCCGGTCGAACGGCTCGCGTTCCAGCGTTCGTTGCCGTCGACCCCGCAGCACCAGCGGGTGGTGTTGGTGTGGTTGTTGAGGATCACCGCGAGCCCGGCGGAGGTCAGTTCGCGGACCACGGCGTCGTAGACCTGGAGCGGGGTCCTGCCGCGCAGGGCGGGATTGGCGGCGACGGCGTCGTCCGTGACGGGCGCGGTGTCGTGGATCATCTCGTTGGAGAAGGGCAGCCGGATGCTGTTCACGCCGATCTCCTGGAACCCGGCGATGATCTCGGCCATGGGGGCGCGGTCGAGCCCGAGCGGGATCCTGCCGGAGTTCTCGCCGGCGTGGTGGTTGGCGTCGTCGGCCGTGCTGCCGGAGCCGTTCCAGGTGCCGCTGGCTCCGTGCCAGTTGCCCGAGCGCAGCTTGAAGCGGTCGCCGTCGGCGTCCACGATCCAGCGTCCGCGTGTGCTGAGGGGCGCCGTCCAGTCGGCGGCCTCGGACCGGGGGACCGCCTCGGCCCGAGGAGCGTCCTCGGGCCCGGCGTCGGCCCGTGGGGCATACGCCAAGGGCAGCAGGAGGACTACGGAGGCCAATGTGGCCCTGACGACGACTGCGCGCACGGTCACCATCCCGATGAGTTTGTCATGGCGGCGTCATCATGGTGGAGGCCGCGCCAGTGGTCCAGTCCCGCTCGGCCGGTGATCGCCGATGGCACGTGTCACGCGACGGGAACCACAAGCGCCGGGACGGTGCGCTGCATCCGCAGGGCGTCGACCGACTCGGCGAGCAGCTCGTACTCGGTGGTGTCGTCGCTGGTGGCGATCCTGACCAGCCGCCCCGCCGCCAACTGGTCGGCGATCAGCTCCTGCTGACCGTCGTCGGCACACCAGGCGCGCAGCAGCGACGGCACGTCGGCCACGCCGGCGCCGACCGGGATCAGCGCGTTCGGCGGATACGGTGCGTCACCGGGCCGGGGATCGAGCCGCTCCGCGATCCAATGGGCGCGATCGCGCAGCCACCACAACGCGAGGGCCAGAGTCGGCGCCCGGTAGCTACCGAGAGGTACGCCGATCCGCCGGCCGCCGCAGGTGCCGTACGCCGTTACATGGCACAGGAATTCGTCGTGCACGTCCGCCTCCCCCGTCGCGTTGCCCGTCGCGGGGATATCCCGCCTCCGGTGCGGCTCCTGTGCGGTGAGAACAGTCCCTGTACGTTCGAGTATCTTTACTTTTGAATCACTGTCACCATGCCTTTCCGGCCAGTCTCCTGGCATATTCACCGCGCGTATTGGCCGGAACGCCATGGGTGAGGGCCGCAGGCCGGACGGTACGGATCTTGCCCCGTGGGCGGAGCGGGAGCTTCCGCGATGAGTTCTTCCTGTTTAAGCGGTCTGATGAGTGAGGCATTTCGCGATCACGGACGAAGGAGGCAGTCATGGGGACGACCGGAAACCTCGACGCGGAATTCACCGCCGTCCTGCGCAAGAGCCCGAGCAACGGCGGATGGACGTATGTCGTGTGGCCCGAATCCGTCGCTTTCTTCGGCACCCGTGGCCTCGTCAAGATCCGCGGGACCGTTGACGGCCATCCTTTCCGGAGCTCGTTCATGGCCCTGGGCGACGGTACCCACAAGCTGCCCGTCAAGGCCGAGGTGCGCAGGGCGATCGGCAAGGAGGAGGGCGACTCGGTGACGGTGCGTCTACAGGAGCGGCTCGGCACCTGAGCGCGCCGCTTCCGCCGAGGCCCCTGGGCGGCCGGGCGTGAGGGACCTGGTGCGCGGGACCCGGAAGCGCAGATGAGTGACGAGCGGCGAGGCGAGGATCCTGGTCCGCTCCAGCTCGATGTGTTCCGTTCCCAGGTGCTCGAACAGCCGGCGTCCGTCTCCCATCACCACCGGCGCGAGCTGGAGGTTGATCTCGTCGAGGAGTCCCGCGCCGAGCGCCTGCTGGGCGATGTCCGCCCCCATCAGGGCGACGTCCTTGCCGTCCGCCACCGCTTCCGCCCGCCGGAGCGCGCTTTCCAGGCCGTCGGTGACGAAGGCGAAGGTCCCGCTCTTCATGGCGCGGCGGCCCAGAGCGTGGTGCGTGAGCACGAAGCACGGCACCGGGAAAGGGGTGTCCTGCCAGACCTCGACACCGACGTCGTACGTCCTTCTGCCGAGCACGACGGCACCTGTCGAGACGGAGATCTCCCGCGTCACCGCGACATCGGTGTCGTCGGCCGGTGTCTTCAGGATCCAGTCGTGCAGACGCAGCCCGCCCCGGCCCATGGGGTGTCCGACGCCGATGTCCGGACCTGCCATGAAGCCGTCGAGCGACATCGTGACGTGCAGGACCACCTTGCTCATGTGGCATCCACCTTCCGCGCGGTCGTGGTGAGGGGGTTCCACGATCAGACCGCGCGGCGACGAGAACCTCATCGGTCCGGCGCCCGCGGGTCCCGTGTTCACCGGGACCCGGGCGGAGAACTCCCGCGCCCGCCGGCGCGGCCACGGAGAGGTCCGGGCACCCGGCACCCCGAAGGGGGCCGGCCCGCTGCCGCCATGAGAAGACGCGTGCCCCGGAGGGGAAGACTCACCTCCGGGGCGGGGCGGCCGTGGACGGAGGTGGCTCACCCCCAGGGTCACGGCCGTGGACGCGGCGCGGTCAGACCCGCGCGAGTGCGTCGATGCGCGAGAGCTCGTCCGCGTCGAAGTCGAGGTTGCGGATCGCGGCGACGCTGTCCTCCAGCTGGTGCGGGCTGCTCGCGCCGACCAGGGCGGAGGTCACCCGGCCGCCGCGCAGCACCCAGGCGAGCGCCATCTGGGCCAGCGTCTGACCGCGCGACTTGGCGATGTCGTTCAGGCCGCGCAGCCGCTCCACCAGCTCCTCGTTCAGCGCGTCGGACTTCAGGAACGGGCTGTCGCCCGCCGCCCGCGAGTCCGCCGGGATGCCGTCCAGGTAGCGGCCGGTGAGCAGGCCCTGGTCGAGCGGCGAGTAGGCGATGGAACCGACCTCCAGCTCGTCGAGCGCGTCCAGCAGGCCCTCTTCGGGGAGCCGGGAGAGCATGGAGTAGCGCGGCTGGTGGATCAGGAGCGGGGTGCCCAGCTCGCCCAGGATGCGGGCGGCCTCGCGGGTCTGCTCCGGCGAGTAGTTGGAGACGCCGACGTAGAGCGCCTTGCCCTGCTGGACCGCCGTGTGCAGGGCGCCCATCGTCTCCTCCAGCGGAGTCTCCGGGTCCGGGCGGTGCGAGTAGAAGATGTCGACGTACTCCAGGCCCATCCGGTGCAGGCTCTGGTCCAGCGACGACAGCAGGTACTTGCGCGAGCCCCACTCGCCGTACGGCCCGGGCCACATCAGATAGCCCGCCTTGGTGGAGACCACCAGTTCGTCGCGGTAGGGCGCGAAGTCCGCCTTGAGGGCCTCGCCGAACGCGGACTCGGCGGCGCCGGGCGGCGGGCCGTAGTTGTTGGCCAGGTCGAAGTGGGTGATGCCGAGGTCGAAGGCGCGGCGCAGGATCGCGCGCTGGGTCTGGACCGGCCGGTCGGGGCCGAAGTTGTGCCACAGGCCGAGCGACAGCGCGGGGAGCTTGAGGCCGCTGCGGCCTGTGCGCCGGTAGGGCATGTCCGCGTAGCGGTCGGGGTGTGCCGTGTACAACGCGACTCCAGGGGGGTGGGCAGGATGGATTGCACTCCCACTCTGCCGTGACCTGCGGGCAGTGGTCCAACAGAAGAATCAGATGGAATTCAGCGACTACGCTTCTCAGTCATGGAACTGCGTCATCTCCAGCACTTCGTGGCGGTCGCCGAGGACCAGCATTTCACCCGGGCGGCCGAACGGCTCATGGTCTCCCAGTCGGGCCTGTCCGCCTCGATCCGGGCACTGGAGCGCGAGTTGCAGACCCCGCTGTTCGTGCGGACCACCCGACGGGTGACGCTCACCCCGGCCGGGCGGGCGCTGCTGGGCGAGGCGGAGCGCATCCTGGCCCAGGTGCGGTCGGCCCACGAGGCGGTGGCCGCGGTGCAGGGCGTGCTGCGCGGCACCCTCGCGCTCGGCACCGAGCAGTGCATCGCGGGGGTGAACGTGGCGCGACTGCTCGCGGCGTTCCGGCACCGCCATCCGGACGTGGAGATCTGTCTGCGGCAGGCCGGCTCGGGCGCGCTGACGGAGGAGGTCGCCGCGGGCCGCCTGGACCTGGCCTTCGCGGTGCGCACCGAGGAGGACACCGAGCAGTTGCGCACGGTGTCCCTGACCGACGAGCCGATGACCGTCCTGTGCCATCCGACGCACCGTCTCGCCGCGGCCGGCGCGGCCGTCACGCCCCAGGACCTCGGCGGCGAGGTCTTCGTCGACTTCCATCCCGACTGGGGGCCCCGCCGCGCCACCGACGCCGCGTTCGCCAAGGCGGGCGTCCGGCGGACCGTGGACCTGGAGGTGAACGACGTGCACAGCCTGCTCGACCTGCTGGACGAGAACCTGGGCATCGCCGTGGTGCCGCACCACTTCCGCCACAAGCGCGCCTCACTGGCCGCTCTCCCGCTCAAGGGCACCGGCGAGGCCGCGTACGAGACGGTCGCCCTGCTGCCGTCCCCGGAGGCGACGAGCCCTGCGGCCCGTGCCCTCATGGCACTCCTCGACGCGCACCCGGGCGACTGAGGCGGGCCGGGCCACGACCCGGCATCCGGGCGGCTGACACGGGACGCACCTCGACGCCGGAACCCGGGCTACTGAGGCACGCCGGGCCACGACGCCGGAACCCGGGCGGCTCAGGCGGGCCGGCGTCGCGCCCTCGCGCGCCGCTCGCCGTCGTGGGCGGCGCGTGGATGCGCCATGGTGGGACGTATGCATGCCAAGGACATCCTCAGCGACGGTTACAGCCGCATCCGGGAAGAGGTCCACGCCGCCGTCGACGGCCTCACCGACGACGACCTCAACGCCCGCCCCGGGCCCGGCGCCAACTCCGTCAGCTGGCTGATCTGGCACCTCAGCCGCGTGCAGGACGACCATGTCGCCGACGCCGCCGGGCTCGACCAGGTCTGGCTCGCCCAGGGCTGGGAGAAGCGCTTCGGCCTCGGCCTGCCCCGTCACGACACGGGGTACGGGCACGGCTCGACGCAGGTGGCGAAGGTTCGGGTCGACTCCCCCGACCTGCTGACCGGCTACTACGACGCGGTGCACGAGCAGACCCTGCGCTTCCTGGGCGAGCTGACCGCCAAGGACCTCGAACGGGTCGTCGACGAGCGCTGGGACCCTCCGGTCACACTCGGCGTACGGCTGGTGAGCGTCCTGTCCGACGACCTTCAGCACGTCGGACAGGCCGCATACGTACGCGGGCTGCTTCAGACCTCGTAGCCCGGCAGGATCACATCGCGGATCAGGGCATTGCGCTCGTCGAAGGGTATGAACGCGCTCTTGACGGCGTTCACCGTCACGGTGCGCAGATCCTCGACCGTCCAGCCCGCCTCCTCGACCAGCAGCGACATCTCGCGGGTCATGGTCGTACCGGAGACCAGGCGGTTGTCGGTGTTGAGCGTGACGCGGAAGCCGAGGTCCTTGAGCGCCGTGATCGGGTGCTCGGCGATCGAGTCGGCGGCGCCGGTCTGGAGGTTGGAGGTCGGGCACATCTCCAGCGCGATCCGGCGGTCACGGACCCACCCGGCGAGCCGGCCGAGCTTGCCCGCCGCGAGGTCGGGGATGTCGTCGATGATCCGCACGCCGTGCCCGATGCGCTGGGCGCCGCACGTCTGGAGCGCCTGGTGGATGCTGGGCAGCCCGTGCGCCTCACCGGCGTGGACGGTGAACGGCACGTTCTCCTGGCGCAGGTGCTCGAAGGCGGCCAGGTGGTCGGCGGGCGGGAAGCCGTCCTCCGCGCCGGCGATGTCGAAGCCGACGACACCGGCGTCCCGGAAGGCCACCGTGAGGTCGGCGATCTCCCGGCTCCGGTCGAACATCCGCATGCCGCACAGCAGCGTCCCCACCCGGACCGGCGTACCGGCGGCGGCCGCCTTGGCCATGCCCGCCGCGAGGCCCTCCTGCACGGTCTCGACGACCTCGGGCAGGGCCAGCCCGCCGGCGACCATCAGCTCGGGCGCGTAGCGGACCTCGCCGTACACGACGCCGTCCGCCGCGAGGTCGAGGACGTACTCCTCGGCGGTGCGCAGCAGGCCCTCACGGGTCTGCATCACGGCGAGGGTGTGCTCGAAGGTGGCGATGTAGCGGACCAGGTCGCCGGAGTTGGCGGCGTCGTAGTACCAGGCGGCGAGCGCTTCGGGGTCGGTCGTGGGCAGGGTGTGACCGACCGCCTCCGCCAGCTCGACGACGGTGGCGGGGCGCAGGCCGCCGTCGAGGTGGTCGTGCAGGACGGCCTTGGGAAGGCGCCGGAGGGTCTCGATGTCTACGCGCGTAGCTGTCATGGTGCGCCTTTCCTCGGTCAGGGCGTGCGGAGCGGGTGGTCGGCGGCGGAGCGGGTGGGCCGGCTCCGGAGCCGGTGGGTCGGCAGCGGAGCCGGGGCTGGTGCGTTCGGCAGGGGCCGGGCGCGTACAGCGGGGGGCCGGCGCGTACCGCAGAGGGCTGGTGGCGACGGCGTTTCCGCCGGGCGCCGGCGTCGGTCAGCCGGCGGGCTGGAGCAGATCCCACCGGTTGCCGTAGAGGTCCTGGAAGACGGCGACCGTGCCGTACGGCTCGTGCCGCGGCTCCTCCAGGAAGGTCACCCCCGCGGCGAGCGCCCTGGCGTGGTCGCGGGCGAAGTCGTCGGTGTGCAGGAAGAAACCGACGCGACCGCCGGTCTGGTCACCGACCCGGGCCCGCTGCGCCTCGCCCTTGGCGCGGGCGAGCAGCAGGGCGGTGCCGGCGCCCTCGGTCCCGGGTTCCACGACGACCCAGCGGGAGCCGTCGGGGCGGGGCGCGTCCTCGGCGAGCCGGAACCCGAGGGCCTCGGTGTAGAAGCGGACGGCCTCGTCGTAGTCGTCGACGACGAGGGTGACCAGGGCGATGCGTGCCATCGGGACCTTCCGGGAGGGCTGATTAGCGGGAGAGGTTATACGTAAAACCTCACAGGCGCCAGTCGCCGCCGGACCGGCCCGTAGCCGGGCTGCGGCTCACAGGGCTCGGGCGAGCAGCAGGGTGACGTCGTCGGCCGGGGTCGGGGTCGGCAGCGTGCCGACCACCGCCGTGCACAGCTCCTCCAGCGACGGGGCGCCCCGGGAGAGCGCGCGGGCGACGCGTTCCATGCCGACGTCGATGTCCTGATGACGCTCCTCGACGAGCCCGTCGCTGTACAGGGCGATCACGCTGCCCGCGGGGAGCTCGATCCGGGCGGGCGGGAAGGGCAGCATGCCGACCCCCAGTGGGGGGCCGTGGGGCAGGTCGGGATACGAGACGACACCGTCCGGGCGGACGACGGCGGGCGGCGGATGCCCGGCCAGCGCCAGCGTGCACAGCGAGGTCGCCGGATCGTGGACCGCGTAGACGCAGGTGGCGCCCATGGACGGGACGTCGGCGCCGGCCGCGACCTCGTCCTCGGTCAGCCGGATGAACGTCCGGTCCAGCCTGGTGAGCAGCTCGTCCGGGGGCAGATCGAGATCGGCGAGGGTACGGATCGACGTGCGCAGCCGGCCCATGGTCGCGGCGGCGTCGATGCCGTGCCCGACCACGTCGCCCAGGACGAGCGCCAGTCGCCCGCCGGGCAGGCCGATGACGTCGTACCAGTCACCGCCGACACTGTCGCCGGGCGCGGCCGGCAGATAGCGGGCGGCCACCTCCATGGCGGTTCCGCCGTCCAGCCGGCGGGGCAGCAGACTGCGTTGGAGCACGAGGGCCGCCGTGCGCTCACGGGTGTAGCGGCGGGCGTTGTCCAGGCTCAGCGCGGCGCGGGAGACCAGTTCCTCGGCGAGCAGCTGATCGGTCTCGTCGAAGGGCGCCGGGGTGTCCGTCCGCACGAAGACCGCCACGCCCAGGATCACGCCGCGCGCGAGGATCGGGACCACCAGCAGGGAGTGCATGTGGAACTCCCGGATCTTCGCGGCCCGCTCCGGATCCTGTTCCAGCCAGGTGCCGGCGGACGTGTCGATCCTGGGTTGCAGCACGGCGTGGCCGGACGCCAGGGCCCTCATGAACGGCGACGTCTCGGGGACGTAGACCACCTCACCCTCCGCCCAGAGGGCTTCGGGCACGCCGGCGTGGATCGAGGCCCGGCCCGCTCGCCGGAACTTGGGAAGGCTCCCCTGCGAGGGGCCGAGCCGGTCCAGCGGCTCCTGACCGAGGCGCACCGCCTCCGTCAGGTCGACGGTCACATAGTCGGCGAGCGACGGCACGGTGAAGTCGGCCAGTTCCTGAGCCGTGCGCATGACGTCCAGCGTGGTCCCGATGCGGGCGCCCGCCTCGTTGACCATGGCCAGGCGATTCCCCGCCCATCGCCGGTCCTTGATCACCAGCGTCACCATGCAGACACCCAGCGTGCGGCCCTCGGCGTCGTCCAGGCGCAGGAAGGAGGCCGAGTGGACACGGTCACGGTCCCGCCCCGCGAGCGTCGCGGGCCGGTACTCGCGTCCGGTGACGCACACCCCGGTCTCCAGCACCCGGGCCGCGACCGTGTCCAGCTCCGCGGCGTCCCCGCTCAGGGCCTCGCGCGGCCTACGGCCCAAGCGCCGGTCGCGGGCGATTCCGTCGATGCCTTCGAGGGCGTCGTTGACCCAGACGCAGCGCAGGTCGGTGTCCCAGACCGCGAGGCCGACGACCGACGCGGTCAGCAGGGCGCGCAGTGCCGCCGCCGCCTCGCCCCCCACGTCCGCGACCAGGGCTCCCAGGGCGTCCACGCCGCCGGTGTCGCCCGAGCCGCCCGCCGCGGGTGTCCCGTCCGTTCCGCCGGTGGGCTCCGGTGCTCCCATGGGTGTAAGACCTTCAGCCGTGTCGTGACGGGGACGGGCGCCGGCGCGCGCCTGCGGGCGGCCGGCGCGAGGTTCACAACAGGTCCTCGATCATGATCGGCAGTTTGCGCACCCGCCGCCCGGTGGCGTGGTGCACGGCATTGGCGATCGCGGCCGCCACACCCACCTGGCCGATCTCACCGACCCCCTTGACGCCCAGGGGGTTGACGATGTCGTCCTCGACCTCGACGAGTTCGATGTCGACGTCGGGAGCGTCCGCGTTGACGGGGACGAGGTACTCCCCGAGGCTCGTGCTGACCCAGCGCCCGGTGTCCGGCTGCATGTGGTTGGCCTCCAGGAGGGCCTGGCCGAGGCCCCAGAGCATGCCGCCCATCAGCTGGCTGCGGGCCGTCCTCGCATTGAGGACCCGGCCGGGCGCGAAGGCCCCGGTCATACGCCGCACCCGGACGAGGCCGAGCTCCGCGTCGACGGCGACCTCGGCGAACTGGGCGCCGAAGGTCATCATCGCGTAAGGGATGTCGTGGGGCGGGTTCCACTGCCCGACGGCCTCGGCGTCCGGCCTGAGGTTGCGGCGCAGCAGATCGCCGTACGACTCAAAGGCGGTGCCGGCGGTCATGATCCCGTCCTGGACGACCACGTCGACGAGGTCCGCGCCGTGCAGCGGCGAACCGGGATCGCCCACGGCGCTCATGATCAGCTGCCCGCGCAGTGCGGTGGCGGCACTGTGCACGGCCGCGCTGATCATCCCGGCGCCGGACGATCCCACCGCGGCGGCGATGCCGGGCAGGTCGGTGTCCCCGAACTCGAAGCGGCACCTGTCCGTGCGCATGCCGAGGCCGACCGCGGCGACCTGGGTCATGGCCGTGGCGACACCGGTGCCGAACTCGGGGGTCGCGGCCTGGACGACCGCCGTGCCGTCGGCGTAGACGCGGGCCCGGGCGCGCTGCGGGTTGGCCGGCGTGGCGACCGGGTAGACCGCGGTGGCCATGCCGGTGCCGAGCAGCCAGTTCCCTTCCCGGCGCACACGGGGCCGGGGATCGCGTCCGGACCAGCCGAAGCGCCGTGCCCCGCGCTCGTAGCACTCCCGCAGGCCGCTGCTGGACCAGGGCCGCCCCGACATCGCGTCGACGTCGGTGTGGTTGCGCAGGCGCAACTCGATGGGGTCGATGCCCAGTTCGTGGGCGAGTTCGTCCATGGAGCACTCCAGCGCGAACATGCCGCTCGCCTCTCCGGGTGCCCGCATGAAGGTGGGGGTCGCGGTGTTGGCGCGGAACAGCCGGTACTCGCCCTCGAACGCGGGACAGGCGTAGATCTGCGAGGAGGTGCCTACGGAGGGTTCGGCCCAGTCGTCGAAGGGGGAGGTCGGGGACAGCTTGTGGTGCCTGATCCCGGTCAGCCGGCCCTCACGGGTCGCACCGAGGGTGACGCGCTGCTCCTGCTCCTCGCGGTGGCCCACGGAGGTGAACATCTGCTCCCGGGTCAGGGCGAGTTTGACCGGCCGGCCGATCTCGCGGGCCGCCATCGCGGCGAGCGCCGCGTGGGCATGGATCATCGCCTTGCACCCGAAGCTGCCGCCGACGTAGTGGCTGATGACCCTGATCCTCGACATCGGCACGCCCAGCAGCCGGGCGACGGTCATCTGCGTGGCGTTGACCCCCTGTGTGGAGTCGAACAGCAGCAGTTCGTCGCCGTCCCACTGAGCCGTGGTGCAGGAAGGTTCGATCGGGTTGTGGTGGTTCGCGGCGTAGGTGTAGGTGCCGTCCAGCCGGACGTCCGCGTCCTGGAGGGCGGCCTCGACGTCCCCGCGCTCCAGGTGGCCCGGGACGAAACCGCCGAAGATCCGCTCGGGCACGTACGACCGGTCACGGCCCTGGTCGAGGGTGGTGACCGGCGGGGTCTCCTCGTAGGTGACACGGACCAGCCGCGCTCCGTGCTGGGCCCGTTCCCAGGTGTCGGCGAGGACGAGCGCGATCTGCTGGCCCGCGTAGTGCACGGTGTCGTCCTGCATCGGGAAGAAGGTCTGGGCGGGGGCGGCCGTCCCGGCGAGCGAGGGGATGAGCGGCGGCTGCTCCGCGATCCTCGGGAGCGTCCTGTGGGTGAGGACCGCGAGGACGCCCTCCTCGGCCAGCGCGGCGCTCGTGTCGATCTCCGTGACCCGCCCGGCGGCGACGCGGGAGCCGACCACGCAGGCGTACGCCATGTCCGGGAGGGGGATCTCGGTGGAGTAGCGCGCGGTTCCGCCGACCTTGGCCAGGCCGTCCACCCGGTCGAGCGGCTGTCCGAGGGCGGACGGGACGGTGGCGGTCATGAGGGGCTCCCGGTCCCGGGCCGGGCCGCCGGACCGGCTCCCGTTCCGTCGCTGAGCGTGTCGAGGGCGCGGACGATCGCGCGCTGGGCGAGTTCGACCTTGAAGGAGTTCATGGCGGTGGGCCTGGCGTCGGCCAGTTCCACGCGGCCGGCCAGGGCGAAGTTCTCCCGGTTCACGGCCGCGCCGATCAGGAAGTCCTCGGCGCGCCGGGCCCGCCAGGGCTTGGTGGCCACGCCGCCCAGCGCCATCCGCACGTCGGCGACGGTGCCGTCCACGACGGACAGCGCGGCCGCGACCGAGACCAGCGCGAACTCGTAGGACTCGCGGTCCCTGACCTTCAGGTAGAGGGAGTGCCGCGCCAGTGGTGCGGGGGGCACCTCGATGCCGGTGATCAGCTCACCGTGCTCCATGGGGTGCTCGTGGTGCGGGGAGTCGCCGGGGAGGAGGAAGAAGTCGTCGATCGCACAGGTCCGTTCGCCGTCCGGGCCCACCGTGTGCACGCGTGCGTCCAGCGCGACCAGGGCGACGGCCACGTCGGAGGGGTGGGTGGCGATGCAGTGTTCGCTGGTGCCGAGCACCGCGTGGCCGCGGCTGAAGCCCTCGACGGCCGGGCAACCGGTGCCGGGGTCACGCTTGTTGCACGGGGACTGCGCGTCGCGGAAGTAGGAACAGCGCACGCGTTGCAGCAGGTTGCCCCCCATGGAGGCCATGTTGCGCAGTTGCGCGGAGGCTCCCAGCTCCAGCGCCTGCGCGAGCAGCGGGAATCGTTCGCGTACGACGGGGGCCGCCGCGACCTCGCTCATCCGCGCCAGCGCGCCGATGCGCAGCCCGCCTCCCGGCGTGCCTTCGACGCGGGCCAGGGGCAGCCCGTTGATGTCGACGAGACGACGGGGGTTCAGCACGTTCTGCCGGAGCAGGTCCACCTCGGTGGTGCCCCCGGCGAGGAAGTCGCTGGTGGGGTCCGCGCTGACGGCGGCGACGGCGGTCGCCGCGTCGGTCGCGCGGAGGTAGGTGATGGGCCGCACGAGGGGCCTCCCGCGTCTTGCTCCGTGTCGGGTCCTACGTCTGGTCGCGGACGGAGCGGATCGCGGCCCGGATGTGCGGATAGGCGGCGCAGCGGCAGATGTTGCCGCTCATCCACTCCTTGATCTCGCTGTCGTCCCCGGCGTGTCCTTCCTCGATGAGCGCCACGGCGGACATGATCTGGCCGGGAGTGCAGTAGCCGCACTGGAACGCGTCCTGCTCGATGAACGCCTGCTGCATCGGGTGCGGCGCTCCCTGCGCGGCGAGTCCCTCGATGGTGGTGATCTCGTGGTCTTCGCAGGTCATCGCGAGCGTGAGGCAGGCCAGCACCCGCCGTCCGTCGACCCACACCGTGCAGGCTCCGCAGGTGCCCTGATCGCAGCCCTTCTTGGCGCCCGTGAGGTCGAGACGCTCCCGGAGCGCGTCCAGCAGGCTCACACGCGGCTCGATGTCCAGGGTGTGCGCGGTGCCGTTGATCGACAGTCGCACCCGGGCCGGACCGGGGCCGCGCTCCCCCCGTGCGGTGCCCGCAGCGGTCGCTGCCTGGCCGGGAGTGGACATGGCACACCTCCAGGGAATGCACCCTTCATTCTCTTACCGACACACAGGGGCCGCAAAAGGTGGGTCCCCGATCGGGACCGGCAGGTGCGTGTCCACGACCCCGAAGGGGACGGCCGGGAGCCGCCCCCTGGCGCGGGGACGCTACGACTTCACGAACTCCAGGATGTCGGGGTTGAGGACCTCCGGATGCGTCGTGAGCATGCCGTGCGGGTAGCCCTCGTACGACTTCAGGGTGCCGTGCGGCAGGAGTTCGGCCGAGAGCGGGCCCGCGTCCGCGTAGGGCACGACCTGGTCGTCGGTGCCGTGCATCACCAGCACCGGGACGTCGATCTTCTTCAGGTCCTCGGTGAAGTCGGTCTCGGAGAACGCCTTGATGCACTCGTAGTGGGCGTTGGCGGCGCCCATCATGCCCTGCCGCCACCAGTTGTGGACCATGCCCTCGTTCACCTCGGCGCCGTCCCGGTTGAACCCGTAGAACGGTCCCGACGGCACGTCGATGTAGAACTGGGAGCGGTTGGCCGCGAGGGCGGCACGGAACTCGTCGAAGACCTCCATCGGTGTACCGCCCGGGTTGGACTCGGACTTGAGCATCACCGGTGGGACGGCGCCGGCGAGTACCGCCTTGGCGACCCGGCCGGGCTTGGCGCGCGCGACGTAGTGCGCGACCTCACCGCCGCCGGTCGAGTGCCCGATGTGCACGGCGCCCTGGAGGTCGAGCGCGTCGGTCACCGCCGCGACGTCGGCGGCATAGGTGTCCATCTCGTGGCCGGTCGAGGACTGGCTGGACCGGCCGTGTCCCCGCCGGTCATGGGCGATCACGCGGTAGCCGTGGGAGAGGAAGAACAGCATCTGGTTGTCCCAGTCGTCCGCGCTGAGCGGCCAGCCGTGGTGGAAGACGATCGGCTGAGCGTCACGCGGACCCCAGTCCTTGTAGAAGATGGTCGTTCCGTCGGAGGTGGTGACCGTGCCCATTGCTGATCCTTCCGCTGGAAAGGAGTGGAGAGACAGAGGCTGAGGCGGCTGGGTCGCGCGACGGCCGCCGGCACACCGTGGCCGGAACCCAGCCATGGGGGAGCGCCGGACCCGCGGGCCGCGGCCGGACCCATAGAGCCACGTTACGCCCGCGTCCGGAATACCTCATTTTCTGGACTTTCCACGCGCCGGCGGCCTGTGCCGGCGCTCCGGACAGGGGCATTCGGGCTTCCGCCACCCCTGGCACGCAAGGGTGTTACCTGGAAGTATCCCGGCGGACGAGCAGGTGCTGGTCGCCGGTGACCTGAACGTCGACTCCCGCGACGCCGAGCACGCGTCGATGCTCTCGGACGCCGGGCTCGTGGACGGCACCGCGCGCACCGACCACCCGTACACCGATCTGTCCGACCACTACCCGGTGCTCGGGTACTGACGGAGGCGGGCCCCGGGTGAATGGGGCCCGCCTCGCCGCGCCTTCGGTCTACGGGTACGTGTAGGTGTTCAGGGTGTTCACGGCGGACATGGTGTCGCCGAGTTCGTAGCGGTCCACCGCGAGGAAGTTGGGCTTCTTGCGGGCGGCCGGCTCGCAGAAACGGCGGGCGCGGTCGGCGAGTTTGGTGTTGTCCGTGCGGACCGTGCCGGTGATCGGGACGTCACGGAAGTGGTTCATCACGAACAGCGGGCGGAAGCGGGATTCGGTACGGGTCAGCGGCAGGTCGGTGTGCGCGTCGTACCACCGGCTGTAGCAGGACCAGTCGGAGGAGCCGAGGCCGGAGCCCATGGACCAGTAGTTCTCGACGGTCCACTCGCGCTGGTACATCACGCCGAAGCTGTCCCGTGTCAGGCCCGCGGACTGGTCGGCGGAGCGGCTGCGGTCGGTGAAGATGAGCAGCCTGTCGTCGGCGGCGACCAGATCGGCGAGCCGGGGCCAGCCGTTGTCGCGGACCCCCGTCCGGTCGGGGCGGTAGAGGACGTCGTCCAGGCCGTTCACCCGGGCGAGTTCGGAGCGCAGGACGCCCGGGTCGACGTAGTCCTCCAGGAAGACCGTCACGAACTGGTCGGGGTGCGTGCGGAGGAAGTCCACGATGCGCTGGAGGTCGACCCACAGGGCGACCGGCCGGCTGACCAGGGTGCAGCTGTTGTGGCAGAGGATCGCGCCGTCGGGTGTCTGGTGGATGTCCAGCATGAAGCCACGGACACCGTCGGCGAGTTGCTGGGAGAGGCCGCGCGACTGGTTCGGGGCGAGGTTCACGAAGGGCGGGGCGAAGCCGCCGTCGACGCCGTTGGCGTAGGCGTTGTGCGAGGTGAGGAACGTGACCTGGTCCAGGGTGCGCCGGTCCTGGGGCGGCATGGGCGTGGTGGCCGGTGTGACGGGGGTGAGGTACCAGGAGGCGAGGGCGCCCGGGGCGCCGATCGCCAGCGGGGCGGGGTGGTTGGCGCCGGAGGGCTTGGGGGCGAGCGTGAGATGGCGGTCCGTGCCCGGCGCCTTGAGGGTGTACTGGTCGGCACCGGTGGGTGTGATCTCCCAGGCCGCGTCGGCGCTCGTACAGGCGACGGTGCGCGCCTGGTCGCCCGCGCGGCCGAGGCAACTGCCCGCGGCCTCGGTGTTCTCGAGGACGTGGGAGGCGCCGCTCGGGCGGAGGTTCCACTGCTGGCGGTCCTCGTTGCCCTTGGGTCTGTGCTGTTCGACGGCGCCCTGGCTGTCGGCCGCGTTGAGGCCGGTGATGGCGCTCTGCACGTAGTACGTGCCGGAGGCCGGGGCCGCCGCCGCGGCCCCGGCCGGGGGTGCGGGGGCCACGACCGCCGCGACCAGCGCGGCGGTCGTGGCGAGCAGGGCGTGGGGGGTGCGACGCATGACGTTGCCCTTCGTTTCGCGAAGCTGCGGTCAGCTATGGTCAGGTGCATGACACCATGCCTCGCGGGCCCGCGTCAGCAGTAGAGGTTGCCACCCGGTGAAACCCCGAGGATCTGGGTGAACCGCTGGTAGTTGTTCACCCGGCTCTGGACCTGGGCCGGGTTCTTGCCGTCGCACTCCAGGGAGCCGTTGATGCTGCGGATCGTCTGGCCGAAGCCGGCACCGTTGACCATGGCGTTGTGCGGGGTCATGGTGCCGGGGCCGGACTGGGTGTTCCAGTACCACAGGCCGGTCTTCCAGGCCACGGACGCGTTGTTCTGCACGAGCCAGGGGTTGTTGAGCAGGTCGATGCCGAGCGAGTCGCCCGCGGCCTTGTAGTTGAAGTTCCAGCTCAGCTGGATGGGACCGCGCCCGTAGTAGGCGGCCTGGCCGGCCGGGCAGCCGTACCACTGGCTCCGGTCGCAGTAGTGCGGGTAGTTGGCCTGGTTCTGCTCGACGACGTGGACGAGACCGCCGGTCTCGTGGCTCACATTGGCGAGGAAGGCCGCCGCCTCCTGCTTCTTCACGGTGTCACTGCCGGTGTTGGCGAAGCCGGGATACGCGCTGAGCGCGGCGGTGAGACCTCCGTAGGTGTAGAAGGAGTTCCGGCCCGGGAACATCTGGTTGAACTGCGCCTCACTGACCACGAATCCGGCGGCTGAAGCGGTGGGGGCCGGTTGGAGGGCCAGGGCCGCGCCCGCGAGTGCGAGCGAGCCCAGGAGTGCGGACATGCGGATACGACGCCTCGACACAGGTTCGGCTCCTTTGCGGAACACGGCCGCTCCCGGGAAGGAGACGTCGGGGGCGGCCGTGGTGGGGGGTTGGTCCGACACTCAACCGCGTTGGTCTGTACCAGTCAAGGGTGTAGACCAGTCAAACGGCGGACGAGGTTCCGGGAGTCACCCGGGCTCACGACGTACACGCGCACCCGCCCGGCCACGGGGTGACGGCCTGAGGTCCGCGGACGCTCTCCGCGCGCGACGTCGTCTTCGGCGCGCCGAACGTGCAGACCCGCGCGCCGGACTGGCTCACCGGGAACGTCACCCTGATCGGCGGCGCCGATCCGCTGACGGTCGCCGGCAGCCGGCTGTTCAGCGGGCGCGGCCGGCCGTGCCCCCCGGACACGGCGGCCCCGGAATCGACATCCCGCGCCACCGCGGCGGAAGATCTTTGCCATGACCACCACACCGCACCCGCTCGTCACCAGCGCCCGGCAGCTGGCGGACAATCTGCTCGCCCCGCAGGCCGAGACGGTGGACCGGACCGAGGTACCCGCGGGGCACATCGAGGCCGTCAAGCGGTCGGGGCTGCTGGGGCTCGGTGCGCCCAGGGAGTACGGCGGATCGGCCGCGCCCGCCGCGGTGGCCCGGGAGACGGCGGAGATCCTGTCGGGGGCCTGCTGCTCGACCTGGTTCGTCCAGACGCAGCACCACACGCCGGTCGCGACGCTGGTGGCGTGCGCGGCGCCGGTGCGGGAGCGGCTGCTGGGCCCGCTGGCCCGGGGTGAGCTGCTGTCCGGCGTCGCCTACGCGCATCTGCGGGCCTACCCGAGAACGCCGGTGCGGGTAGAGCGGGAGCGGGGAGGGTGGCGCTTCGAGGGGACCGTCCCCTGGTACACGGGCTGGGGCCTCAACGACGTGATGCTGCTCGCCGGGATCACCGGCGGCGGTGAGGCGCTGTTCGCGTTCACGGAGGCGCGGGAGCAGCCGGGGCTGCGTGCCTCGCCGCCGATGCGGCTCGCGGCGCTCACCGCCGCGCGCACCGTGTCGCTGGAGCTGGACGGGTTGTGGCTGCCCGAGGAGGCGGTCGCGGCGCGGACTCCGTACGAGCGGTGGGCCGCCGGGGACCGCCCGAAGACGCTGGCCGCCTCCCCCGCGGTCTTCGGTGTCACCGAGGCCGCCCTCGGCCTGCTGGACGACGACGTCGCGGGCCCGCTGCGCACCCGTCTGGCCGAGATCCGCGGCCGCGCCTACGCGCTGGCCGACGAGGCGGCGCCGCACGAGCACCTGGAGGAGCGGCTGGCGCTCAGGCTGCGGTCGTACGAGCTGCTGCGCGCGGCGACCACGGCGGCCGTGGTGTCCGGCGGCGGCCGGTCGATGGCACTGACCAGCAAGGCCCAGCGGCTCGCCCGCGAGGCCCTGTTCCTGCTGGTCCAGGGCCAGACCGCCACGTCCCGCCGCGCGCACCTGGACGCCCTGGCCTCATGAGGCCGACGGCAGCCGCGGCGGCGGCATCACGGGTCACGGCGGGCAGGGACACCCGGTGAGGCCACCGGGTCTCCTCGCGGGACGGGCATCGCGTTCAGCCCGCCGCCGCCAGCAGCGGGGTGCGGCCCAGGGCGGCCGAGAACTGGTCGACCACCTGGCCGAGTGCCTCCGCGGCGGCCGGCGCGACGGCGAGCGTGCCGTCGTCGTGCACGGTGAGGTCCTTGTCCAGGGTGAACCAGCCCTGCACGATGTGGGCCGCCCCCATCGAGGACAGCACGGGACGCAGTGCGTAGTCGATGGCGAGGACGTGGGCGGCGGTGCCGCCGGTGGCGAGCGGCAGCACCGTCTTGCCGGTCAGGGCGTACTGCGGCAGCAGGTCGAGGAGCGCCTTGAGGACGCCCGAGTACGACGCCTTGTAGACAGGCGTGCCGATGACGACCCCCTCGGCGCGGGCGAACAGTTCGGTGGCGCGCACGATCGCCGGGTTCCGTACGTCGGCGCCGAACAGGGCCTCGGCCGGGACGGTGCGGATGTCGAGCGGGACGACGTCGTGGCCCTGCGCGGCCAATCGCTGGTCGAGTCGGCGCAGCAGCCGGTCGGTTCGGGAGGAGGCGGAGGGACTGCCGGAGACGGACAGAACGGTGGCCATGGTCTCACTTTCCGGGCGGGTCGGAGGGGTCCGGAGGTGGGGCGGACGCGGACGACCACCGGGTGGGCTCGGGCAGTTCGCCCAGCGGCGACCATCGCCCCGCCTCCCGGCGGGAGTCGTGCTGCGAGCGGAGGCCGGCCGGCGGGCCGCCGAGTCCGGCGCGGACTCCGCGGGCGGCGTTCGCGAGGAGCGCGGACAGCCCGAGTCGCGGACGGCCGCGCGATGACGCCGGTCACCGAGGCGGGCGGAGCGCGTGCGCCGGGCGGACGAAGGCCCGGAGGTACGGGCGGGGCCCAACTGCCGGACGGCGGCCGCGGAGTGGCGCGATCGCGGCTGTGATCAGGCGGCGGCGCGACAGGAGGCGCTGGAGACACGCGCGAGGTCGACATGGCGTCGCCGCGTGAGGTCCAGTCGCATCATCATGCCGTCGATCGTGGCAGCCGCCGTTCGGAACCGTCAAGGAGTACCCGACCGGTCTCGTATCGCGGACCGGCGAACTGCGGGCGACCCGCGCTTCGCACACCCCGCCGACCGTGCCGGGACGGGCGTGCCGATCGCCGCGGAGGGTCCCGGGGTGTCCGCGCCGCCGGACTTCGGCGTCATCGACGGCTCCCTGGAACCGCGGCGGCGCGGGTACGGGGCCGTGCCGCGGGTGGCCCGGGCCCTGCACGAGGTGTGCGTCCGTGGAGCCCGGGAGCCTCCGGGGGCCCGGCCGCCTGCCGTCAGTCCTCGTCGCGGGCGGGGACCACCACGAGGAACGCGTCCTGCCGCAGGTCCATCACGACCGTCGCCGGCTCTCCCTCGGCGCGCAGGGCGGCGGCGTACTCCTCCGCCGGCCACGAACCGCGCGGAGCACCGGCGGGAAATCGCTCCATCACCTTCGCACCCATAGCCGCGGACACCTCCCACGTCCTCCGCCGAAGTCCCGGCGGACACGGGCAACTCCCGTACGGTCCGCCTGCCCTCGATCCTCGCGGTCATGTATGCCGGCCATGTCGGCGGGACCGCGCGCGACCACCCGCCCCGTTCGGCGGGCCTCCAGGAAGCGGGCCGCGAGGGCGAGTTCGGGCCGTGGACGGGCGGCGCGGGCCTGGCGCGGAGGGGCGGCCCGGCGTCGTCGCGGCCGCGCTCCGGACCGCGCGGACACCGGCGCGGGGGGAGATGCCCTTGAGGTCGACGCTCCCGGCCCCGGAGAGCCGCCGGGAACGGGTCCGTGCTCACGATCGGTTCCCCTCGGGATGATCAGAACAGTGACCTCTACACATAAAGGAGAAATAAGAGCAGAATGGACATAACGCGGCGCTTACCGCACCAGACGTGGTCTGGCCAGCGAAGCCAGAAGGAGACGAGTCATGGCCAACGTCCAACCGACCAGAGGTGACATAACCAGCCACCCCGATGCCTTCGAGATGCGGGAGCGCTACGCCCGCATGCTCGGCGGCCGCGATGTGGCACTCGTGGACGGACCGGTGTTCCTGCTCGGTCTGTACTGTGCCGTATCCCCCTGGGTGGTCCACTACGCCACCGGCCAGCCCGCACTCGCGACCCACAACCTGATCATCGGGGTCGCGATCGCCCTGCTGGCACTCGGGTTCACCCGCGCACCCGAACGCATGTACGGCCTCAGCTGGGCCATGTGCGCGCTGGGCGTGTGGATGATCATCTCGCCGTGGATCGTCGGCAGAGGCCCGGACGCGGGGCCCATCTGGAACAACATCATCATCGGCGCCCTGGCTCTGATCCTGGGCCTGGTGTGCGCCGGTACGGCAGCGAAGAGCGTCCCCAAGCCGTAGGTGTCCCCGACAGGAAGGGAGTCCATGGACAGCAGCGAGGCCGGCCCGCCATGCCTGGCGGACCGGCCGTTGCGCCGCCTCAGGGGCCGGGCACCAGCCAGGGCTCCTCGGGCAGCGGACTGCCGGTCTCCAGCAGCGACTTGAGGTTGGAGAGCACCGCCGCCCAGCCGGACGCCACGTCGGCGCGCTCCCCCTCGTCGGCGAGGTCCTCGTGGGTGACGGTGAGACGGACGATGTCGCCGTGCGGCCGGATGTCGAAGGTGACACGGGAGTGCCTGGCGGCGTCCCCCTCGTCCTCGGGCGCGGCCCAGGTGGTGACCAGCCGGGTCGGACGCTCACTCTCCGCGACGGTCCCGACCACGTCGGCCACGCCGGAGCCGTCGGTGCGCACATGCGCCCAGCGTGACCCCGGCTTCCAGTCGGAGACGTTGCTGTGCCCCCAGTAGGCGGCGGTGAGGTCGGCGTCGGTCAGCGCGTCCCAGACCTTCTCCGGGGTGCTCGCGATGTAGGTGACGTAGACGAAATCGGGCTTGTCGTTCATGGTTTCCTCGGCTTGTCGCTTCACGGCGGCGAGCACGCGCAGCCGCGGGCGCTCGAACTTGTCGATCCACCGCTCCTGGATCTCATGGAGCGGCACCGGATTGAGGTAGTGCAACTTGGTCCGGCCCCGTCGCACCGTGCTGACCAGACGGGCGTCCTCCAGGACGGCCAGATGCTGGGTCACCGACTGGCGGGTCATCTCGATGCGCTCGCACAGCTCGCCGAGCGTCTGACCGTTCTCCTCGCGCAGCCGGTCCAGCAGGCGTATGCGGGTCTCGTCGGCCAGGGCCTTGAAGACCTTGTCCATCCGGAAGTCGTCGTCCTCTGATCGCACACTCCAAGTTATGCAGGCAATTGCCTGCATGTCAATCCCGGGCCACCCCGGGAGGCCGTCGCTCCGAGACCGGGTGTGGACTGGACACGCCGATGTCACCGACGGAAGAGACGGAAGAGGAGACCGAACGCATGGTGAGCGAAGCCGAACTGCCGTATCTGCGCCGCTGTGTCGAGCTGGCCGCCGAGGCGCTGGAGGCCGGGGACGAGCCGTTCGGCTCGGTGCTGGTGGGCGCGGACGGCGCGGTGCTCGCGGAGGACCACAACCGCGTGGCCTCGGGCGACCGCACCCGGCATCCGGAGTTCGAGCTGGCCCGCTGGGCGGCGGAGCACCTGTCCCCGCGGCAGCGGGCGGCGGCGACGGTGTACACGTCCGGCGAACACTGCCCGATGTGCGCCGCCGCGCACGCCTGGGTGGGCCTCGGCCGCATCGTCTACGTGGCGTCGTCCGAGCAGCTGGCCGCATGGCTGGCGGAGCTGGGGGTACCGGCGCCTCCCGTCCGGACGCTGCCGGTGAACGAGGTGGCGCCCGGCGTGACCGTGGAGGGGCCGGTCCCCGAGCTCACCGCCGAGATCCGGGAGCTGCACCGCCGCTCCCACCGCGCACGCGGCTGAGCAACCAGGTGATGCAGGACGTCGGGGTCCGTACACCGCTCCCACCGCATACGCGGCCGAGCAACCAGGTGATGCAGGGCGCTGGGGTCCGTACACCGCTCCCACCGCATACGCGGCCGAGCAACCAGGTGATGCAGGGCGCTGGGGTCCGTACACCGCTCCCACCGCATACGCGGCC
>NZ_JBSFCI010000032.1:0-28104 GCF_053593375.1 Streptomyces sp. NPDC002309 | reverse complement strand
GAGCCGCGCGGCCGGACCGGACCGCGACGGGGGACTCGGACTCCACGACCGGTCACGGGCCGCGCCCCTGGGAGCGGACGGCCGGCGCGGGTCCGGGCCCGGCTCCGACCCCCCGGACCCCATCGGTGGTCACCGCCGATGGGGTCCCGCTCCTGCGTGCCGTGAGCCGCGCGGGATCCGCGGACCGCACGGGCACGGGAAGCCGGAGGGACTAGCGCACCGCCTGAGGCCGGTAGCGGCGGTACAGCATCGCCCCGCCCAGCACCAGCGCCGAGGCGCCGATCACCGTGGGCACCGTCGCGTCCGCGCCGGTCTCCGCGAGGCCGGCCGTGGTCGGCTCCGTGGCACGCGGGGGCACCGGCTTCGGCGCGGGCAGGGTCTTGGGCGGGGCCGGCGCCGGCTCCTCCGGGCGGACCGGGTCACCGTTGTTCTCGGACGTGTTGCCGACGGAGGGGTTGCCGACGCCGACGACGTTCACGCTGTTGCCCGTGACGTTCACCGGCAGATCGACCGGCAGCTGCACCCCGTTGCCGGAGAGCACCCCGGGTGAATCCTTTCCGCTGCCCACGGCGGACGCTCCCCCGCCCGAAGCGGCCCCCGAGCTGGGGCCCGCCTTCGCGGCACCGCCGGTGTTGGCGCAGCTGTTACCGGCGGCGGGGTTCAGGAGCCCCACCACGTTCACGGTGTTGCCGCACACGTTCACCGGGACGTGCACCGGGAGCTGGATGGTGTTGCCGGAGATCAACCCCGGCGAGCCGACCGCGGCTCCGTCGGCCGCGGAGTCCGCGTGCGCCGGAAACGTCACAGCCAGCGCGCCGGACGCGGCGGCGACGGCGAACACACCGTTTCGGGTAACCCGTTTCATGGGGTCCCTGCCTTCCAGACGTGGTCGCGGGCACTCACCCGCACCGGATAAAACGCGGGTGAACCATCCGAGTTATGGCTTATCCGCCTTTCACCCCACCGAGTGACAGGTTTGTCGAACTGGCAGTAAAGCCGACCGAACCCCTCCACACAGTCCGTAACGGATCGTACCGGGCGTGTGAGCCGAACAGGTGAGGACGGTCCCTCACGTCGCCCCGGCCCCGGAGGCGGCCCCCGCGAGGGCCGCTTATCGTGAGCGAGGGCGCCGTTCACCGGTCCTCTGCGGGGCCCCTTGGAGGCATCGATGCTGGCCAAGCCGTCACCGCGGCGCGCGGTACGACGCCACTCGGTCGCCGGGGCCATCGGCCTGGCGATGCTGGGCGCCGGTGTGCCGGCGACGGCCGCGGACGATCCGCAGCCCGACCTGACCCGGTTCTACCGGCAGAAGGCCGTGTGGAAGAAGTGCGAGGGCGGGACGGTCCCCCGCGACCTGCAGTGCGCGAAGGTCACCGTCCCGCTGGACTACGCCCGGCCGGACGCCGGAACGCTCGACCTGGCGCTGGCCCGGTACCGGGCCAGCGGCCACAAGCGCGGTTCGCTGCTGCTGAACTTCGGCGGTCCCGGCGGCCCGGGCGTCAGCGAACTCGCGCACAGCCGTGAGGACTTCATGGGCCTGACCGACGGCTACGACGTCATGAGCTTCGATCCGCGCGGCGTCGGCCGCTCCTCCCCGGTCAGTTGCGGGGACAGCCCCTACGCCGGCGCGGAGGTCACGGCCGGGACCGACGAGACGCTGCGTGATCCGAACGCGGTGCTGCGGCAGTTGAAGAAGGCGGCCGACGAGTGCGCCAAGCACTCCGGGCCCGTGCTGCCGCACATAGGGACGATCAACGTCTCCCGGGACATGGACGTCATACGCCAGGCCGTCGGCGACGACAGGCTCAACTTCCTCGGCTTCTCCTACGGATCGCGTCTCGGCGCGGTGTACGCGGCCCAGTTCCCCGACAAGGTCGGCAGGATGGTGCTCGACGGCGTGGACACGCTGACGGAGTCCCTCGCCGAGCAGGGCGTGGCGGGCGCCTCAGGTCAGCAGACCGCGCTGGACGACTTCGTCGACTGGTGCGTGAAGGACGTCGCGTGCCCGTTCGGCCAGGACGCGCGCGGGGCGCGCGAGGAGGTCGTACGCCTGGTCCGGTCGATGGACGAGGACCCGGTCCCGACCGCGTTCAGCGGCGAGTTCACCGGCCAGGACCTGGTCGGCGCGCTCAGCCAGGGGCTCTACAGCAGGGAGATGTGGCCGTCGCTGGAGCGTGCCCTGGCCTCGCTGGTCGAAGACGGGGACACCACGCGCCTGGAGACGTTCGCCACCGGTGGGCTCGCGCCGGGAACACGGCAGGGGCGCCAGGAGGACTCGCCGTCCGCCGACGGCGGGCTCGTGGACCAGGAGAACGTTCCCCTGGACAACCTTCCGGCCGCGTTGATGGCGGTCAACTGCGCCGACGACCCCGACCGCCCCACGGCCCGGCAGATCACCGGGAGCCTCGGGCGGCTGCGGGCCGCGTACGAGGCGGCGTCCCCGGTCTTCGGCCCGTTCCGCCTCACCCAGGTCCTGCTGTGCTACGGCCGCCCCAAGGGCACCGACTTCATCCGGGACGAGGTCAAGGACGTCGACGGCCCCGAGATGCTCCTGGTGGGCACGCGGGGCGACCCGGCGACGCCGTACCGCTGGGCCGTGCAGACGGCGAAGCGACTGGGGCCGTCGGCCGTGCTGCTCGACAACAAGGGCGAGGGCCACACCGGTTACATGTCCTCGAAGTGCGTGCACGCCAAGGTCGACGACTTCCTGCTGTACGGCACCCTGCCGCCCAGCGGCAGCTCCTGCGGTTCCGGGAGCGGCGAGGGAGCCTCTCGATGAGGATCGTCCCGCACCGAATGCCCGAGACGTGAATCGGTCCTATGGTGCTGTCATGGAGCACGCACTCAGTCCCACGACCCTGTCCGAGCTGCGCCGCCCGCGTCCCTACCCGGCGGTGTCCGTGCTGACGCCGACGCACCGCAGGGAGCCGTACAACGCGCAGGACCGGGTCCGGCTGCGCAATGTGGTGGCCGAGGCCAAGAAGCAGCTGGAGACCGATCCCGCGGTGTCCCGGGAGCGGCGCGCCGATGTGGCGGCCCAGCTCGACCAGGCGCTCGGCGAGATCGATCTGACCCACTCCGAGGACGGCCTGGTGATCTTCGCCGCCCCGGGTGAGCACCAGGTGTGGTCGCTGGCCCGTACCGTGCCCGAGCGGGTGGTGCTCTCCGACACCTTCCTCACCCGCAACCTCGTCTCCGCCCAGGTGTCCGAGCGGCCGTTCTGGGTGCTGTCGGTCTCGGCCGACCGTGCCACCCTCTGGAACGGCGGCGGGGGCCGCGTCGTCGAGGAGCGCGGCGGCGGCTTCCCGCTGTCCCGCAGCCCGGAGAACTTCGACCCCGAACGCCTGGAACGGGTCGGAGACACGCCGAGCACGTTCCGCGACGAGGGCACCCGTCATTTCCTGCGCGAGGCGGACACGGCGATCGGAGCGGTCCTGAGGGACCGCCCGCGGCCGCTGTACGTGACCGGTGAGCAGGCCGCGCTGTCCTGCCTCGCCGAGGTCGGGGACGTTGCGCGAGGGGCCCTGCACATCGCCCACGGCGGTCTGGCGCAGGGCACACCGGACGCCGTGTGGCAGGCGGTGGGCGCGATCGTCGAGGCCGAGGACCTGAGGACCGTCGACACCGTGACCAGGCAACTCGAATCGGCCCGCGGGCGCAAGGAGTTCGCGGCCGGTGTGGACGAGGTCTGGCAGAACGCCCGGGACGCCCGGGTGCGGCTGCTCGCCGTCGAGGAGAACTACCGCGTGACCGTGCGCGACGACGGCGACCATCTCGTGCCGGCCGCCGGTGACGATCTCGACGCCCGCGAGGACATCGTGGACGAGATCGTGGAGCAGTGCCTGGAGACGGGCGCCGACGTCCTCTTCGTCCCGGACGGGACCCTGGGCGACGCCGCCGGGATCGCAGGGGTACTGCGCTACTGACGGCGCCCACGCCCTTGCGCCTACGCTGCGCCCCCGGTCCTGCGTGAACTCCCCCGACGGCCCGGTCGATCCGCAGTCCACGGTTCGTGCTGTCCGAGACGGCGGGCGGCGCGCTGGTCGACGTCGAGGTGTTCGTGAACCGCGGCTCCGGCTACCGCGTCACGGCGGAGGGCGGCGCCCGCGAGGAGGTGCGCAGGACCACCTCGTGCGGGTCGCGGACGCCTACGACCGCCAGGCGCAGGCATGGGTCGACGCCACCCGGCGGGGCCGGGTCACCCGGCCCGAGTGCCTGGGGCGGGTACGCGGCCTCCGCCGTGGCAGAGGCCGGGGGCGGGGCACTGGAGGACGGCGGCCGGTTGACCGTCGGCCGCGCCCGGCGCTGTGCGCGGGCCGGGACGGCTGACCAGCGGCGGAGCCGCGGCTCCTGGTCAGACCCCGTCGAACAGGCTGCTCAGTCCCCGCTCGACGGCACCGGCGACGTCCTCCTGGCCGGCCGCGACGACCGCGTACGTGCGCAGCAGGAAGCGGCGCAGCGCCGAGGTGTCGAACTGCAGCAGCGCCAGCCCGCGGGGCGAGTGCAGCTCCAGCACGGTGAGGGCCCGCCCGCACGGCCAGATGTGCACGTCTCCGCCACCGGCCGGGCCACGCACCCCGTCCTGGAGCAGGGTCCGGGCGAAGCTCCAGCTCAGCGCCTCGCCGTCGAGGCAGGACTCGGGCGGGAAGTCGAAGTGCACCGCGAGGGGGTCGGTGGACAGGTAGCGGAGGGTGACGGGGACCGGGACCTCCCGCTCCTCCGCCGTGATCAGCCGGGCTGGGGCGGGCTGCTGGAGGGTGATGTCCATACGTCGGTCTCCACTGCGGCGAGAGGGCGGCCGGTTCCATGCCGGTTCTCTTACGAGCGCGTCACCCCCTCTCACGTACACCCTGGAACACCTATGCGACGAACAACCGTGTGAGCGCGATCCAGGGAGCCCGACAACCCGTCAATTCACGTACGGGTTCTACGACTTGCTCGCCCGGAGACGTAGGCTCCGACTACGCCGCGAGCACTCCGTGAAGACACTGGCATATGCCAGAAGCACCACCGGATCGTGTGTTGCCAAATCCCTTACGGGGCGTCGCGGGCTGTGCGACAGTCGTAACGGTCCCACCGCCAGCCTTGTCGTACCGTTCCCGCATCGGAGTGCGTCATGCCGTCCCACCTCTCCGCGGACCACCCAGCCGCCCCGCCGCCGGGACGCGGTTCCGTCGAAGCGCTGATATCGCAGACGCGACGACTCAAGGGCGACATGGACGCCGTGCGGCGGGACGCGCACGGTGACGGCTCGGATCCGCGGGACCGTTGGCAGCGCGCACTCTACGACCTCGCGCTGCACCAACTCAACGACCTCGACGAGCATCTGGCCCAGCTCCGCGACGGGCCGCCCCCGGTCACCGAAGCCACGCCGGCGCCCGCCGCCCGTGGCGAGTCGCTGCTCAGCCGGGTCGGCAGCGCGGAGTGGAACCTGCTGACGGACCACGCCAGTTGGTCCGTCGAGCTGTACGAGATCCTCGGACGCGCCCCCTCCGCCTCCCCGCTCACCCTGGACGAGCTGCCCTCCCTCGTGCTCGACGCGGACCGGCCGCGGCTGACGTCGATGGTCACCAACTGCCTGGTCGACGCCAAGCGCATCGACGGCGAGTTCCGGATCGTACGGCCGGACGGCGAGGTGCGGTCCGTGCACATGATGGGCGAGCCCGTGCTCGGCTCCGACGGCAGCACCGCCTCGATGTGGGCGGTGCTGCGCGACGTCAGCGAACTGCGGCGCAGCCAGCTGGCGGTGAGCGAGACCCATGACTCGCTCCAGCGCCCGCCGGACGTCGCAGGGACCGCGCACGGGCCGGCGGTCGAGCCGCGGGAGGCCGTGCCGCCGCCGTGGCACGACTCCCTGCGGCTCCCGCGCCCCAGGGGCCCGCACGGCCTGGACCTGGCGGCCGGACGGCTGCCCGCGTCGCCCGGCGAGCCGACCGGTGGCCAGTGGTACGACGCGCTCGAACTGCCCGGAGGCGAGACGCTGCTGAGCGTCGGCGACCTCACCGGCCACGGCGGCGGTGCGGCCTCGGGCTCGGCGATGCTGCTCGGCGCCGTACGCGGCATGGCGATGGCGGGCACCCGCCCCGGCGAGCTGCTGGCGCTGCTGAACGAACTGCTGGACACGACCGTCGAGCCGGCCCTGGGCAGCGCCGTCTGCTGCCGCTACCGGCCCGGGACCCGCGACCTGGTCTGGGCACAAGCCGGACACCCCGCCCCGCTGCTCTTCCGCGACGGGACGGGGCGCGACCTGCACGCACCGGGCGGCGTCCTGCTCGGCGCGACCTCGGGTGCCGCCTACGGCGAGGCCGAGGAGCCCCTTGAGGAGGGCGATCTGGTCCTGCTCTACACCGACGGCCTGGTACCCGGGAGCAGCGGGACGGACGCCGCGCAGCGCCTCACCGGGCTGGCCCCACGGTTCGCGGAGGCACGGTCCGCACAGGACTGTGTCCGGATGGTCGTGGAGGAGTTCGGCGAGACCGGACGGCAGGACGACGCCTGCGTCCTGATCGCCAGGGTCATGTCCGCCCGGGTCACGTCATAGAGAATCAGGGCAGGGGAGCGTGGAGTACCAAAAGCGCGGACGGCCGCCCTACACCGGCGCGGTGTCACCCCTCCCCTTCTGCTTGGGCAGAGCCTGCTTGATCTCCTCCCGTAGCTGCTGGATCCTCGGGTACTGGGCGTACTCGGCGGTGAGCCGGTACATCTGGCGCAGCCGGTCCCAGGTGCGGCGCGAGGAGTTCTGGCCCATGGACATCAGCGCGAGACGGGCGAACCTGTCCGCCTGTTCGGGGTCGTCGGCGATGAAACAGGCCGACGCCATCGACAGGAAGTCGAAGATCTTCGACCGCTGCTGGGCGTCGACGCGCAGCGCCAGCGCCTTGTCCGCGTAGTGCTGGGCATGTGCCGCGGCGCCCTGCTCGTGCTCGGCGAGCGTCCGGTAGGCCAGGGCCTGCATGCCGTACAGGTCCGCCTCGTTGAACAGCTGCATCCAGCTGGGCGGGGGCACGTCCCCCTTGTCGGAGACGAAGAGGTCCTCCGCCTGCCCCAGGGTGCGGCGCATCGCCTGGCCCTTGCCCAGGGACGCCTGCGCCCACGCCTCGATGGTGTGGAACATCGCCTGGGTGCGGGGCAGTACCTCCTCACCGGAGCCGGAGCTGGCGAGCTTCATCAGGTCGAGTGCGTCGTCGGGCCGGCCCAGGTGCACCATCTGGCGGGCCGCGCGGGAGAGCGCCTCCCCCGCCCGGGGCCGGTCGCCGCCCTCTCTCGCGGCATGGGCGGCGATGACGAAGTACTTCTGGGCCGTGGGCTCCAGGCCGACGTCGTGCGACATCCAGCCCGCGAGGACGGCGAGGTTGGCCGCGACGCCCCACAGGCGCCGCTGCAGATGGGGTGGGTGACGGTAGGCGAGCATGCCGCCCACCTCGTTGAGCTGGCCCACGACCGCCTTGCGCTGGAGCCCGCCGCCGCGGGCCGCGTCCCAGGCGCGGAACACCTCGACCGAGCGTTCCAGTTCCTCGATCTCCTGCGACCCGATGGGGGCGGCCTCGTAGCGGTCGAACCCGGCGGGGTCGGCGTGCAGGGGGTCGTCGAGGTGGGGAGTGTCGGCCGCCAGGGCCGGGTCGGTGTGCAGCCAGTCGTACATGGCGCTGCTGAGTGCGGATCCCGCGGCGAGCACGACACCCGCGCCCACCAAGCCGCGTCGGTTGAGCATGAGGTCCATTCCCGTGAATTCGGTGAGGACCGCGGCAGTCCGTTCGGGCGCCCACGGCACACCGTCGGGAGATTCCACATTCCCGCCGCTCCGCCGTTTCCCCGTACGCCCGTGCCGGACCAGACCGAGGTCCTCCATGGTCACGACACGGCCGAGACGCTCGGTGAACAGAGCCGCCAGCACCCGCGGCACCGGATCGCGCGGGATCTCTCCCGTGTCGATCCACCGCCGCACCCGCGAGGTGTCGGTCGCAAGCTGAGGATGGCCCATGGCCGCCGCCTGCTTGTTGACCAGCCTCGCGAGCTCTCCCTTGGACCAGCCGGCCAGGCCGAACAGGTCCGCCAGGCGGGTGTTGGGTTGTCCGCTCACGTCAAGCCCCCAGGTACTCGGCTGAGTTGACAGTAGCCCGGGGCGAGTTGCCGGGCGACTATTCGCCAGGGTTCGCCAGGGTGCGCCACATGGTGTGCCACGGGACATCGGGTGTCAGGTAGGAACGCGCCACCCCGACCCGGTCGCCTGTCTGACACGGCCGGTGCATTCCCCAGGGTGCACCCGGGCGGCCGGGGCGGGCGGCGCGACGACTTCGCAGGCACACGAAGGGATCTGTCTCGCCCATGTACACAGCATCGTCCTCCGTGTCCGCCCCACCCCGGCCGCTGCGCCCGCGCCCCGCGGCTCCCGCCTCCCCGAGGCCGGGAGAGCCCCCCCTGCCGGGCGGCGGCGGCCCCTACCTCGCCCCCCCGCGCCCGACGGCCCCCGCGCTCGGCGCGGGCCGGTCGCGGCGCCCCGCGGGGCTCGGCACCCAACCACTCAGCGGAAGACTCGACCTGTCCGGCCCGCAGGGCGCCCAGCTGCGCACCGCGATCGCGTCGGTGCACCGGATCTGCCCGGAGTTCGCCCCCGTGCAGGTGCTGCGCCGCAGCGGACGGTCCGTCCTGCTGGTCGGGACCACAGGACGCAGCACGGCCGTCGCCAAGTGTTTAGTCGATCAGTCACCGGCGTGGGCCGAGCGGATCCGCCACGAAATAGCGGCATACCGCTCGTTCGTCCGGCACCGCCCGCCCGTGCGGGCGCCCCGGCTGATCGCGGCGGACCCGGACAACTGCACCTTGGTCATCGAGCGGATGCCGGGACGGGCGGCGGCCCTCACGCGGCACCCGGCGGAGGCACCGCCACGCGCGGACATCCGGCAGGCGCTCAGCGCCATCTGCCGGCTGAACGCCTGGCGGCCCCCGGCGGGCACGTTCGACGCGCCGCTGGACTACGCGGCCCGCATCGCCCGTTACCACGAGCTGGGTCTGCTCACCGACCGGGACCTGGGCGACCTGCAGAAGCTGCTGCACGGCATCGCGCTTGCCGCCGGCCGGCAGGGCATGGGCCAGTTCTGCCACGGCGACGCCCTGCTGTCCAACGTCCTGCTCTCCCCCGCGGGTCCGGTGCTCGTGGACTGGGAGCACGCCGGCTGGTACCTGCCGGGGTACGACCTCGCCACGCTGTGGGCGGTGCTCGGCGACGCGCCGGGCGCGCGGCGGCACATCAGCCAGATCGCCCAGTCGGCGGGGCCCGCATCGCGGGACGCGTTCCTGGTCAATCTGATGCTTGTGCTGACCCGGGAGATCCGTACCTACGAGACGGCCGTACAGCGTTCGATGCACGACGCGACCCCGGCGGCACCGGGCCCTGCCCACCCGGCCGCCGCGCCGTCCGGCGAGGAACAGCGGCTGCTGCTGCGGCGGCTGCACGACGACTGCCAGCTGGCCCGCCGGGCCGTGCGCGCGGCGGTCGGCACTCGCTGAAGGGGGATGACGGTCCGCGGTGCGCCCGGGACAGCGGCGCACCGCGGACCTCGTCCCGTCCGGCCCCGGGACGCCCTCATTGGTGTACGCCACTGACGCCCCGCAGGCCGGTCGGCCGTCGCCGCGAAACTCCTCTCTCCCCGCCCTGACCGGGGAAATCTCCTTCCTGGACGCATGATTGACGGATCGTCGGAGAGCCGGTACCACTGACACGCCCGGCCCCGCACGGCTCATCGCGCACAACCGTCCCAGGAGGCTGCTTTGCGAGGATCCGCCACCGACCCCCGACGAGCCACCGGGCCGAGGCGTGTACGCCGGAGCGCCGGCGCCGTGGCCGCCGCGGGGCTCCTGCTGCCGCTGCTCGGCGCGGCCCCGTCCGACGCCGGCCCGGACGGCGCCGCGGACGGCCGGTTGCAGCAGGCGTTCGAGCGCGCCGCCGCGACGTACGACGTGCCGAGGAGCGTGCTGCTCGGCGTCTCCTACCTCCAGTCCCGCTGGGACGCGCACGGCGGCGCGCCGAGCGTGTCCGGCGGCTACGGCCCGATGCACCTCACCGATGCCCGTACGGCACTGGCCGGCGCACCGCATCACAGCGAGGGCACGGAGGACCCACGCGGTGACGACGCCCGAACGGCGCTGCTGCCCGAAGCGAAGCTGCCGCGCGAAGCCGAACTCCCTGCCCGTCTGCGGACCCTGACGAAGGCCGCCGAGCTGACCGGTCTCAGCGCGGAGGAACTGCGTACCGACCCGGCGGCCAACGTGGCGGGCGGCGCGGCGCTGCTCGCCGCCGCCCAGCGGGACCTGGGCGAGCCGCCGAGCAAGGACCCGGCGGACTGGTACGGGGCGGTGGCCCGCTTCTCGGGCGCCGACGACTCCGCGACGGCGGCGCGATACGCCGACGACGTGTACGCCGTGCTGCGGGCCGGCCAGGAGCGGCGCACCGACGCCGGGCAGCGCGTCGCGCTGGGCGCACAGCCCGGACTCGCCCCCGACACCGCCTCGCTGCGGTCGGCGGGCCTGCGCACGGCGGCCACCGAGGGCACCGAATGCCCGGCCACCGTCTCCTGCGAGTGGATCCCGGCGCCGTACGAGGAGTTCGGCGACGGGGACTACGGCAACCACGACCTGGGCGGGCGGCCGGCCACGCAGGACATCGACTACATCGTGGTGCACGACACGGAGGGCGCCTGGGAGGGCGTCCTCGACATGGTGCAGGACCCGACCTACGTGTCCTGGAACTACTCGCTGCGCTCCACGGACGGGCATATCGCGCAGCACGTCAAGGCGAAGGACGTGGCCTGGCACGCGGGGAACTGGTACGTCAACGCCAAGTCGATCGGGCTGGAGCACGAGGGCTTCCTGGCCTCGCCGGACGCCTGGTACACGGAGGCGATGTACCGCTCGTCGGCGCGGCTGGTGAAGTACCTCGCCAAGAAGTACGGCATCCCGCTGGACCGGCAGCACATCCTCGGCCACGACACGGTGCCCGGCACGACCACGGCCACCATCCCCGGCATGCACACCGACCCCGGCCCGTACTGGGACTGGCGGCACTACTTCACGCTGCTGGGCCGCCCCTTCGGCCCGACCGCCCGCCCGGGCGGCGGCATGGTGACGATCCTGCCGGACTACGCCACGCACCGGCCGGAGTACACCGGCTGCACCACGGCGGGCGCGCCGTGCGCGACGCACGGTTCGAGCGCGGTGCGGTTGTACTCGGGTCCCGGCGAGACCTACCCGCTGATCAAGGACATCGGGCTGCGGCCGGGCGGCGGCAACTCGACGACCGGCGTCAACGACCTCGGCTCACGGGTCTCCACCGGACAGCGGTACGCGGTGGCCGGGCGCCAGGGCGAATGGACGGCGATCTGGTACCTCGGCCAGAAGGCATGGTTCCGCAACCCGGCGAAGGCCCCGACCGCGGTGCCCGCGAAGGGCCTGACCGTCACGCCGAGGAGCGGGCTGGACAGCGTCCCGGTGTACGGCCGCGCCTATCCGGAGGCGTCCGCCTACCCGGCGGGGGTGCCCGCCCAGTCGGTGTCCCCGCTGCCGTACAAGCTGCTCGCGGGGCAGAAGTACGTCGTCGGTGACAAGGTGCCCGGCGAGTACTACTACGCCGTCACCTTCGCCACCGACGCACACCGGGTGGTCAGGGGCGAGGACATGTACTACGAGATCCAGTTCGGTCACCGGGTCGCGTTCGTCCGGGCGGCCGACGTGAAGCTGTCGTCGTAGCCGTTCAGCCCTGCTGGAACAGTTCCGCCGGGAGCGGTTTCAGCAGGGCGTACAGATCGTCGGTGATGGGGCGGTCCCAGGCGGCGATGGTGACCAGGACGTTGTCGCTGCGGTCGAACTGCACACAGGAGATCCGGCTCTCGGAGAGCTTCAGGCGGCGCACGATCAGGAGGTTGTCGCCCTGCATCACCGGCACGTCCTCGGTGCCGACCACGGTCACCTCTTCGTCGTTCTCCAGTGCCAGCAGCAGCTGTGCCACCTCGAACGGGACCTGCTCCTCGACGACCTCGCGGGCCGGGGAGCCCTCGGGGAGGTTGCCGATGATCATCGCGGGGCCGCGGCCGCCGAACAGGTCGTAGCGCAGGAAGACGCCCTGGCAGGTGCCGTCGGGGGCGGGCAGCAGGCCCGCGCCCAGGTTGCCGGGCCAGTCGCCCGGGTCCATGGCCAGCACGTCGAAGTCGGGCCCGGCGGGGGTGGCGCTGCGGCGGCGGAGGAACGACATGCGGCCATGGTACGTGCCCGCAGGTCGTCGGCGCCGGGAGGGCGGGCGGCCGAGGAGGTCGGGTGGATCCCGTCGCGGCCGGCCGGGGGCGCCGTGGCGGTTCCGGCGGAGCGCCTAGGCGGATTTCCTGTGCCGTTCGTGGTGGCGGGCGACACGGGCGCGGTTGCCGCAGGAGGGCTTGCACCACTCCTGGCGGGGATGTTCCTTCAGGAAGTAGCGCACGCAGCGTGGTGCGTGGCAGGCGCGCAGCCGCCGCCGGTCGGGGCCCGCGAGGAAGGCGACGGCGGCCTGGGCGAGCAGGGCGGTCAGCTCGGTCTCGCCGCCCGCGGGGTGGTGGCGGACGACGGGTTCGGCGTCGTCGGACCAGTGCAGGACGGGGACGGTGGGGGTGCGGGCGGCCGCGGCGTTCAGGCGGGCCAGGGCCTCGGCGGCGGGCGGCAGCCGGGTCGCGTCGGCGGGGCTCGGCGCGGCGGGGAGCACGGCGCGGGCGAAGAGGGCGCGAACGGCGGCGCGCAGGTCGCGGACGGCGGTGAGCGTCGCGGCGTCGGCGGTGTAGGCGCCGGCGTCGGGTACGACGTCGGGGTGGGCGCGCACCCAGGCGGTGAGCTCTTCGGGGGCGGTGAGGTCGTCGGCGACGCCGCCGTGCCCGTCGTGGCGGACGGTGAGGGCGAGGTCGAGCGCGAGCCGGGCGGCCCTGCTGGTCGGCTCCTGCATGAGGCTAACGATAGGGGCGACGGGGTCCATTAGCATGCGGTGCGGCTGAGCCTCCGCCGGCGCGGGCGGTACCACCGCGACGGGGCTCGCCGCGTGCGGCGGCACGGCGTGGGTGACCGGGCCCGGCATGCGGGCGGGGGCGAGCGGTCGGCGGCGGTGGCGGCCCACGACGACCGGGCCGGCGCCCGGCGAGTGCGCCACGAGCGGGGCGGCTGCGTCGCCGGGTGCCAGGTACGGTTCCGTCCGGACGTCGGGTTGCGGCCCCCGCTCCCCGGGGCCGGCCTCGCTGGGGCCCCGGCCCCGGGGTGCCTCTCAGGATCACGTGTCCGGAGAACCGGGCGGAACACGCCGCGTACCGGTCCGTTCACCCGGCTCACGCCGGCGCGACGTCAGGTCAGGTCGAACTCGCCCTCCCGGGCGCCCGACACGAACGCACCCCATTCGGCGGGCGTGAAGATCAGGGAGGGGCTCTCCGGGCGGCCGCTGTTGCGCATGGCGATGAAACCCTCGACAAAGGCGATCTGGACATCCCCCCGGCCCCGGCTGCTGGACTGCCACTCGGCGTTGCTCAGGTCCAGTTCCGGCTTGTCCCAGCCCTTGAGCGGCTGCTGCTGGATGGTGGTCTCGGCCACGTCCTGCTCCTCCCGACTCGTCGTCCGCGGCCAGCCTAGCGAGCGGCCCCCGGAGCCGACAGGCCACGTGAGGGGGACCTTTCAGGCGTCGGGCGGCCGCGCGCCCACCAGCCACATGGAGAAGAACTGCGAACCGCCTCCGTAGGCGTGCCCGAGCACCCTGCGGGCGCCGTCGACCTGGTGGTCGCCCGCCAGCCCGCGCACCTGGAGTGCCGCCTCGGCGAAGCGGATCATGCCGGAGGCGCCGATGGGGTTGGTGGACAGCACGCCGCCGGACATGTTGACGGGCAGGTCGCCGTCCAGTTCCGTCACGCCGGACTCGGTGAGCTTCCAACCCTCGCCCTCGGCGGCGAAGCCGAGGTTCTCCAGCCACATGGGCTCGTACCAGGAGAACGGCACGTAGATCTCGGCGGCGTCGATGTCCCGGCGCGGGTCGGAGATCCCGGCCTGCCGGTAGACGTCGGCGGCGCAGTCCCGGCCGGCGCGGGGGGAGACGAAGTCCTTCCCTGCGAAGAGGGTCGGCTCGCTGCGCATGGCGCCGCCGAGCATCCAGGCGGGCGGGCGGGGCGCGCGGGCGGCGCCGGACCGGTCGGTGAGCACCATGGCGCAGGCGCCGTCGGAGGACGGGCAGGTCTCCGAGTAGCGGATCGGGTCCCACAGCATCGGCGACGCCTGGACCTTCTCCAGGGTGACGTCGTGCTCGTGGAGATGGGCGTACGGGTTCTTCAGGGCGTTGCGCCGGTCCTTGTACGCCACGAGCGAGCCGACCGTGTCGGGCGCGCCGCTGCGGCGCATGTACGCGCGCACGTGCGGGGCGAAGAAGCCGCCCGCCCCGGCCAGCAGCGGCTGCTGGAACGGGACCGGCAGCGACAGGCCCCACATGGCGTTGGACTCGGACTGCTTCTCGAAGGCGAGGGTGAGGACGGTGGTGTGGACGCGGGCGGCGACGAGCTGCGCCGCGACCAGGGCGGTGGAGCCGCCGACCGACCCCGCGGTGTGCACGCGCAGCATGGGCTTGCCGACCGCGCCCAGCGCGTCCGCCAGGTAGAGCTCCGGCATCATCACGCCCTCGAAGAAGTCGGGCGCCTTGCCGATGACCACGGCGTCGATGTCGCCCCAGGTCAACTCGGCGTCGTCGAGGGCCGCTCGGGCCGCCTCCCGGACGAGCCCGGCGAGGGAGACGTCCCGGCGCGCCGCGACGTGCTTGGTCTGGCCGACGCCTACGACGGCCACGGGCTCCTTGCTCATCGGCGATCCCCTTCGAGTACGGCGACCAGGTTCTGCTGGAGGCAGGGGCCGGACGTGGCGTGGGCGAGGGCCCGGCCGGAGTCGCCCCGGTGGATGCGGGCGGCGGCCTCGCCGACGCGGATCAGGCCGGCGGCCATGATCGGGTGGGCGGCGAGCGCGCCGCCGGACGGGTTGACGGCCACGTCGTCGGCGAGCCGCAGGGCCTTGCGCAGGACGATCTCCTGCGCGGTGAAGGGCGCGTGCAGTTCGGCGGTGTCCACGGGCCGCAGGAACGCGCCGGCGCGCTCGGCGGCCAGACGGGTGGAGGGCGAGTCGGTGAGGTCGCGCACTCCGAGGCCGTGCGCCTCGATGCGGTGGTCGATGCCGCGGATCCAGGCGGGGCGTGCGCACAGCTCGCGGGCGCGCTCCCCCGCGGCGAGGATCACGGCGGCGGCGCCGTCGCCGATGGGCGGGCAGTCGCCGGTGCGCAACGGCCGTACGACGTAGTCGCCGTGCGGTACCGGGCCGCGCAGCTGGGCGTGGGGGTTGTCCTCGGCCGCGGCGCGGTTGCGGGCGGCCACGGCGGCGAGGGCGGGCTCGTCGGTCTCTCCGGCGTCGATGAGGGCCTGGGCCTGGAGGGCGGCGAGGGCGACGGAGTCGGGCCAGAGCGGGGCGAGGTAGTACGGGTCGAGCTGGCGGGTGAGGACATCGCGCACCGGTCCCGGCGAGGACTTGCCGTACGCGTAGACGAGGGCGGTGTCCGCCTCGCCGGTGAGCAGCTTGGTCCAGGCCTCGTACAGCGCCCAGGCGCCGTCCATCTCGACGTGGGACTCGGAGATCGGTGGCCAGGCGCCGACGCCGTCCAGGGCGAGGGTGAAGGAGAAGGCGCGGCCGGCGAGGTAGTCGCTGGAGCCGGAGCAGGTGAAGTCGATGTCGGCGGTCCGCAGGCCGGTGCGGTCCAGCACCTCGTGCAGGACGGGCATGAGCATCTCGACCTCGGAGAGCTCGTCGCTGGTGCGCCGGTGGCCGGTCTGCGCGAAGGCGACCACCGCGATCTCTCGGGTCACAGCAGCTCCTTGTAGGTGTCGTAGTCCGCGTCCGGCTCGCCGGCCGGGCGGTAGTGGTCGGGGTGGCGGGCGTCCTGTGTCCACACGGGTTCGACGCGCAGGCCCATCCGGACCTGGTCGTAGGGGATGCCGCCGATGCGCGCGTGCAGGGCGAGGTCGGCGCCGTCGAGGGCGATGTGGGCGTAGACGTAGGGGACTTCGATGTCGAGGTTCTTGGCCTTGATGTTGACGACGCAGAAGGTGGTGACCGTGCCGCGGGGGCCGACCTCGACGCGTTCGGTGGTGGCGACGCCGCAGGTGGGACAGGCGCCGCGGGACGGCACGTACACCTTGCGGCAGGAGGGGCAGCGCTCGCCGACGGTCCGCCGGTCCGCGAGCCCGTCGATGTAGGCGGTCTGGGCGCGCCCGGGACTGTAGGTGTAGTCGAGCCGGGCGGGGGCGACGATGCCGGTGACGGGGTCCTCGAACTCGCCGGTGTGGCCGCCCGGCCGTTCGCCGGGGCCGTCGTACGGCTCGAAGCAGGCGATGTCGGTGATGGCGCCGGTGCGTTCCCCCGCCCAGCGGACGCGGACCCGCATACCGGTGCGGACCGCGTCGGGGCCGGGCGCGTCGAGGGCGTGGAGCAGGGCCGTGTCGGCGCCGTCGAGGCGGACCAGGGCCCAGGCGAAGGGGGTGGCGAGGGGCTGGCCCCGGCGCGGCGCGGGGTTCCAGGCCCAGGTGGTGACGGTGCCGGTGGGGGCGACCTCGACGAGGTCGCGCAGTTCGTCGGCGGTGACGGGGTCGTACTCGACCGGGGGGACGAGGACGCGGTCGTCGCGGGTGCGCACACCGAGGACGACGCGTTCACGCAGGCCGGTCAGGAAGGCGCTCTGGACGGGGCCGAGCGAGCGGGTGAAAGGGAACTCGACGACCAGCGGGGCTTTGAGGACTTCGGGCATGCCGGGGCTCCTTCGGCGTCAGGCGCGCTTGTAGTCGGGCGGTCGTTTCTCCGCGAAGGCGCGGGCGCCCTCCTTGGCGTCGGCGGTGTCGAAGACGGGCCAGCCGCGCCGGAGTTCCGCGGCCAGGCCGTCGGACTCGGACAGGTCGGCGCTCTCGTACACCGATGCCTTGACGGCCTCGACGGCGAGCGGCCCGCAGGCGTTGATCCGTTCGGCGATCTCCAGGGCCTTGCCGAGCGCGGTGCCGTCGGGGACGACGTGGCCGACGAGGCCGATGTCCGCCGCCTCGCGGGCGCTGTACGGCCGTCCGGTGAGCAGCATCTCCAGGGCGTGGGTGCGGGGGATCTGGCGGGGCAGGCGGACGGTGGAGCCGCCGATGGGGAAGAGCCCGCGCCGGACCTCGAACAGGCCGAAGATCGCGGACTCGCCCGCCACGCGGATGTCGGTGCCCTGGAGGATCTCGGTGCCGCCGGCGACGCAGGGGCCCTCCACGGCGGCGATCACCGGTTTGCGGGGGCGGTGGTGGCGCAGCATGGCTTTCCAGTGCAGGTCCGGGTCGGCCTTGAGCCGGTCGCGGTACTGCTCGCCCGTCATGCCCTTGCCGGCCAGGGCCTTGAGGTCCATGCCCGCGCAGAAGGCGCCGCCCGTGCCGGTCAGCACGATCGAGCGGATCGCGTCGTCCTCGTCGGCCTCGGCCCAGCCGTCGTGGAGGCCGACGAGCATCGGCAGCGAGAGCGCGTTCTTCGCCTCGGGCCGGTTGAGCGTGAGCACCAGTGTGGCGCCTTCGCGCTGCACGGTGAGGTGTTCGGTGCCACCCATGGTCGTCCTCCCCGTCCTGCCCCTCGGGCACGTCCGCAGGAACGAGAACAGGTTGCAGCAGGCGCGGCGGGGCTTCAAGAGTTTTCTGACAGTCAGTCAGATTTCTGCTGCACGGACCCTTCACACTTGTGCCGCCCTTTGCTCTGATGACCGGCAACCGAGGGGCAGCGAGGTCAGGAGGAGCGGTGGAGTACAACCTTGCCGACCTGTTCGAGTCTGTGGTGGATGTGGTGCCGGACCGCGAGGCACTGGTGTACGTCGACCACCCCGGCACGGGCGCGGAGCGCCGGCTGACGTACGCCGAGCTGGACGCGGCCGCCAACCGGATCGGTCACCACCTGCTGGAGCGAGGCATCCGTCCCGGCGAGCACCTCGGGCTGCATCTCTACAACGGCGTGGAGTACCTCCAGACGGTGCTCGGCTGCCTGAAGGCGCGGATCGTGCCGGTGAACGTCAACTACCGCTATGTCGAGGAGGAGCTGGTCTATCTCTACCGGGACGCCGATCTGGCGGCCCTGGTCTTCGACGCGGAGTTCGCGGACCGGGTGGCGGCGGCGCTGCCCAGGGCGGAGCGGGTGCGCCATCTGGTGCGGGTGGGGGCCGAGGGCTCGCTCGGTGTGCCGTTCGCGCGGGCCGAGAGCGGCGGTTCCCCGGAACGTGGCTTCCCGGCGCGGTCCGGGGACGACCAGTTCATCATCTACACCGGCGGCACGACGGGCATGCCGAAGGGGGTGATGTGGCGCCAGGAGGACCTCTTCTTCGCGGGCCTGGGCGGCGGGGCACCGACGGGTGAGCCGGTGAAGACGCCGCAGGAGCTGGCCGAGCGGGTCGCCGCGGGCGGATCGGGGATCACGTTCTTCCCCGCTCCCCCGCTGATGCACGGCACGTCCACGCTGACGGCGTTCATCGGCTTCCACTTCGGGCAACGGGTGGTACTGCACCGCAAGTTCGTGCCCGAGGAGGTGCTGCGGACCATCGAGAAGGAGCGGGTCAGCAGCGTCTCCCTGGTCGGCGACGCGATGCTGCGGCCGCTGATCGACGCCCTCTCCGGTCCGCTGAAGGGCACGGACTGCTCCGCCCTGTTCAGCGTGTCGTCGTCCGGCGCGGTCATGTCGGAGACGGTCCGGCAGCAGTTCCTGGCGCTCCTCCCGCAGGTGATGCTGCTGAACAACTTCGGCTCGTCCGAGTCCGGTTTCAACGGCACGGCGACGGACGACTCCGGACCCGGGCGGGGCTTCCGCATCCGGGTCAACTCCCGTACCCGGGTGGTCGATCCGGCGACACGCGAAGGGGTGGCCGTCGGCGAGGTGGGCCGGGTCGCCCAGTGCGGCCACGTGCCGCTCGGGTACTACAACGACCCGGCGAAAACCGCCGAGACCTTCTTCGAGAAGGACGGCGAGCGGTGGGTGCTCCTCGGCGACATGGCCACCGTCGACGAGGAGGGTGTGGTCACCGTCCTCGGCCGTGGCTCGCAGTGCATCAACACCGGGGGCGAGAAGGTGTACCCGGAGGAGGTCGAGCAGGCCCTGAAGTCCCATCCGGACGTCTACGACGCCCTGGTGGCCGGGGTGCCGGACGCGAAGTGGGGCAACCATGTCGCGGCGGTGGTCCAGGTGCGCGAGGGGGCGGTCAGGCCCACCCTCGCGGAGATCCAGACCCACTGCCGCGACCGCCTCGCCGGTTACAAGATCCCCCGCCAGCTGGTCGTCACGGACATCGTCCGCCGCTCCCCCAGCGGCAAGGCGGACTACCGGTGGGCACGGGAGGTGGCGGTCGCGGCGGACGAAGCCTAGGGCTTCCCAGCGCCGCGTCGGTCAAGGGGCGCCCGTGTGGAGCGGCGAGAGTGCGTGCCGGGCGTCGCGACGGGGCGAACCTCGGCCGACGCGGCGCTAGGAGCCGTCGGAGAGGAATTCCGCGGTGCGCCGGGCGAACCACTGCGCGTCGTCCACCCACGGGTAGTGCCCGGCGCCCGGCTGGACGGCCACCTCGGCGTTCGGGAAGACCTCCGCCGTACGGCAGGCGAGTTCCGGCCGGGGGCCGCCGTCGAGTTCGCCGGCGTACACGAGCACCGGGGCCGACAGTCCGGCCAGCGCGGCGCGGGTCGCGACCGGGTCCCAGGCGCCCGCGGAGCCGTACCGCTCCGCGGCCTCCTCGTTGCTCTCGTCCTCGTCCCGCGCGGCGTGCGCGGCAGCGGTCTCGTCCCAGCGGCCGTAGAAGAACGGGATGAACCTCGGGTCGAAGTCCCCGCCCTGCCGCAGCCACTTCTCGAACGCCGGGAAGGCATCTTCGAACCACGGCTCGTTCTCGCGCAGCCGCGCGGCCTCCAGCCGGTCCTCGGTCGTCGCCGGCATGTCCAGCGCCCACGGCGTCGCGGTGATCAGCGCGAGCCGTGCCACCCGATCGGGACGGCGGGCGGCGTACAGCATGGCGAGGCTGCCGCCCGCCGAGTGGCCGAGCAGGTCCATCCGCTCCAGGCCCAGGTGGATTCGCAGCGCCTCGACGTCGTCCACGAGACGGTCGCAGCGGTACGTCGCCGGGTCGGCCGGGATCTCCGACGCGCCGGTGCCCCGCAGGTCGAGCAGGACCAGCCGGCGGTGGGCGCCGAGGCCGCCGAGGTCGCCGAGGTAGGCGGAACGCCGCATGGGACCGCCGGGCAGCACGACCAAGGGGGCGCCCTCGCCGCGCAGATGGTAGGCGAGCCGGGTTCCGTCAGGGGCGGGGAAGGTGGGCATGGCCGGATCCTCGGTGCCCGGGACGGACCCGCGCAACAGACTTTCGCCTCCGCGGTCCGCCGGGCCGTGCCCTTGCGTCGGGCGCGACGGGCTGGATTACTGATCCACGACACGGCGACCGAATGATCGGTCGCCCCCCGGGATCGCCGCGGTCGGTGAGGAGAGGTCTCCCATGGCGGACACGACGGACCTGCTGGACGCAGGGGAACGGCTGGGCCCCGAGGAGCTGCGGGCGCTGCAGTTGGAGCGGCTGCGCGCGCAGTTGCGGCACGCCTACGACAACGTGCCCTTCCACCAGGAGTCGTTCGACAAGGCAGGCGTCCACCCGGACGACTGCCGCTCCCTCGCCGACCTGGCCCGTTTCCCCTTCACCACCAAGGCCGACCTGCGGGAGCACTACCCGTACGGGATGTTCGCCGTGCCCCGGGAGCGTGTGAGCCGGCTGCACGCGTCGAGCGGCACGACAGGCCGCCCGACCGTCGTCGGATACACGGACGGCGACCTGTCGATGTGGGCCGACATGGTGGCGCGGTCGATGCGCGCGGCGGGCGCCCGCCCCGGCGACACGGTCCACGTGGCGTACGGGTACGGACTGTTCACCGGTGGCCTCGGCGCCCACTGCGGCGCCGAGCGGCTCGGCTGTACGGTGATCCCCGCGTCCGGCGGCATGACCGCGCGCCAGGTCCAGCTGATCCAGGACCTGAAGCCCGGCGTCATCATGGTGACGCCCTCCTACATGCTCACCTTACTGGACGAGTTCGAGCGCCAGGGCGTCGACCCGAGGAGCACCTCGCTGCGGGTGGGGATCTTCGGGGCCGAGCCGTGGACGGAGGAGATGCGGCGCGAGATCGAGGAGCGCTTCGCGATCGACGCCGTGGACATATACGGGCTGTCCGAGGTGATCGGCCCGGGGGTCGCCCAGGAGTGCGTGGCGACCAAGGACGGTCTGCATGTGCACGAGGACCACTTCTACCCGGAGATCGTGGACCCCGTCACCGGCGAGGTGCTGCCCGACGGCGAGCGGGGCGAACTGGTCTTCACCTCCCTGACCAAGGAGGCGATGCCCGTGATCCGCTACCGCACCCGGGACCTGACCCGGCTGCTGCCGGGCACGGCACGCGCCTTCCGCCGGATCGAGAAGATCACCGGGCGCAGCGACGACATGGTGATCCTGCGCGGGGTGAACCTCTTCCCCACGCAGATCGAGGAGATCGTGCTCCGCACCCCGGGCGTGGCCCCGCACTTCCAGCTGCGTCTCACCCGCGAGGGCCGGCTGGACGCGCTCACCGTCCGCGCGGAGGCCCGTCCGGACGCCGCGGCCGGGACGCGTGAGGACGCGGCGCGGTCGATCGCGGCGGCCGTGAAGGACGGCATCGGCGTGTCCGTGACGGTGGAGATCGTCGACCCGGAGTCCCTGGAGCGGTCCGTGGGGAAGATCAGGCGGATCGTGGATCTGCGTCCGAGGTGAGGGGACCGTCGCCGAAGCGGTCCCGCAGCTCCCGCTTGAGGATCTTGCCGCTGGCGTTGCGGGGCAGCGCGTCCACGACGACGACCCGCTTCGGGGCCTTGAAGGCGGGCAGCTTCTCCCTCGCGTGGGCGATGAGTTCCTCCGGCGTCACCTCGCCGCGCGCGACGACGACGGCGGTGATCGCCTCGATCCACTTCGCGTCGGGCAGGCCTACGACCGCGACCTCGGCGACGGCCTCGTGGGTGTAGAGGGCGTCCTCGACCTGCCGTGAGGCGACCAGCACGCCACCGGAGTTGATGACGTCCTTCACCCGGTCGACGACGGTGAAATAGCCGTGCGCGTCCCGGACCACGAGGTCGCCGGAGTGGAACCAGCCGTCCCGGAACGCCTCGGCGGTCTCCTCGGGCTTGTCCCAGTAGCCCTCGCACAACTGCGGGGAGCGGTAGACGATCTCGCCCGGAGTGCCGTCGGGGACGTCCTCGCCGTCCTCGCCGACGACCCGGGCGTCCACGAAGAGCACCGTCCGGCCGCAGGAGTCCGGCCGGCCCTTGTGCTCGTCGGGTGCGAGGACCGTGGCCAGCGGACCGATCTCGCTCTGCCCGAAGCAGTTGTAGAACGCCAGCCCGGGCAGCCGCTCGCGCAGCCGCTCCAGGACGGGCACCGGCATGATCGACGCCCCGTAGTAGGCCTTGCGCAGCCCGCCGAGGTCGCGGGTGGCGAAGTCGGCGCGGTTCGCCAGGCCGATCCACACGGTGGGCGGCGCGAACAGGCTGTCCACGCGCCCGGCTTCGATCAGCTCGAAGAGCCGGTCGCCGTCCGGCGCGTCCAGGATCACGTTCGTCGCGCCGACCGCGAGGTAGGGCAGCAGGAAGACATGCATCTGCGCCGAGTGGTAGAGCGGCAGCGCGTGCGCCGGCCGGTCGCCCGCGCCGAGGTCGAGGGCGGTGATGGCGCTGAGGTACTCGTGCACCAGCGCGCGGTGCGTCATCATCGCGCCCTTGGGCAGCGCCGTCGTGCCTGAGGTGTAGAGGAGCTGCGTCAGGTCCTCGGCGCGCGGCTCCGGACCGTCGTAGGGAGCGGTCGACGGCAGCCGGGCGAGCAGGGAGTCGCCGGCGTCGCGCAGCGGCAGCGTCCGTACGCCCTTCGGGAGCCGGCCGGCGAGGTCCGGGTCGGCGAGCACCAGCCCGCTGCCCGACTGCTCGACGAGGTACGCGAGGTCGTCGCCGGTCAGGTTCTGGTTGACCGGGACGTGCACCAGGCCCGCGCGGGCGCAGGCGAGGAAGCCGAGGAGGTAGGCGTCGGAGTTGTGGCCGTAGGCGCCGACCCGGTCGCCGGGGGCGAGGCCCTCGCCGAGCAGGACGCTCGCCGCCCGGGAGACGGCGTCGTCGAGCTCCTCGTACGTCCAGCGGCGGTCGCGGTACTCGACCGCGACGCGCGCCGGGGTGCGGCGGGCGCTGCGCCGCAGCACCCCGTCGACCGTGCTGCCGTGTCCGGGCGTCATGAGTGACGATCCTCGGCCCGCGACCGGAGGAGGTCAAGCGACAAGGCCACGTCCGGCATACCCGTTGACGCGGCGGGGGCGGGATCGGCCGAAGGTCGGGCGCGGGCCGGCCGAAGGATGACGTCCCCGCCGTCGGCACGGCCGGTGGGACCGGCCGACGCCAGGTGGCTCACACGGGACGGGTGCGCCCCTCCCAGTACGGTTCGCGCAGCCGCCGTTTGTACAGCTTGCCGTTGGGGTCGCGGGGCATCTCGGCGATGAAGTCGACGCTCTTCGGGCGCTTGTACCCGGCGAGCCGGGCGGCGCAGTGGTCGAGGAGGGCGGCGGCGAGCTCCGGTCCTGGCGTGTGGCCCGGCGCCGGTTCCACGACCGCCTTCACCTCCTCGCCCCAGTCGTCGTGCGGGATGCCGAAGGCGGCGGCGTCGGCGACGGCCGGGTGGGCGAGCAGGGCGGACTCGATCTCGGCCGGGTAGATGTTGACGCCGCCGGAGATGATCAGGTCGATCTTGCGGTCGCGCAGGAACAGATAGCCGTCCTCGTCGAGGACGCCGAGGTCTCCGACGGTGAAGAAGTCGCCGATGCGGTTCTTACGGGTCTTGTCCTCGTCCTTGTGGTAGGCGAAGCCGCCGGTGCTCATCTTCATGTAGACGGTGCCGAGTTCACCGGGCGGCAGCCGGTTGCCGTCGTCGTCGAAGACGGCGAGTTCGCTGATGGGCCAGGCCCTGCCGACGGTGCCGGGCTTCTTCAGCCAGTCCTCGGCGGTGGCGAAGGCCCCGCCGCCCTCGCTGGCCGCGTAGTACTCCTCGACGCTGTGCCCCCACCAGTCGATCATGGCGCGTTTGACGTGGTCCGGGCACGGGGCGGCGCCGTGGACGGCGTGCCGCATGGAGGAGACGTCGTAGGACTGCCGGACGTCCTGGGGAAGCGCCAGGAGCCGGTGGAACTGGGTGGGGACCATGTGGGTGTGCGTGCACCGGTGCGCGTCGATCAGACGCAGCATCTCCTCGGGCGTCCATCTGTCCATGATCACCAGGCGGTGCCCGATGTGCAGCGAGGCGCCGGCGAACTGGAGCACGGCCGTGTGGTACAGCGGGGAGCACACCAGGTGGACGTTGCCGTCGAAGGGCTTGATGCCGAAGATGCCGAGGAACCCGCCGAGGTAGGACTCCTCGGGGGGCCTGCCCGGCAGCGGGCGGCGGATGCCGCGGGGGCGGCCGGTGGTGCCCGAGGTGTAGTTCATCACCCAGCCGAGGGTGCGGTCCTCGGGAGGTGACTCCGGTTGACCGTCCAGGAGTTCGCCGTACGGCCGGAAGCCCGCGGGCGTGCCGACGGCGTACCGCCGGGCGGGCGGCAGTCCGGCCTCGTCGGCGGCCTGGCGGGCGGCCTCGGCGAACCGTTCGTGCGCGATGAGGACCTTGGCGCCGGAGTCGGCGACGATCCAGGCGATCTCCGGTCCGACGAGGTGGTGGTTGACGGGCACCAGGTAGAACCCGGCCTGGGTGGCGGCCAGATAAGCGGTGAGGACCTCCGGTCCGTTGGGCAGCACGGCCGCGAAGGCGTCGCCGCGTTCCAGGCCGGCGGCGCGCAGGCCGTGCACCAGGCGGTTGGCGTCGGCGTGCAGGCGCCCGGCGGTCCACTCCTCGCCGCCGGGGGCGACGAGGACGACGCGCTCGGGTTCGGCGGTGGCCTGGGCCCAGAAGCCGGTGGGGGGATTCATGACCGGGCGCTCCTTCCGGCGATGCGGTTGATGCGGTCGACGGCCCGCTCGAAGCCGCGGGTGAGGTCGTCGAAGACGGCCTGGACACCGCGTTCGCTGGTCATCCGGCCCACGATCTGGCCGACGGGCGTGCCGAGCAGGGGGTCGACCTCGTACCTCTGGATGCGGGAGACGGCCTCGGCGACGAGGAGTCCCTGGAGGGGCATGGGCAGGGTGCCCGGTCCCGCGGGGTCGTCCCAGGCGTCGGTCCACTCGGTGCGCAGCTGCCGGGCGGGCTTGCCGGTCAGGGCGCGGGAGCGGACGGTGTCGCCGGAGCCGGCCGCGAGGAGCTTGCGGGTCAGGGCCCGGGAGTGGAGGTCGGCCTCGGTGGTGGTCAGCCAGATGGAGCCCGTCCACACGCCCTGCGCGCCGAGCGCCAGCGCGGCGGCCACCTGCTCCCCGCTGCCGATTCCGCCGGCCGCGAGCACCGGCAGCGGGTCGACGGCCTCGACGACCTCGGGGGTGAGCACCATGGAGGCGATCTCACCGGTGTGGCCGCCGGCCTCGTAGCCCTGGGCCACGACGACGTCGATCCCGGCCTCCTTGTGCTTGCGGGCGTGCCGGGCGCTGCCGGCGAGGGCGGCGACCAGGACGCCGCGGTCGTGAGCGCGCCGCACGACGTCGGCGGGCGGTGGGCCGAGGGCGTTGGCGAGCAGCCGGATCGGGTAGTCGAAGGCGACGTCGAGCTGGGTGCGGGCGACCTGCTCCATCCAGCCGGTGATGCGCCACCCGGGCACCTCGCCGTCGGGGAGTTCGGGGACGCCGTACTTGGCGAGGGTCTCCTGGACGAACCGCCGGTGCCCCTGCGGGATCATCGCCTCCACTTCGGCCTCGCTGACGCCGTCGACCTTCGTCGCGGGCATCACGACGTCCAGCCCGTAGGGCCGGCCCTCGGCGTGGGCCTCGATCCAGTCGAGGTCGCGTTCGAGGTCGCCGGGGGCGGTGTAGCGGACCGCGCCGAGCACCCCGAGACCGCCTGCCCGGCTGATGGCCGCGGCGACGGCGGGGAACGGCGTGAAGCCGAAAAGGGCGTGCTCGACTCCCAGTTGTCTGCTCAGCTCCGTCTGCATGGGCGCAGGATGCCGCAGTCCCCCGGACGACGGAAGACCTTTTCTGACACAGCGTCAGATCGATGCCTGGCCGCTCCCGGGCCGCACGCCCCATTGACACACCCCCGCGTCTGACAGGAAAGTTTCACCCCGCACGCTGGTCATCGAAAGATACTTTCAGCCGGGTACGGGAGGGTCCTCGATGGGCGAAGAGACGGGCGGCGGACTGAGCCGCCGTCAACTGGGGTTCCGGGCGATGGCCTTGGGCGGGGCTCTGGCCCTCACACACTTCCCGGCGGGACCGGCCGCCGCCGCGCCCGCCGGATCGGGCCGTCCGACCCTGCGGCACGGCTCGCCCGAGCGCGCCGGGCTGCTCGCCTCACATCTGCGCCGTCTGGTCAGCGACGCCGAGTCCTTCCTCGGACCCTCCCCCCGGCATCCGTGGTACGCGGGGGCCGTGCTGCTCGCCGGGCGGGGCGGGACCGTTGCGCTGCACGAGCCCATCGGGACGGCCGTGCGGTACGCGGCGTACGACGAGAAGACCGACACCGCGGTCGAGTTCCCGGCCGGGGAGCAGATCCCGATGGCCGAGGACACCGTCTTCGACCTGGCCTCGGTGTCCAAGCTGTTCACCTCGATCCTCGCGGTGCAGCAGATCGAGCGGGGCGCGCTGGAGCTGGAGGCGACGGTCGCCTCGTATCTGCCGGAGTTCGCGGGGGCGGGCAAGCAGGACGTCACCGTACGGCAGTTGCTGACGCACACCTCGGGATTCCGGGCCTGGATACCCCTGTACACCGCGCCGACCTACGAGGAGAAGCTGCGGCTCATCTGGAACGAGGCGCCGCTCAACGCGCCCGGGACCAAGTATCTGTACTCGGACATCAATCTGATCTCGCTCCAGCTGGTGCTGGAGCGGATCACGGGCCGCCGTCTGGACGCGCTGCTCCGTGAGGAGATCACCGCTCCGCTCGGGATGCACCGCACCCGGTTCAATCCCCCGGCCTCCTGGAAGCCCCGGATCGCCGCGACCGAGGACGCCCGCAAACCGTGGTCGGGGCTGGACCGGGGGCTGGTGTGGGGCGAGGTGCACGACGAGAACGCCTACAGCCTCGGCGGGGTCGCCGGGCACGCCGGGATCTTCTCCTGCGCCTGGGACCTCGCCGTGCTCGGCCGGACGCTGCTCAACGGGGGCGTCTACGGGCGGGCGCGCATCCTGCGGCCCGAGTCGGTGGAGCTGATGTTCACCGACTTCAACACCGCCTTCCCGGGCGACGAGCACGGCCTCGGCTTCGAGCTCTACCAGCACTGGTACATGGGCGCGATGGCCACTCCGCGCACCGCCGGGCACACCGGCTTCACCGGCACCTGCCTGGTCCTCGACCCGACGACCGACTCGTTCCTCGTCCTCCTCGGCAACTCGGTTCATCCGGTCCGCAGTTGGCGATCGGGCTCCGCGCCCCGGGTCGCCGCCGCGAACAATCTCGCACGTGCCGTGCCCGTCCGCCCGGCACACGGCCGCACCGCCTGGTTCTCGGGGACGGCGAACGCCACGACCGCGACGCTCACGCTGCCCGCGCTCGACACGTCGGCGGGCGGGGCACGGCTGCGCGGCGCCCTGTGGTGGGACACCGAACCCGCCGCCGACGGACTGGTACTGGAGTCCTCCACGGACGGCGGCACGGTCTGGCAGCCGGTGCCGTTCACCACCGACCGGCGCGGCGAGGAACCCGAGGAGCACCCGTCCGGACGGGTCACCGGCTGGTCGGGCCGCGCCTGGCACCGGCTCACGGCGCCCCTCCCGGCGGCCCCGGGGCTCACCCTGCGTTGGCGGTACACCACCGACCAGCTGTACGTCGGCCGCATCCGTCGGAGCACGGCCGGTCGGACGTCTGCCGAGGAGGCCCGCGCTACCACTTGGTGGAGTTGGGGGAATGGGGAGCCACGGACCCCGGCTGCG
>NZ_JBSFCI010000031.1:0-100232 GCF_053593375.1 Streptomyces sp. NPDC002309 | reverse complement strand
CCGGTTCGGCGTAGACGGCGACGCTCGCGATACCGGCGTCCCGACAGGCCCGGGCCACGCGGACAGCGATTTCGCCACGGTTGGCGATGAGCACCTTGCGCACGATTGAGGCTCCCTCCTTGAAACAAGCCGAGTTTAGGGACTGCCGACACGGCACTTCGACCCGTCCCCACTGGTGAGCTTGCCCACACGGAGCGTGATGCGAGGCTTGCTCGACCTACGAAATCCCTTGTCGCAGCGCGGCACCCAGGACTCCTCCGGGAAACCCTAGCCCTCCCATGTGGCCAAGGTCTCTGTGAGAGCGTGCCGCGCCCCACTCCGATTCTTTGTCGAGTCCCTACGAATGGCCCAATGATTCTTTGCCTACGGCGCAACCCTTGTCCCGCGGTTTACCCGTTAGTAGCGTGCGCGATGTACTCGGACGTACTCGGGGTAATGGCCCCGTGTGGCGGTACGGCGGCCGAAAGTGGGTGGGGACCGGTGGTGCGCAGGCCGGTGGCGTGGATCGTGGCGCTCGTGCTCGTCGCCGAGGGATTCGGCATCGCGGCGCTGCAGTGGATCATGGGCATGATGGTCGACAACCAGGACATGTCCCTGGCGGGTCTCGACCCGGACGTGATGTCCCTGTCCTCGAAGATCGGCGGCGTGCTCTTCGGGCTCTACTTCGCCCTGTGCGGCGTGATCGCCCTTCGGGTCGCCGTGCGCGACCGCGCCCCGGCCGGGCTCGGGCGTGTCCTGCTGATCAGCGTGGCAGTGGTGCACGGCGTGCTGGGGGCGGTCTCCTGGGGGCTGGTGGGCTCGGACGCGTTCCTGTTCCTGATGGTCGCGATGGGCCTCGTCGTGCTGCTCCTGATGACGTACGACGGCCACGAGCGGCCCGCGTCCCGGAAGGCGGCGGACGACGCCGACGACCCGGACGGGGCGGGGAGGCCGCCGCAGGGCGTCTCCCCCGTCACCGACGCCCCGGTCAGCCCTCCACCGGCGCCCACAGCTCCGTGATCCCGACGCCCAGTTCCGCCAGCAGACGGCGGACCAGGGGCAGGCTGATGCCGATCACGTTCCCGTGGTCGCCGTCGATGCCGTCGATGAACGGCGCGGAGCGGCCGTCGAGGGTGAACGCGCCGGCGACGTGGAGCGGCTCGCCGGAGGCGACGTACGTGGCGATCTCCTCGTCGGTGGGGTCACCGAAACGGACGACCGTGGAGGCGGTGGCGGAGGCGTACCGCCCGCTCAGGGTGTCGTAGACGCAGTGGCCCGTCTGGAGGGTGCCGGCCCGGCCGCGCATCGCCTTCCAGCGCGCCGTGGCCTCCGCGGCGTCGGCCGGTTTGCCGAGCGCCTCGCCGTCCAGGTCGAGCACCGAGTCGCAGCCGATCACCAGGGCACCCTTCACGTCGGGCCGGGCGGCCACGACGGATGCCTTGGCCTCGGCGAGCGCGAGTGCCAGCTCCGCGGGCGTGGGCGCGGTCACGGCGTCCTCGTCGACGCCGCTCACGATCACCTCGGGGGCGAGTCCGGCCTGCCGCAGCAGTCCGAGCCGGGCGGGGGACTGGGAGGCGAGCACGAGTCGGCGGTGCGGCTGATCAGTCATGCGGCCAGCGTATCGGCGTACTCCGAACGGCTCATCCCAGGCCGATCACGATCATCGCGAGAACCATGGCCAGCGCCATGAGAACGCCCAGCCGCCACAACATCACCTGCATGTCGCGCAGTTCCTTCGGCGGCTCGTTCTCCGGGTCGGACCACAGCATGCCGTCGATCGTCGGTCGGCGGTGCCGGGCGGCGCCTGAGTACGCGTACTCAACTTGAACGGACGGGGCCCGGGTTCCCCCGGCCGAGGGAACCCGGGCCCCGTCCGGGTGCGGCGGAGGTGCCTCAGGCCGGCCAGTAGGTGCGCGCCCACGCCGTCGGCCCCACGGGCGGCATGTGCTGGGCGGCGAGGCGGGCCGGGTCGGACCAGGAGTCCCGCGGGCGGGGCGCGCCGGGCGGCAGGGCCGACGCCGCCGCGGCGCGGGCGCGGACCACCGCCAGGGCGGCGGCCAGCTCCTCCGGGGTCGGATTGCCCCGTACGACCTTGATCGTCATGTCTGCTCCAGGAGCTCGGGGTCGTCTGGACGGGATCGGCTAGAGGGGGATGTTGCCGTGCTTCTTCGGAGGCAGGGATTCCCGCTTGGTGCGCAGCTGACGCAGACCGCGCACGATGTGCCTGCGGGTGTCCGACGGCATGATCACCGCGTCGACGTAACCGCGCTCGGCCGCGACATAGGGGTTGAGGAGGGCGTCCTCGTACTCCTGGATCAGCCGCGCCCGCGTCCCCTCGACGTCGTCCGCCTCCGCGATGGTGCGGCGGTGCAGGATGTTCACGGCGCCCTGGGCGCCCATCACGGCGATCTGGGCGGTCGGCCACGCCAGGTTGAGGTCGGCGCCCAGGTGCTTGGAGCCCATGACGTCGTAGGCGCCGCCGAAGGCCTTGCGCGTGATGACGGTGATCAGCGGGACGGTGGCCTCGGCGTAGGCGTAGATCAGCTTGGCGCCGCGGCGGATGATGCCCTCGTGCTCCTGGTCGACGCCGGGCAGGAAGCCGGGGACGTCGACGAAGGTGATCACCGGGACGTTGAACGCGTCGCAGGTCCGCACGAACCGCGCGGCCTTCTCGCTGGCCGCGATGTCGAGGCAACCCGCGAACTGCATCGGCTGGTTGGCGACCAGACCGACCGGACGGCCCTCCACCCGGCCGAAGCCGGTGATGATGTTCGGCGCGAACAGCGGCTGCGTCTCGAAGAACTCGCCGTCGTCGAGGACGTGTTCCAGCACCGTGCGCATGTCGTACGGCTGGTTCGCGCTGTCCGGGACCAGCGTGTCCAGCTCGCGGTCCTCGTCGCTGAGGACGAGGTCCGCCTCCTCCGGGAACGCCGGGGGCTCGCTGAGGTTGTTGGACGGCAGGTACGACAGCAGCTGCTTGACGTACTCGATGGCGTCCTTCTCGTCGCCGGCCATGTGGTGGGCCACGCCCGAGGCGGTGTTGTGGGTGCGGGCGCCGCCCAGCTCCTCGAAGCCGACGTCCTCGCCGGTGACGGTCTTGATGACGTCCGGGCCGGTGATGAACATGTGCGAGGTCTGGTCGACCATGATCGTGAAGTCGGTGATGGCGGGCGAGTACACCGCGCCGCCCGCGCAGGGCCCGACGACCAGGCTGATCTGCGGAATCACGCCCGAGGCATGGGTGTTGCGGCGGAAGATCTCGCCGTACGCCCCCAGTGAGGCCACGCCCTCCTGGATGCGGGCGCCACCGGAGTCGTTGATGCCGATGACCGGACAGCCGGTCTTCAGCGCGAAGTCCATCACCTTGACGATCTTCTGCCCGTAGACCTCGCCGAGCGCCCCGCCGAAGACGGTGAAGTCCTGCGAGAACACCGCGACCGGACGGCCGTCGACGGTGCCGTAGCCGGTCACCACGCCGTCGCCGTAAGGGCGGTTCTCCTCCAGGCCGAAGTTGGTGGAGCGGTGCCGGGCGAACTCGTCCAGCTCCACGAAGGAATCCTCGTCGAGCAGCAGCGCGATCCGCTCACGTGCCGTCAACTTGCCCTTCGCGTGCTGCTTCTCGACGGCGCGAGCGGAGCCGGCGTGCGTCGCTTCCTCGATACGGCGCTGGAGATCCGCGAGCTTCCCCGCGGTCGTGTGGATGTCGATCTCTTGACGCTCTTGACGCTCTTGACGCTCTTCCGGCTCGGACATCGGGATGCGGCTCCCTGCCTGCTCAAAAGGGGGACGGTTACTCATCCGTAGCGTAGTGGGGGGCCCACCGATCGGCAGTGCGGCGTTTACCACACCTAGGGTGGCTTGCATGACGCCCCGAGACTCCTCAGACCCGAGCAACCGCTGGACCGATCTGGACCGGCCGCCGCTGAACCCCGCGGCCCTGCGCAAGGCACTCGTGCGCGAGGGGGGCCTGTGGTCCGAGGTGCACGTGGTGCAGCGGACCGGCTCCACCAACTCCGACCTGGTGGCCCGGGCCGTCGAGGGCCGGGCCGCGGAGGGGGCGGTGCTGATCGCCGAGGAGCAGACCGCCGGGCGGGGCCGCCTCGACCGGCAGTGGACGGCCCCGCCGCGCTCCGGCCTGTTCTTCTCGGTGCTGCTGCGCCCGGCGGAGGTCCCGGTGGCCCGCTGGGGCTGGCTGCCGCTGCTCACCGGCGTGGCCGTGGCCACGGGCCTGTCGCGGGCGGCCGGGGTCGACGCGGCACTCAAGTGGCCCAACGACCTGCTGGTGACGGTGGACCGCGAGGAGCGCAAGGCCGGTGGCATCCTCGCCGAGCGGGCGGGGGACGACGGCGTGGTCATCGGCGTGGGCCTGAACGTCTCGTTGCGTGAGGACGAGCTGCCGGTGCCGACAGCGGGCTCGCTGGCGCTCGCCGGGGCGGTGAACACGGACCGGGACCCGCTGCTGAGGGCCGTGCTGCGGTCGCTGGAGGAGTGGTACCGGCGGTGGCGGACCGCCGGGGGCGACCCGGTGTCCAGCGGCTTGCAGGAGACGTATGCCGCCGGGTGCGCCACGCTGGGGAGGGTGGTCCGCGCCGAACTGCCGGGAGACCGGTCGATCGTCGGCGAGGCGGTCGCGGTGGACGGCGACGGCCGGTTGGTGCTGGCGACGGAGGCGGGCATGCAGGAACCGGTCGGTGCCGGTGACATCGTGCACTTGAGGGGGGTTTGACCGCGGTGCCGGAGGGAGTGACCTGGGGCACAGCTGACGTAAAGTTGGGGCCGGTCGATACCTGACCGCGGCAGATCGGAAGGGCAGCAGGCGTGACCGTCGACGACACGGGCTCCGGCACGGACCCGCAGGGCGCCGACTCCGGCGAGGACCCGCTCGCCCTGCGGCTCGAAGGGCTCATCCTGGGCGCCGAGCGGCGCTACACACCGTTCCAGGCGGCCCGTAGCGCCGGCGTGTCCATGGAACTGGCCTCCCGCTTCTGGCGCGCCATGGGCTTCGCCGACATAGGCCAGGCCAAGGCGCTCACCGAGGCGGACGTCCTGGCGCTGCGGCGCCTGGCGGGTCTGGTCGAGGCGGGGCTGCTCAGCGAGGCGATGGCCGTGCAGGTGGCCCGCTCCACCGGACAGACCACCGCCCGGCTCGCGGAGTGGCAGATCGACTCCTTCCTGGAGGGCCTGACCGAGCCGCCCGAGCCCGGCATGACCCGCACCGAGGTGACCTACCCCCTCATCGAGCTGCTCCTGCCGGAGCTGGAGGAGTTCCTCGTCTACGTCTGGCGGCGCCAGTTGGCCGCCGCGACCGGACGGGTCGTACAGGCGGGCGACGACGAGGAGATGGTGGACCGGCGGCTGGCCGTCGGCTTCGCCGACCTGGTCGGGTTCACACGGCTGACGCGCCGCCTGGAGGAGGAGGAACTCGGCGAGCTGGTCGAGGCCTTCGAGACCACGGCGGCCGATCTGGTCGCGGCGCGGGGCGGCAGACTGATCAAGACCCTGGGCGACGAGGTGCTCTACGCCGCGGACGACGCGGGGGTCGCCGCCGACATCGCGCTGCGGCTCATCGAGACCCTCGCGAACGACGAGACGATGCCCGAACTGCGCGTCGGCATCGCCTTCGGCACGGTCACGACCCGTATGGGCGACGTCTTCGGGACGACGGTGAACCTGGCCTCTCGGCTCACGTCCATAGCGCCACGGGACGCCGTCCTGGTCGACAGCGCCTTCGCCGAGGAGCTGATCCGCAGCGGTGAGGCTCCCGCCTCCGAGGCGGAGGCGGCCGAGGCCGCGGCGGCCGCCGAGAAGGAGGGCGAGGAGCCGCCGGCGTACCGCTTCGGGCTCCAGCCGATGTGGCAGCGACCGGTGCGCGGGCTGGGCGTGGTCGAGCCGTGGCTGCTCACGCGGCGGGACGGCGCGCTGTAGCGGGACCTCGGCTCACCCCTGGGTGAGGGACCCCAGACACAGGTCGAGGACCGGCACGCACAGGACGGGCCGGTCGGGCGGTGGGGCCGGGGCGCTCGGAGCCGGTGTCGGCGCGGGGGCCGGGCTCGCGGTGGGCGGGCGCGGGGGCGGTGGGGTGTGGCCCGTGCCGCCGGTTCCTGTGGGGGGCTGCGGGGCCGTCGGCACGCCGGGAGCGTTCGAGGCGTCCGGGATGGTCGTACCCGTGTCCGTGCCTGTACCCGTGCCCGGGACGTGTGCGTCGGTCCGTGCGGACGCACGCGGAGAACCGGGCGCGGTGGGCGTCATGCCGTGCGCGTGAGGCGTGCCTGGTCCGCTCAGCGGGCCGGAGGCGGAGGGCCCCGCGGTACCGGTGCCGGGGGTCACCGGCGCGGAGGTGTTCGCGGCCTGCTCGCTGCTGACCGCCGAGTCCGGGGTGGGTCCGGCCGCCCTGGTTCCGCTGCCGCCGCCGAGCCCGGAGTCCGGCGCCAGGTGCACGAGGCTCAGGAAACCGGAGGCCAGGGCGAGGGCGCCCGCCGCGAGGAGAAGGATCTTGCGGGTCCGGGGCCGACGGTGCCGTCCACGACTGCCGGCGCTCCAGGCGCCTTGGGGCGCGGTGGCGGGCGGCTCGGCCTCTCCGGCGTCGGGGGCGTCGGGCGCGCCGAGGGCGCCGTCGCGGGGCTGCGTGCTCGGTGACGGGCGGGAGCCGCGCTGGGTCGCGTCGTTGCCCTGACTGTTCAGCCGCCCGTTGCCGGGGGTGGCGGATCTGGCGGGTTCGGCGGGTGGGGTGTTGCCGGGGGCGACCTTGGATTCGGTGGATCGGGCGGATTCGGTGGATTCAGTGGGCGGGGTGTTGCGCGGGCCGCTTGTCGGCCTGGGGGGTGTGGTGTGGTCCGGGCCGGTTGTGGGGCCGGTGGTGGGCTTGTTGCGGTCAGGTCCCGTTGTGGGGCCGGTGGTGGGCCTGGTGTGGTCCCGGCCGGTTGTGGGCTTGGTGGGCCGGGTGCTGTCCGGGGCGGCTGCAGGGGTGGTGGGTGGGTCGATCGGCGTGCTTGCCGCACGGCTGGTGGGCACGGCGATCGCCGGGGCGGTTTTCAGACGGGTGCGAAGGGCTTCCGCCGGGGTGCTTTCCTGGTGGCCGCCCCGGGGGCTTCCGTGACCGTTCTCCTGGGTGCTTCCCTGGCCGTCCTCCGGTGTGCTCGGGCGGCCGTCCTCCCCGGCGACCGCGCTACCGGCGTTCTGGCTGTCCACCGGTTCCGGGTGCCGGTCTCCGGGACCGGTCCTCGGGGTGCTTCCCTGGGCGTTCCCCGGGGCGCTCTCCCGGTCGTTCTGCTGGGCGCTTCCCTGATTCTTCCGCTGGGTGCCGCCCTGGGTGCGCTGTGAGGTGCCGCCCTGGCCGTCTCCCTTCGGGATTCGCCGGCCGTCCCTCTGCGGGCCCCCCTTGCCGTCCCTCCGCGGGCCCGCTTGGGCGTCCTTCGGCGTGCTCCCCTGGCCGTCCTTCGCGGCGCCACCCTGGCCGCTTCCCTGGGTGGTGCTTCCCTGGCCGTTCCGTTGGCCGTTTCTCGACGGGACGCCCGTCGGCGTGTCGGTCCTCATGCCGGTTCCTCCCCGATGCCCCTGCGCCCCCCCGGTGCGCCATGGCGCTCGCACGCTATGCGCTCGCGCCGGGGCGGGGGAGTGAGTCGGGCGGTATGTCACTCGAACGGGGTGTCGGAGGGTGATCCGGGAACCCGGGCGCGCCAGGGACCGGCCTTCCCCCGGCGGGGCTGGGCTGGAATGATCGTCGAGTCTTGTTAACCCGCGTTAACCGGGAGGGTGTCATGAGCGAGGAGCGGTTCGGGGAGTTCGTGCTGGTGCGGCGGCACGGGGACGGGCATGTCGCGGAGCTGGCGCTGGACCGGCCCAAGGCCATGAACGCCGTGTCCACGGAGATGGCCAGGTCGATCGGCGCGGCGTGCGCGGCGCTCGGCGCGGACCGGGCGGTGCGGGCGGTCGTGGTGACGTCGACGCATGAGCGGGCCTTCTGCGTGGGAGCCGACCTCAAGGAGCGGAACTCGCTCAGTGACGCGGAGCTCGTCCGGCAGCGGCCGGTGGCGCGGGGGGCGTACACCGGCGTGCTCGAACTGCCGGTGCCGACCGTGGCGGCGGTGCACGGGTTCGCGCTCGGGGGCGGGTTCGAACTGGCGCTGTCGTGCGATGTGATCGTGGCGGACGGTACGGCGGTGGTGGGGTTGCCGGAGGTGTCCGTGGGGGTGATTCCCGGAGGCGGCGGCACACAGCTGCTGCCGCGGCGCGTCGGGGCGGCGAGGGCTGCCGAGCTGATCTTCACCGCGCGGCGCGTCGAGGCGCCCGAGGCGCGCGAGCTGGGGCTGGTGGACGTGCTCGTGGAGGAGGGACGGGACCGGGAGGAGGCGCTCGCGCTGGCCTCCCGGATCGCCGCGAACTCCCCGGTGGGCCTGCGCGCCGCCAAGCGGGCCCTGCGACTGGGGCACGGACTGGACCTGTCGGCGGGACTGGAGGTCGAGGACGCGGCGTGGCGCTCGGTGGCGTTCTCGGGTGACCGGGCGGAGGGCGTCGCGGCCTTCAACGAGAAGCGCAGGCCCGAGTGGCCGGGCGAGTGACGGACGCGTCGCGGGCTGGGCGGGTGCGCCGCGTCGCACCGGTCAGGTGGACGTGCCGTGTCGTGTTGCTCCGGCGGTTGCTCGGGTGAGGTGGACGTGCCGTGTGGTGCTGCTCCGGCGGTCGCGCGCCGGTCCGGTGAACGCGCCGGTCCGGTGAACGCGCCGCGCGGCGCCCCCCGGCGGTCGTGGCGGTCGGGTGATCCGCTGTCGAGGCGGCCCGGGGCGACGTGTCCCCGCCGCTCGTGCCGGTGGGGGCCTCTCACCCCACCGCTCCGCAAACAACCCCATTCATCCGGAACCTCCCTAGCCTGGAGGAATGGGTGTGGAGAGTCGGCTCGCGGCTGTGGTGGCGTTGGCGCAGGGGATGGCCGCGGCGCAGTCGGTGCGGGACTCGTGGCGGGCCGCCGCGCTCGGGGCGTGCCGGGCGCTGGACGGGAGCTTCGCGGCGCTCTCGGTGTGGGAGCGGGACCTCGGGCGGCTGCGCGTGCTCGTCAACGTGGGGGAGCGCGTGGCGGACGAGGAGGAGTTCCCGGAGGACGAGACCTACCCGGTGCATCAGTTCGCCGAGATCACCGAGTTCCTGCACGAGAAGTGGGCGGGCGGTGGTGAGCCCGACGCCTGGGTGGAGACCGCCGAGGGACCGACCGCGGACAGCGCCGGCTTCTGCCATCAGCGCGTCGCCGCCCTGCGGCGCAGGGGCCGGGGCTGCTGCGTCGTCGCCCCCGTCGTACTGCACGGCCGCGCCTGGGGCGAGCTCTACGTCGCCCGGCCCCTGGGCGCCCCCGTCTTCGATCGCGGCGACGCCGACTTCGCCACGGTGCTGGCCGCCGTCGTCGCCGCCGGCATCGCGCAGACCGAGCGGCTGGAGGAGGCCCGGAAGCTCGCGTTCACCGACTCCCTGACCGGTCTCGCCAACCGTCGCGCCGTGGACATGCGCCTGGAGGAGGCCGTCGAGCGGCACCGTAGGGACGGGGTCGTGGTGAGTCTCGTCGTCTGCGACCTCAACGGTCTCAAGCGCGTCAACGACACCCGTGGGCACGCCGTCGGCGACCGCCTCCTCGAACGCTTCGGCTCCGTGCTCTCGCTGTGCGGCGCCATGCTGCCCGGCACCCTCGCGGCCCGCCTCGGCGGTGACGAGTTCTGCCTGCTCGCCGTCGGCCCGCCCGCCGACGACGTCGTCAAGGTCGCCGACGAGCTGTGCCGCCGCGCCGCCGAGCTGGAGCTGGGCGACGGTGTGGCCTGCGGCGTCGCGTCCACCGAGGACCCGATCGGCCAGGTCCGATCCGCCCGTCGGCTGTTCCGGCTGGCGGACGCCGCCCAGTACCGGGCCAAGGGCGTCCGCGCGGCCAAGGCGGTGGTGGCCGGCCGGGAGGGTCCCGACGACCCTGTCGTGCGCCTCGCGGACGCGCCCCCCGAGGGCGCCGCCGGCGAACGCCGCCGCTTCCGCGGCCGCGACTGAGCGCGCCGGCCCCGGTAGAGCGTGGCGTGCCCGGGTGGCTGCCGGCGCCCGGCGTCAGGCGCATCGGGTGGTGAGGGGGTACGGGTGGTAAGGGGCACATCCCACCCGCACTCGTGACATCCTTGAATTCACTGCGTACGCTCCTGAATATGGATATGCACACTGTGGTGGTGGGAACGTCCGGGGTCACCGCGTCCGACGTTCTCGCCGTGGCGCGCGCCGACGCCCGCGTCGAGCTCTCCGGCGAGGCGGTGGCCGCCCTCGCCGCGGCCCGCGAGATCGTGGACGCCCTGGCGGCCAAGCCCGACCCGGTCTACGGCGTCTCCACCGGCTTCGGCGCCCTCGCGACCCGGCACATCGGCCAGGAACTGCGCACCCAGCTCCAGCGCAACATCGTCCGCTCGCACGCCGCCGGCATGGGACCGGCCGTCGAGCGCGAGGTCGTCAGGGCGCTGATGTTCCTTCGGCTGAAGACCGTCTGCTCCGGGCACACCGGTGTGCGCCCCGAGGTCGCGCAGACCATGGCGGACCTGCTGAACGCCGGCATCACCCCCGTCGTCCACGAGTACGGCTCGCTCGGCTGCTCCGGCGACCTCGCGCCCCTGTCGCACTGTGCCCTCACCCTGATGGGCGAAGGGGACGCCGAAGGTCCGGACGGGGTCGTGCGGCCCGCCGCCGAGCTGCTGGCCGCGCACGGCATCGCACCCGTCGAACTGCGCGAGAAGGAGGGCCTCGCCCTGCTCAACGGCACCGACGGCATGCTCGGCATGCTGCTGATGGCCCTCGCCGACCTCGACACCCTCTACAAGTCCGCCGACATCACCGCGGCCCTGTCCATGGAGGCCCTGCTCGGCACCGACAAGGTCCTCGCCCCCGAGCTGCACGCGATCCGCCCGCACCCCGGTCAGGCCGCCAGCGCCGCCAACATGCTGGCCGTGCTCAAGGGTTCCGGCCTGACGGGCCATCACCAGGGCGACGCGCCCCGCGTCCAGGACGCCTACTCGGTCCGCTGCGCGCCCCAGGTCGCCGGCGCCGGACGCGACACGCTCGCCCACGCCCGCCTCGTCGCCGACCGCGAACTCGCCTCCGCCGTCGACAATCCCGTCGTCCTCCCGGACGGCCGGGTCGAGTCCAACGGCAACTTCCACGGCGCCCCGGTCGCCTACGTGCTGGACTTCCTCGCGATCGCCGCCGCCGACCTCGCGTCGATCGCCGAGCGGCGTACCGACCGGCTGCTGGACAAGAACCGCAGCCACGGGCTGCCGCCGTTCCTCGCCGACGACGCCGGGGTGGACAGCGGGCTGATGATCGCCCAGTACACGCAGGCCGCGCTGGTGAGCGAGCTGAAGCGGCTCGCCGTTCCGGCGTCGGCGGACTCCATCCCGTCCTCCGCGATGCAGGAGGACCACGTGTCGATGGGCTGGTCGGCGGCGCGCAAGCTGCGCACGGCCGTGGACGGCCTCGCGCGGGTCATCGCCGTCGAGTTGTACGCCGCCACCCGCGCCGTCGAACTGCGCGAGGGACTGGAGCCGGCACCGGCCTCACGGGCGGTCATCGACGCGGTGCGGGCCGCCGGTGTGGCGGGCCCGGGGCCGGACCGCTTCCTGGCGCCCGACCTCGCGGCGGCGGACGTCTTCGTACGCGAGGGACATCTGGTCGCGGCGGCGGAGGCGGTCACCGGCCCGCTGCGGTGACGGTGGCCCGGCCGTCGCCGTGACCGCTCGTGGGAGGACGCACCGGGCCCCGCGGTACGACGACGGCGGGGCCCCGTGGGTCACTTCAGCTTGGCGGCCTGCGCGTCGATGACGGGCGCCGGCATCTCGGGCTCCTCGCCCGTCAGCATCGTGCCGAAGTCGATGGAGTAGTAGGTGGCGATGGTGCCGCCGTGCCGCACCACCTCGGTGAGCACCTTGACCTCCTCGCCGCCCGACTCCTCCGTCGCGCCGGCGGCGGTGAACCGCACCGACTTGTCGCCGGTGCCGGACGCCTTCACCGCGGCGATCCCGGTGAGCTTCTGCTCGCTGCCCTGCGCGGCGATGGTGAAGCCGCCGGCGCAGCCCGCGACCGCGTCGGAGACGGACTTGAACGTCTTCTCGGCGCCGTCGCCCCCGTAGGAGGACAGGCCCACGACGACCATCTTGATGCTCATGGCGTCGGTGAACGCGTCCTCCATCTCACCCGAGGTCAGGTCCTCGAGGGAGTCGGAGGCGGTGTCCGACGGCTTCTTCTCCTCGGTGGCCGTGCCGCTCGCCGCGGCGGACGAGTCACCCGGCGCGAGCCCGGCCATGGCGAAGGCGAGGGGCTCGCACTCCGCCTTGTCGACCTTCACCTCGCTCTTGGAGCTCGGGAAGGAGGAGTCGGTGGCCCCGACCTTGTACCCCTCGACATCGCCCTGGGCGATGATCAGCTTCTTCAACTCGGCGGCGCTGAGCGCCTTCTCGGCGGTCGTGCCGTCCGAGGAGCCCGACCCCTTGGTGTCCTTGGAGTCGGCCGGACCGCTCTCGGCACAACCCGTGATGAGGGCGAGCGACAGCGCACTCACGGCAAGCGTGACGCGCATCCGCGTACCCGATGATCTGTTCATGATCGGACTATGGGTCGCAGGCCGGAGCGCGTCAAGTGAGCTCCCGGCGCCCCTGACGTGGTGCCGCGTCAGAACCCGAGGCGCTCGCGGCGCACCGAGTACGCGACGAATCCGGCGCCCAGCGTGAGGCAGAGCGCGCCGCCGAAGACGTAGGGCGTGCTGTCGAAGCTGCCGGTGTCCGCGAGACGGGTCCCGGCGGTTCCGGCGGTCCCTGATATCGCCGCTCCGGTCCCCGTCCGGGTCACGGTGTCCGTGACGGCGACCGCATCGGAATCCCTGGCCGGGCCGGCGTCCGTGGTCGCGGCTCCGACATGCGTCGTCACCGTCATGGCCTGCTCTCTTACCGGCCCGTCCGAGGTCGCGTTGGCGGAGGGGACGAACCAGAGGGCCCCCAGCAGGGTGCCCGCGGCGGTGGCGGTCAGCAACGGACGGCGAGCGGATGACACGGAATATCGATCCCCTTGTGACGTCGGCGAATTGGCCGTGTGGGGCGATGCTAGTGAAAGCCGCGGGTCGTGGGAAAGTCCGGGGGTCCGTGGCCGTACGCTCCGGGCATGAGCACTCCAGAGACAGTAGGTTTTGTACGCCTTCGGGTGGAACTCGTCCTCCAGGTCGACGACGCGGGGGCCGTGACCCGGGCGGCACAGCGGCGGATCTCCGAGGACGCCGATATGCCGGCCGAGGAGCGGGTACACGCCGAGAGCGCTGTGACGGAAGACACCGCGGAGGCACTCGCGTATCTCGTCGACCCGTTCGACCTGGTGAGCGAGGTGCCCGGGATCGAACTCCAGCAGGCTTCCTGGAGCAGCGAGCAGGTGGACTACGACCCCGACGCACCGGACTGGGATCTTGACGAGGATGATGTGGACGAAGAGGAAGAGGAAGAGCGGGTCCATTGACGCGGCTTGGGGAAATCGTGACCCCGGGCGGCAACCACGGCCCGGGGTTCACTCGTCTCACAGGGCGCACGGTTCGACACCCGCACCACGGGCCACCGGCGCCGCGGACGTGGCGTGGCCCACACGCGGAAGGAATATGGAACGGGATGAACCGGTCGTAGCGTTGGAATTGGTTGATGAGGACTCTGAACGGGACTCGCGGGGTTCTGGGGATTCGGCAACGATGGAGAAGCGTGTGATGACGAACAGTAAGCGGCGCAGGGGCCTGACGGTCGCGTCCGTACTGCTCGGTGGCGTACTGGTGCTCTCGGCGTGCTCCAGCGGCGAAGGAGAGGCCGCCGGGAACGGCGGCAACGACAGCTCGCAGTCCAAGGTCGACGAGGCTGCCGCGCAGAAGACGTCAGAGGCCCAGATCAAGATCACGCCCAAGGACGGCTCGGCCAACGCCTCCATCAACAACTCGGCGGCCGTCACGGTGAGCAAGGGAACGCTCACCGAGGTGACGATGACGACGGCCGACGGCGGTGCCGTCGAGGGCGAGATCTCCGCCGACAGGACCAGCTGGAAGCCGAGCGGCCAGCTGGAGCGCTCCACGCGCTACAAGATCGCCGTGACCGCGAAGGACGCCAAGGGCCTGAAGGCCCACGAGAACGCGTCCTTCACCACGGTCTCCCCGGACAACAGCTTCATAGGCTCGTTCACCCCGGACGACGGCACCACCGTCGGTGTCGGCATGCCGGTCTCGATCAACTTCGACAAGGCGATCACCAACAAGGCGGACGTCCAGAAGGGCATCACCGTCACCACCAGCGGCGGCCAGGAGGTCGCCTGCCACTGGTTCAACGCCAACCGCATGGACTGCCGCCCCGAGGACTACTGGCAGGAAGGCTCGACCGTCACGCTGAAGCTGGCGCTCGACGGCGTCGAGGGCGCCGAGGGCGTCTACGGCGTCCAGCAGAAGACGGTGTCCTTCACCATCGGCCGCAACCAGGTCTCCTACGTCGACGCGGAGACCAAGCAGATGAAGGTCACGCAGGACGGCAAGGTCGTCAAGACCATCCCGATCTCCGCCGGCGCCCCCGAGAACACGACGTACGAGGGCCAGATGGTGATCTCCGAGAAGTTCAAGGAGACCCGGATGGACGGCGCGACGGTCGGCTTCACCGACGACGACGGCAAGGGCGAGTACGACATCAAGGACGTGCCGCACGCCGCGCGCCTGTCGACCTCCGGTACCTTCATCCACGGCAACTACTGGGGCGACGACTCCATCTTCGGCAGCGTCAACACCAGCCACGGCTGTATCGGCCTGAACGACACCAAGGGCGCCGGCGACCCGAACACCGAGGGCGCGTGGTTCTTCAGCAACTCGATCGTCGGTGACGTCGTGGTCGTCCAGAACACGGGCGACAAGACCATCGCACCGGACAACGGCCTCAACGGCTGGAACATGAGCTGGGCGGAGTGGAAGGCCGGCTCCGCCGTCTGACCCGCGCTCCTCGCACCCGTTCGAAGAAGAAGGCCGCCCGCTCCGGGCGGCCTTCGCCTTTTCCCGCCGACGCCCGCGAAGCTTCTCATCCTCCTCTTATCGCCGCCTTATTCGGTCATCACGGTGCGTCCCTAGCTTGCGTCCATGTTCTTCACCTACCTGAGGCGCGAACTGCGCCGCCGCAGAAGGGCGGCCCTCGTCGTCGCCTCCGGTCTCGCGCTGGGCATCGCGCTGGTCATCGTCGTCAACTCCGTGTCGTCCGGCATGGGGCAGGCGCAGGACAGGATCCTGCAGTCGCTGTACGGCCTCGGCACCGACATGACCGTCACCAAGGCCGCCGACCCCGCCGAGGAAGGGCAGGCTCAGGGACCGCGGTTCCGGTTCGACGCGCGCGACAGCGACTCCGGCGAGGAGCAGAGCAGCGACCGGGTCATGGTCCGGGGCTTCGAGACCCTGGCGAGTTCCACGGTCACGAAGGTCGGCTCGCAGGACGGCGTCGCGAACGCGGTCGGCGGCCTGAGCCTCCAGGTCCTCAAGGTCAGCGGGGAGTTCACCCGCGGTGAGTTCCAGCAGGGCGGCGACCGGCCGTCCGGACCTCCCACCGAAGGGCGGGTCCAGGGCGGCGGCGCGGACTTCGGCGTCGACAGCTACTCCGTCTTCGGCACCGACGTCACCGAGCCCGGCCTCGGCCCGCTGACCTCCTCGAAGATCACCAGCGGCCGGACGTTCGAAGCCGCCGAGACCGACGCGAAGATGGCGGTCGCCGACGCCTCCTACGCCAAGGAGAAGAAGCTGGCCGTCGACGACACGGTCACCATCAAGAACGTCAAGTACGAGGTCATCGGCATCGCCACCCCGGACAGCGGCGACGCGGCGGCCGACCTCTACATCCCCCTCCAGCAGGCGCAGACGCTCAGCGACTCGGCGGACGAAGTCACCACCATCTACGTCGAGGCGACCGATTCCCAGCGGATCGACGCCGTCAAGTCCGAGATCCAGAAGAACATCTCCGGTACGACCGTGACGACCTCCGCCGACCTCGCGGACACCGTCTCCGGTTCCCTGTCGACCGCCTCCGACCTCGCCGGCAGCGTCGGCCGGTGGCTGTCGATCGTCGTACTGGTCGCCGCCTTCCTGGTCGCCGGGCTGCTCACGTCCTCGGCGGTGTCGCGCAGGGTGCGGGAGTTCGGCACGCTGAAGGCGCTCGGCTGGCGGTCCGGGCGGGTGACCCGGCAGGTGGTCGGCGAGGCCGTCGTCACCGGACTGGTCGGCGGCGCGCTCGGGATCGCGCTCGGGCTGGCGGGGGCGTACGCCGTCACCGCGATCAGCCCGACGCTGCAGGCCGAACTCGGCGGCGCCGGGGGCGGACCGGCCGGACCGGGCGGCGGCTTCGGCGGTGGCCCGGCGAGGCAGGCCGCGGCCCGCACGCTCGACGTCGCCCTGTCGGCCCCCGTCAGCGTCGCGACCATCGCGCTCGCCGTCGCGCTGGCCGTGACCGGTGGGCTCGTCGCCGGCGCGTTCGGCGGGTGGCGGGCCTCGCGCCTGCGGCCGGCGGACGCACTGCGGCGCGTGGAGTAGCCGCGAACCGCGGCGCGGCCGCGGTCCCGCCGCGGCAGGTCGCGCGGCCTTCCGCGCGCACTCGGTGCGCACCGCGCCTGCCCGGCTGTCTCGCGCACCGGCCACCATCCCTACGCATACCGGGAGTTGCACCACCATGTACGAACTCAAAGTCGTCACCAAGCACTACAGCCGGGGCAAGGCCGCCGTGCGCGCGCTGGACGGCGTCGACCTCGTGATAGCCGACGGCGACCGGCTGGTTATCCAGGGCCCCACCGGCGGCGGCAAGTCGACACTGCTCCAGATGCTGGGCGGCCTCGACCGGCCCACCTCCGGCGAGATCGTCCTCGACGGGACCGACCTGGCCCGGCTGCCCGAGGCGCGGCTGACCCGGGTGCGCAGCGAGAGCATCGGCTTCGTCTTCCAGAGCTTCAACCTCATCCCCACGCTGAACGCCCAGGAGAACGTCGAGACCGCCCTCGTGCCCCTCGGCATCAAGACCAAGGAGCGGCGGGAACGTGCCGCCGAGGCGCTGGACTCGGTGGGGCTCGGCGAGCGGCTCGGGCATCTGCCCGGGGAACTGTCGGGCGGTCAGCAGCAGCGCGTCGCGATCGCGCGGGCGTTGGTGAAGCGGCCGAAGGTGCTGCTGGCCGACGAACCGACCGGGAACCTCGACGAGTCGATGCGCGACGAGATCATGGACGTGCTCGAACGGACCTGGAAGGAACAGGGGCTGACCTTCGTCATGGTCACCCATGACTCGGCCATCGCGGCCAAGGCCCCCCGGGTGGCGACGATCAGGAAGGGGCGCATCACGGTGAAGGAGAACGCCGGCTCCTAGCGGTCGAGGGCGCCGGCTCACCGCGGTCCCCGGTTCCGTGGGAGATGTTCACGGCGAAGTCGTCTTTATGGCCGACTCGTGACGAGGTACTCCCTTGAGGCGGCCGATCACCCCCCGGCATACTGCGTGATCCGGGGGGTGCACGCACGCGTGTACGAGAGCGCCCTCGACCGGGTGAGCGAGGAATTCGCTCGGTTCATCGACTCCAGGGGAAGAGTTTTGCGCAGACAAGTGAAGAGAGCCGGTGCGGCGGCGGTCGCCACCGCTGCCGCCATCGCCCTCGCGGCGGGTCTGACCAGCCCGGCGAGCGCGAAGCCCGAGCAGGGCCCGAGCGGCCCCGCGAAGCTGACGTCCCATCACCGCATCACCCTGATCACCGGAGACCGGGTCTCCGTGGACGCCAAGGGGCGGATCGTCGGCCTGGACCGGGCCGAGGGCCGCGAGCACATACCGGTGCAGATACGCAAGGCGAACGGCCACACCCTGGTGATACCCGCCGACGCGGCCCGGCTGGTCGCCACCGGCAAGCTGGACCAGCGGCTGTTCGACATCACCGAGCTGAACAAGTCCGCCACCCGCAAGGCCCAGAAGAACGGCCCGAAGGTCATCGTCGGCTACAAGGGCCCCGCCACCGCCGTCAAGGCCGACGTCCGCGACGCGGGCACCCTGCGCCGGAACCTGAGGACGCTGAACGCGGACGCCGTGCAGACCACGCACCAGGACACGGCGGAACTGTGGGACGCCGTCACCGACGGCGGCCGGACCGTCTCCGGCATCGCGCACGTCTGGCTCGACGGCGTCCGCAAGGCCACCCTCGACAAGTCCGTGGCGCAGATCGGCGCCCCCGCGGCATGGGCGGCCGGCTACGACGGCAAGGGCGTGCGGGTCGCCGTCCTCGACACGGGCGTCGACAGCACCCACGCCGACCTCACGTCCCAGGTGGTGGCGTCGAAGAACTTCACCGGCGCGGCCGACGCCACCGACAAGCAGGGCCACGGCACGCACGTCGCGTCCACCGTGGCCGGCACCGGCGCGAAGTCCGGCGGCAAGTACAAGGGCGTGGCGCCCGGCGCCGAGATCCTCAACGGCAAGGTCCTGGACGACAGCGGCTTCGGCGACGACTCCGGCATCCTGGCCGGCATGGAGTGGGCGGCCGAGCAGGGCGCCGACATCGTCAACCTCAGCCTCGGCGGCATGGACACTCCGGAGATCGACCCGCTGGAGGCGGCCGTCAACCGGCTGTCCGCCGAGAAGGGCATCCTCTTCGCCATCGCGGCCGGCAACTCCGGTCCCGAGTCGATCGGTTCGCCGGGCAGCGCGGAAGCCGCGCTCACCGTCGGCGCCGTGGACGACAAGGACACGCTGGCCTTCTTCTCCAGCACCGGCCCGCGCCTCGGTGACGGCGCCGTGAAGCCGGACGTCACCGCGCCCGGCGTGAGCATCACCGCCGCGGCCGCCCATGGCAGCGCCATCGGCCAGGAGCTCGGCGAGAGCCCGGCCGGCTACCTGACCATCTCGGGCACGTCGATGGCGACGCCGCATGTCGCGGGCGCCGCCGCGATCCTCAAGCAGCAACACCCGGACTGGACGTACGCCGAGCTCAAGGGCGCGCTGACCGCGTCCACCAAGGGCGGCCCCTACACGCCGTTCGAGCAGGGCACCGGCCGGATCCAGGTCGACAAGGCCCTCCGGCAGACGGTGATCGCCGACCCGGTGTCGCTGAGCTTCGGCGTCCAGCAGTGGCCGCACACCGACGACACCCCGGTCGCCCGGCAGCTGACGTACCGCAACCTCGGCACCAGCGACGTCACCCTGGACCTGAAGGCCACCGCCACCGGCCCCGAGGGGCGGCCGGCCCCGGCGGGCTTCTTCACGCTGGGCGCGACCGAGGTGACCGTCCCGGCGGGCGGCGAGGCCTCCGTCGACCTCACCGTCGACACCAGGCTGGGCGGCACCCTCGACGGCGCGTACTCCGCGTACGTGACCGCGACGGGCGGCGGGCAGAGCGTCCGCACGGCCGCCGCCGTGCAGCGTGAGGCGGAGTCGTACGACGTCACGGTCAAGCACATCGGCCGGGACGGGCAGGGGACGGACGACTACGACACCGTGCTGCTCGGCTACTCGGGTCCGGGCGAGGGCCGCGCTCACCAGGTTCCGCCGGCCGCGTCCGGCACCACCACGGTGCGCGTGCCCAAGGGCACCTATCTGCTGAACGCCTGGATCGCCAAGGACTTCGAGACCCTGGAGGGCGGCGTCGACTGGCTGGTCCAGCCCCGGCTGGCCGTCACCAGGAACACCTCGGTGACGATCGACGCACGGACGGCCAGGTCCGCCACCATCACCGTCCCGGACGCCGCCGCCGAGCCGCGGTCGGCGATGGTCAGCTACTACCTGGAAGGCGCGGACTTCGAGATCGGTGTCGGTGTCGGCGCCCGCTCCTTCGCCGACCTGCGGATGGCCCACCTCGGCGGCGAGATCGCCTCCGGCCTGACCCAGACCTGGGGCGGCCAGTGGACGAAGGGCGCCTCGGCCGAGTACGACGTGGTGACCACCGCGGCCGTCAAGAAGATCCAGGGCGCCAAGGTCCGTAACTTCAGCAAGAGCGAACTCGCCACGGTCAAGTCCGGCCTCGGCGCCTCGACCTCTGGCAAGACCGGTGCGATCAGCCCGGTCGGCGTCATCGCCGACGAGTTCTACGCCGGTGAGCCCGCGGAGCAGAAGCTGCCCGCCAGCCGCACGCTGTACCTGTCGACGTCCCAGGGCATCAAGTGGACCTTCGACTTCGAGCAGTACGGCGGCAAGGACCCGCTGGGTTACCCGATCGGGGAGGCGTACTACACCACCGGCGACCCGCTGACGTACAAGGCGGGCACGTCGTACACGCGGACCTTCAACAAGGCGGTCTTCGGCCCCACCCTGAACAGCGAGTTCGGCCTGTACCGCGAGGGCAACGAGATCTTCGGCTACGTGCCGCTGTTCGCCGACGGGTCCCGGAACGCGGGTGATTCGCTGTTCACCTCGGTGAACACGACCCTGTACCGCAACGGCGTCAAGGTCGGCTCGAACGACGATCCGCTGTTCGGCGAGGAGGTGTTCCGGGTCCCGTCCGGTGACGCCGAGTACCGGCTGACCACGTCGGTGAAGCGGACCGTCAAGGTCGCCGCGGCGGCCACGCGGATCGACGCCGGCTGGACGTTCCGCTCCAAGAAGCCGACCACCGAGCTGGCCAGGCTGCCCGCTTCCACGGTCCGGTTCAACGCGCCCACCGGCCTGGACAGTCGCGTCACGGCCGGTCGTACGGTGACCTTCCCGGTCGTCGTCGAGGGCGCGGCGAAGGGAAGCAACCTCAAGTCGCTGGGCGTGTGGGTGTCCTACGACTACGGCCAGACCTGGAAGAAGATCACCGTCAAGAACGGCAAGATCACCGTCAAGAACCCGGCCAAGGGCAAGGCGATCTCGTTCCACGCGAAGATCACCGACAAGAAGAACAACAAGTCGACGATCTCGATCTACAACGCCTACTACGGCAAGTGATCACCCGCCGCGCCGGTTCGGCGCGGCTGAGGGTCACGGGAAGCCCGCCGGAAGCCTGCTTCCGGCGGGCTTCCGCGCTCGGTGACACATGCCATGCCCGCCGCGCCGGGCGCGGCCACGGGCTCAGCCGCCGCTGCCGTAGGGGCGGGGCGGACCCGCACGCTCGGCGGCCCGGAGGCGCTCCGCCACCTGGCCGCCGAGGAAGGAACCGAACGATCAGATCGTGGCGGTGTCGATCACGAACCGGTACCGGACGTCGCTCGCCAGCACCCGCTCGTACGCCTCGTTGATCTGGTCCGCGCGGATCACCTCGATCTCGGCGCCGAGGCCGTGCTCGGCGCAGAAGTCCAGCATCTCCTGGGTCTCCTGGATGCCGCCGATGCCCGACCCGGCGAGGGTCTTGCGGCCGGTGATCACCGAGAACAGGTTGAGCGAGACGGGCTCCTCGGGGGCACCCACGTTCACCAGCGCGCCGTCGGTCCTCAGCAGCGCGAGGTACGCGCCGAGGTCCAGCGGGGCCGAGACCGTCGACACGATCAGGTCGAAGGCGCCCGCCAGCTCCTCGAAGGTCCTCGGGTCGCTGGTGGCGTAGTAGTGGTCGGCGCCCAGCTTCAGCCCGTCCTCCTTCTTGCGCAGCGACTGCGAGAGGACCGTCACCTCCGCACCGAGGGCGTGGGCGAGCTTGACGGCCATGTGACCGAGGCCGCCCAAGCCGACGACGGCGACCTTCTTGCCCGGGCCCGCGTTCCAGTGCCTGAGCGGGGAGTAGGTGGTGATGCCGGCGCACAGCAGCGGCGCGGCCTCGTCCAGGCCGATGCCCTCCGGGACGCCGACGACGTAGTTCTCGTCGACGACGATCTTCTGCGAGTAGCCGCCGTACGTCGGCTGCCCGTCCTTGCCGACGCCGTTGTAGGTCATCACGGCGCCCTTGAGGCAGTACTGCTCCAGGCCGGCCTTGCAGTTGTCGCACTCACGGCAGGAGTCGACCATGCAGCCGACACCCACCCGGTCGCCGACGGCGAACCTGGTCACACCGGCGCCGACCTCGGCCACGACACCGGCGATCTCGTGGCCGGGGACCATCGGGAAGACGGCCCGGCCCCAGCCCTCCCGGGCCTGGTGGATGTCGGAGTGGCAGATTCCGGCGTACTTGATGTCGATCAGGACATCGAACTCACCGACCTCCCGGCGCTCGATCGTGGTGCGCTCCAGCGGAGCCTTGGCGGCGGGGGCGGCGTACGCGAGGACAGTGGTCATACCGAGGGGTCTCCTAGGGAAGTCCGCCCGGCCGCTGTCCGCCGGGCACATCGTCCAGACTGCCGCCCCACGGCACATCCACCCAGGCCACGGCTTTGCGTACGTTCGCTGTGCCTACCACTGGCGGGGGCAGGCTCGTCTGCGTAGGACCAGGAATACTGGGCGTATGGACGGACAGCCCGCGCATGTGGAGGAGCCCGGCGGCGGCCTGGACCGGCGTGCCGAGCTCAGCGAGTTCCTGCGCAGTCGGCGGGCCCGCCTCAAGCCGCAGGACGTGGGGATGCCGGACTACGGACGGCACCGCAGGGTCCCCGGGCTGCGCCGCGAGGAGCTGGCACAGCTGGCCGGCGTGTCGGTCGCCTATTACACGCGGCTCGAGCAGGGCAACGGACGGAACGTGTCGGGCGAGGTGCTCGACGCGATCGCCCGGGCGCTGCGGCTGACCGACGCCGAGCACGCCCACCTCACGCACCTGGCCCGGCCGAAGCAGCACAAGAAGAAGCAGTCGGCGCGCACGCAGCACGTGCGGGGCGCGCTGCGGCAGCTGCTGGACACGATGGACGGCATCCCCGCCTATATCGTCGGGCGCCGCTCGGACATCCTGGTCTGGAACCGGATGGCGGCCGCCGTCTTCGGCGACTGGGCGGAGATGCCGGCGCAGGAGCGGAACTGGGCCCGGCTGGTGTTCCTGGAACCGGAGTACCGCGACCTGTTCGTCGACTGGGACCAGAAGGCCTCCGACATCGTCGCGCTCCTCCGCATGGACGCCGGCTGCCACCCCGACGACCCGCGCCTGTCGGCCCTGGTCGGGGAGCTGTCCGTCAAGAGCTCCGAGTTCCGGCGCCTGTGGGCCACCCACGACGTCAAGGAGAAGAGCCACGGCGTCAAGCGGCTGCGCCATCCGCTCGTCGGCGAACTGGCCCTGTCCTTCGAGTCCTTCCGACTGCTCGACGACGCCGAGCAGTCCCTGATCACGTACCACGCGGAGCCGGGCTCCCCGTCCGCGGAGGGACTGCGTCTCCTGGCCAGCTGGGGCAGGGACGCGACCCGGGCCGGGACGGGGTCCTCGACGACGTCGCCGAACTGAGCCGGGCCTAGTAGAGGCCGTTCAGGCCCCACCACTCACCGTCGGTGCGCTCGCCCGCCAGCAGGCCGCCGGTGTTCCGGCCCCGGTAGGTGACCAACCAGCCCAGGTGGCCCGGGTAGCCGTCGATCACGTACTTCTCGTTGGTCACCGCGGCGAGGTCGGGGCGTCCGTCGCCGGAGAAGTCGCCGACCGAGAAGAGGTTCGCCATGGAGTTCCAGCCGCCGGATCCGATGAGCTTGCGGGCACCGAGGCGGGCGGAGGACGTGCCCGGGTAGAGCCACAGCTTGCCGGTGGACGCCTCCCGCGCGTACAGGTCCGCACGGCCGTCACCGGTCACGTCGCCCATGCCGACCAGGGCGTTCATGCTGTTCCAGCCGCCCGAGCCGAGCAGCTTGCGGGTGCCGAGACGCGCGGTCGACGTGCCCGGGTACAGCCACAGCTTGCCCGTGGCCTTCTCGACCGCGATCAGGTCGGAACGCTTGTCGCCGGTCAGGTCGCCGAAGGCGGTGATACGGGTCATGGAGTTCCAGCCGCCCGAGCCGAGCAGCTTGCGGGCGCCGAGCGAGCCGGTGCCGGTGCCGGCGTAGAGCCACAGCTTGCCGGTGGACGCCTCCCGCGCGAGGAGGTCCTCCCGGCCGTCACGGCTGAAGTCGCCGTGCCGGGTCAGGGCGTTCATGCTGTTCCAGCCGCCCCCTCCGATGAGCCTGCCGCTGCCGTTGCCCGGCGTGAACCAGAGCCGTCCGGCCTTGTCCCGGGCGACCACGTCGGCCTTGCGGTCGCCGTTCATGTCCCCGAAGCCCAGGGACTTCGGCGAGACCTCCGAGTACCAGCGCGGGTACGCGGTCTGGCTGCACTCCCGCTCGGTACGGACGAACTTGATCGAGCTGGTGGTCGCCTCTTGGCCGCTGCTCCACTCACCGGGCGTGTTCGGCTCCTGGGACCAGTAGCCGCCCCACGGCGAGTAGTCCTTGTCCTCGTAGACGCAGGCGATCGACTTCGTGCGGTTGACGTACGAGCGGATCTTGTTGTCCCAACTGCCCAGGTCGGCGACGTTCTTGTTCGTCTTCCACATCGTGCCGGTGGCGCTTTGTCCGGTCCACCCGCAGAAGTAGCCGGCCGGGCAGTCGTACGAGTCGGCGGCTGCCGGAGCGGCGCTCAGCGCGGTCAGGCCGGTGCCGGCGAGCGCGATGCCGACGAGTGCGGCCACACCTCGGTTGAAACGGTTCTGCATATGCGGTTCTCCCTCCCATGTGACGCGCGCCGGAGCCTCGTCCCGTCAGCCGGCCCGCCGGGTCTCCCGGGCGGCCGGTGCGGGCCCCCGAGGTGGCGGCCGGCGCAGGCCAGGTGATCGTAGGGGAGCATCCCGACCCACCGCACCGCCGGGGCGGCACACGGTCGCGGCACGGGACCGGCAGCCAAGGGCACGGCGGTGGCGGGTAGGCCCGACGGCGTCCGTGCCTCGGGGCGGTCTTCGTGCTGCGTGCCGCGTGCTGCGTGCTGCGTGCTGGGCGAGGTCTCCGATCCCTCCGGCCCGCCCCCGTTCCCTCCGACCCGCCCCCGTTCCCTCCGACCCGCCCCCGTTCCCTCCGGCCGGGCCCCCGTCCCCTCAGGCCGAGCCCCCCGTCCCCTCCGGCAACCTGCCGACACGGCGGGGCGGGGCCACCATGGAAACGGAGGCCCCCTGTCTACGTGTCAGGAAGTGACTGCCATGCGTGCCTCGCTGATACAGCTCTCCGTGGACGCGTCGGACTCGGCCGACGAGCGCCGTCGCAGAGCGGCTTCGCTGGTCCGCAGCAGGGCGGGAGACGACCTCGTGGTCCTGCCGGAGCTGTGGGCGGCCGGCGCCTGGTCCTACGACGGCTGGGACCGCGACGCCGAAGCGCTCGACGGCCCCACGGCCGAGGCCATGTCCGACGCCGCCCGCCGGGCCGGGGTGTGGCTGCACGCCGGGTCGCTCGTCGAGCGGGACCGGGACGGGACGCTGTACAACACCGCGCTCCTCTTCGACCCCGCCGGTGACCTGCGCGGCCACTACCGCAAGATCCACCGGTACGGCTTCGACACCGGCGAGGCCACCCTGATGGGAGGCGGCCACGACATCGTCACCGTGCCCACCGACCTCGGGGTCGTCGGGCTCGCCGTCTGCTACGACCTGCGCTTCCCCGAACTCTTCCGGGGCCTGCTCGACGCGGGCGCGGAGCTGATCGTGGTGCCCGCCGCATGGCCCGCGACACGGCTCGCGCACTGGCGGCTCCTCACCCGCACGCGGGCCCTGGAGGAGCAGGTCTTCCTGCTCGCCTGCTGCGCCACGGGCACGCACGGCGGCATGCGGCAGGCCGGGCACAGCGTCGTCGTCGACCCGTGGGGAACGGTCCTCGGCGAGGCCGGCGCCGACGCGGAGACGCTGACCGTCGACTGCGACCTGGCCGAGGTCGCCCGCATCCGCGCGGAGCTCCCCGTCCTGCGCGACCGTGTCCTGTCCGTCGAGGCCCCGGAGGGCCACCGGCTCGACTGGCACGCGGTGACGGGGGGTGGGGTGGTGCGGTGACAGGGGCGGGTCGAGTTCCTCGCAGCCGGAGGTTCATCCCCAGCGGCTGAACGGGGACCGGGGAGCGTTGCGCGGGGGTGTACGCAGCACGACAACAATCTGACGATCAACACGGCCTCGCCCCGGGCCGGTTGGCGCTCGGGATCAGACCAAGGCGGGAGACCGTATGGTCGCGCGTGCGCACGATCGCCCATGCCGGGCCCGCACGCCGTGCGGCCGGCGGCGAGACGCCACCGGCCGCACGGATCAGGTGCCGAACGCTACTTGGTGCGCACTCCGTACGCGCGGATGACCGTCTGGTCCACCAGGTTCCCCGCGGCGTCCTGGGCCTGGGCACGCAGGGAGACGTACCCGGTGCCCTTGGCGGCGGCCTTGGGGTCGATCAGCGCCTTCCAGGAGCCCTTGCCCCCGTGCGACAACCACTTGACCTTCGTCCAGTGGGCACCGTCGTCGTAGGAGACCCAGGCCTGCATCCGGTTGATCTCCGGGCCCTTCAGGCCGTCCTGGTGGCGGGCCTTGAGGGAGACGACCGTCGGGGACCAGGCATGGACCTGGTTGGCGCCGTCGACCGGTACCCCGTAGTCCAGCTGGATCAGCGGCAGCAGAGCGCTCTTTTGAGTGGTCCCCGAGGAGAACCGCCAACTGGTGTCCGTCGAGGTGGAGATCTGCCACTCCGGGGTCGCGGGGCGGCTGGTCCGCACCTGGAGCCGGTAGTCGCCCTTGCCGCCCGTCACGGGGACGTCGCCCCACGGGTTGGTCCGCTCGGCGACCAGTTCCCCGTCGCGGTACAGGTGGGTGCTCACCGTGTCCCCGCGCTGGGCGAAGGCGTAGTGACCGCCCTCACTGTCGGCGTACTCCGGGATCCGCAGGGAGAGGGTGTCGCCCTGGCGGACCGAGGAGAAGCCCGCGACGCCCTTGGGCGCGGCCGGCCGGACCACGGAACGGAACCAGTTCTCGGTCCGCTTCTTTCCGGGCGTGTACCGCTCGAACCCGGCCGTCATGCCGTACTCGACCGGCGCCCCGATGATCCAGGGGATCGTGTGGTCGACGCGGTGCAGCCACAAGGTGTCATCGGCGGTGACGGTCTCGACCCGCACGGACGGCACCTTCACCCACGATGTGCCCTCCACCAGGACGGCGGTCGACTGCCACGGACGCCAGGCGAAGCGCTGCTCCGCGATCCACTCGTTCGAGCCCGGTCGGTGGTAGCGGCTCGTGATGGTCTCGGCCGGAAGCCGGTCGACGTCGTACCGCAGCTTCGCGGGCACCCGGTCGCGCTGGACCAGCGTCAGGTCGTACTGGTACGGGGTCGCGGTGACCATGGACCACTCGATCCGCGCGTCACTCCGGGACAGCAGCTTGACCAGCGCCTTGAGGTGGTCCTGGCTGATGCGCGCGGCCATGATCGGAAGCCGGTCGCCCTGAGGGGTCCAGGGCTGCCAGGCCGCCATTCCGGGCCAGGGGTGGCCTGTCAGGGCACCCACCGCTCCGGCCTCGCTGACCCGGGGCACGACGGTGTTCTCGTCGAGAGACTCGCCCCCGTCGATCAGCGCGATCTTGCCGCGCAGGTCCTTGCCGGCCAGTTCCTCCGGCGTGGCGCCTCCCACATAGACGAGCGGGTAGCGCCGGGTGATGTCCTTCAGAGGGGAGTTCCACAGGGGCGTGGCGTAGATCTTCGGCGCGTCCCGGCCCTCGACCGTGACGTTGAGCCGCGGAGGAACCAGCTGCCAGCGGGAGTACGCCTCGAAGGAGCCCTTGGCGGGCTTGTCCGTCGGCGTGACGTACAGCGTCTTGACGGTGCTGGGCGTGATCGCGAGGGTGGAGATGTCCCTGCCGCCGAAGGTGCGGTGGAGACCGTAGTGCACCGTGCCCTGGGGCTCGGCCGGCTTCGGGGTGCGGATGTCGACCTTGACGGCCTTGCGCGGGTCCACCGTCAGGGAGAGGTCGTCGTCGACCTTCAGCTCAGTGGTGACGACAAGGTTGTGTTCGTCCTCACCGGCGCTGTTGCGGCTCTCGACCATCGCCTCGAAGAAGTACGTGTCCTTGGGAAGCCGGACCGTGACGCTCGAGCCGTGGTAGTTGGGGTGGTAGAACCCGGAGGTGTCCCATCGGGGATCGTTGCCGTAGAACATGAACCACGTGACCGGGTACGGCCCCTTGCCGAAGCGGTCGAGGCCCGTGAGCGTGACCTCGACCGCCTCGGCCTGGACCGTCAGGGCCACGGTGGTGACGACCTTCACCGCACCGTCGGCCGAGGTGGCGGTGAGGCTGCCGGTGTACCGGCCGACCGGGGCGGCGGAGGCGTCGGCGACGACGGGAACGGTGGCCGTCCCACCGGGGGCGACGGTGACCGACGGCGAGCCGACGGTGATGAACCCGGCGGGCGCGGCGCCGCCCTCGGCGTTCCTGACGTCCAGCGACAGCGACAGCCGTACGTCGGTGTCGGAGTCGTTGGTGTACGTCACCGTCTTGTTCACCGAACCCTCGTCGGGGTCGGTGACACCGAGGTTGAGCAGGCCGGTGGCGTGGACGGAAAGGGCCGAGGCTCGGGCCACGTCGATCCGGCCGCTGCCCTGGGCGTCGACCGACGTGCCCTGGACGGACGTGGCGGTGCTGACGAGCGCGTCCTTGATCCGGCCGGGAGTCCAGTCCGGGTGCTGCTGTGCCAGCAGCGCGGCGGCGCCCGCGACGTGGGGCGTGGCCATGGAGGTCCCGGAGGCGGCGGTGTAGAGGTCGCCCACGGGGCTGCCCATGGACGTGCCCTGGGCGCGGGCCGCCACGATGCCCACACCCGGTGCGGTGATCTCGGGCTTCACGCTGTAGGCGTCCCCCACGGGACCACGGCTGGAGAACGACGCGAGGGCGTCCTCGCGGTCCACCGCGCCGACGGTCAGCGCCCGGTCGGCGATGCCGGGCGAACCCACGGTCCCGTCCCCGGGACCCGAGTTGCCGGCGGCGACGACGAAGAGGGTTCCGGTCTCCTCGGTCAGCTGGTCGAGGGCGGCGGCCAGCGGGTCGTCCGCCTCGGGCGGACCGCCCAGGCTCATGTTGACGATGTCGGCGCCGGACCGGGCGGCCCACTCCATGCCGGCCAGGACCCAGGAGCTCTGGCCGGATCCCTCGTGGTCGAGGACCTTGCCGATGAGCAGTTCGGCATCGGGCGCGACACCCTTGTGGCCGCCGCCGGAGCCGGCTCCGCTGCCCGCGATGGTGGAGGCGACATGCGTGCCGTGGCCGTGTCCGTCGGCGGAGCTCTCGTCGGCGGTGAAGTTCCGGTCCCCGGTGATCTTGCCGCTCAGATCGGGGTGGCCGGCGTCCACGCCGGTGTCGAGCACCGCGACCTTGACGCCCTTGCCGGTGTAGCCGGACTTCCAGACCTCCGGTGCGCCGATCTGCGCCACACTGCGGTCCAGGCTGGCCTCGACCTTGCCGTCCAGCCACACCTTGTCGATGTTGCCGGCCAGCCGCGGGGTGCCCGCCCGGCCCTTCTCCGACGGTGCGGTGGCGGCCTTCCAGAAGTCCGGCAGCTCGGTCTTGCGGGCAGTCAGCGAGGCACCGTGCACGCTGTTCAGCACGGCCGTACGGCGGGTGCCGGCCGGCGCCTCCTGCGCCCTCAGCGAGCCGACGGCGTCCGCGTAGGAGACGATCAGCGGCAACTGGGCGCTGTGGGCGTCGTCGTAGCCCTGCTCGATGAGCGCCGTCACGTTGAAGAGGCCGCGGTCCAGCTGACCCGAGGCCACGTAGGGCAGTGCCGATTCCGGCATGACGAGCAACTCGCCGTCGACTTCACGGGTGCTGAACGCGTCTCCGGTGTGACCGGCGGCCGGCTTGACGGTCGCGGCCTGGCGGCCGTCGGCGAACCGCTCGACCTTCACCACGTCTCCGGTCACCAGGGTCACGGTCCACTTCTTGGTGACCGTGTGACCGCCCGGAGTGCCGGCCTTTCCGGAGTCCGCCGACGCCGACTCCGTGCCGTACGCGGTGGCAGGCACGGCAGTTGCGAGCAGGGCCACGGAAGCCGCGGCCACGGTCGCGCGCATCGACCAGCGGGGTTTGCCCCTGGCCGATGAGGAAACTCGTATGGATCTCATGGCGCGCGATCATGAAACACCAGGTCATGGCAGGTCAACGATTGACGCTGGCGTAATCGGGCATTGGCCATTCGATGACACCGAGGGGCCTTCACGCCGAACAATGGGTACCTTTTATGTGCTTATGCGCCAGGGAGTGTGCCGTGTGACTGCGCGTGGGCAGGAGCGTCGCGGGGAGCGGCGAATTCGAGTGAGGTGCACCGCTCCGGCCGCCGTGATCGGTGCCGGAGAGCGCATCGCCGAGTCTGCGTTGCCGGATGGCTGTGACGCGGGATGTCTGTGACGCCGGCTACGGGAACCTCCGTGGCCCACCGGCGGGCCGATGACGTCGTCCATGTGATGCACCGCGAGACGGTTGCCGAGGAGCGCGACCACTCGTGACCTGCTCAACTACGCGGCCGCGCCTGCCGTCGAGCCACGTTGACCTGCGAGGACGGACGGATCGTATTTTCTTCAACGAGTGGATGTGCGAGACGGCGATTGCTGACTAGAGTCGTCTGGTTACAACTGGTTGTGGGGACAGCCGGTGCCTTGGGGAGGGCATGCAGCACATGAGTCGCAGGTCTACTGGTCTTGTCGGCGTCTGGGCCGAGGCGCAACGGCAACAGCAACGACAGATGCAAGCCGAAGCCAGGCGGCAGAGACAGCAGGAACAGCAAGCGCGGGCCTACCAGCGCCGAGCTGCTCAGAGCCACCGCGAGTACCGGCAGGCGGAGGCCCTGCGGCGCACGGAGGAACTGGACGCGCAGGTCGCATCGCTGCAAGGGCTGCTGGCCTCGGGATGCCGGGCCCCGGCTTTCAGGGCGGCCACCCTCATGCGGACCGAGGAGGTTCAGCCCTTTGCCCCGGGCCCCTTGGCGCGGCCGGTACCGATGCCGGATTTCAGCGGCTACCAGACCCAGGGCGGCTGGACCGCGAGCCGCCGGGCCCAGGCCCAGGCGGAAGCAAGAGCGCGCTTCGAGCGGGACTGGCAGGCTGCTCAAGCAGCGGAGGCCCGCAGACAGCAGGAACTGGCCTCGTACCAACGGCAGTATCAGCAGTGGGCCGATGCCCAATTGGCCGATGTACGGCGGCACAACGCCGGCGTGGCCGCCGTGACCGAAGGAGTGAGGCGTCAGGAACCCGACGCTGTGATCGAGTACTTCTCGGCCGCTCTCTACGCCTCGACGTCGTGGCCGGAGGGGTTCCCGCGCCAGGTGGCGGCCGCCTACGACTCCGCGGCCAAGCAGTTGGTGCTGGATTGGGCACTGCCCGCCTACGACGTCGTGCCGGAAGTGAAATCTGTCCGGTACATGTCCGGCGTGGACCAGGACAAGGAGACCCCTCGCCCGGTGGGCCAGCGCCGCGCTCTGTACCGGGAGGTTCTGGCCCAGTGCGTGCTCCTGGTCCTGCACGAGCTGTTCGCGGCGGACGAGTCGGGGGCGCTCGAGTCGGTGGCCTTGAACGGTTTCGTCGATGGGCATGACCCGACGACGGGCCAACCGGGCCACATCGTCGTCGCGACCGTGATGGCTTCGCGATCCCTGTTCCGCGAGTTGCACCTGGCACAGGTGGACGCCGGGAGCTGCCTGGCGGACGCGCTTCACGGACAGCTCTCGGCCCGACCGGACCAGCTCACCGCGGTGAGGCCGGGCAGGAGGCCCGTGGACGTCGGGAACACCGTCGTCTCCCACGGCACCGGCGAGGAGCCGGACCTTCTCGCCATGGACCCGATCGCCTTCGAGAATCTCGTCGCCGAACTGTTCAGGGCCATGGGAATGCAGGCGGTGACCACCCAGCGCTCCCACGACGGTGGCGTGGACGTCGACGCGCTGGATCCGACACCGATCCGCGGCGGAAAGATCGTCGTGCAGGTGAAGCGATATCGCAACACGGTGCCGCCCACCGCCGTCCGCGACCTGTACGGAACCGTGCAGGACGCCGGTGCCAACAAGGGCGTTCTGGTCACGACTTCAGGATTCGGCCCCGGCTCGCACACCTTCGCCAACGGCAAGCCGCTGGAACTCATCTCAGGCCCCGAACTCGTCGATCTGCTGCATCGCCATGGACTGAGCGGGCGACTCGGCGACGGCGCTCGGCGGACACCGGGTCAGCGGACGCCTGAGGTGCCGAACAATCCGCTGCCCGACGACTACAACGTCTTGGGCATGTCGTGGACCGGAAGCGTCGCCTTGGACGTGTGCGCTCTCGTATGCCGTGGGAACCAGATCCTCAGTGACGATCACTTCGTCTTCTTCAACAACCCACAGGTGCCGGACGGCTCGGTGCGTACCCTGCCCGCGAGTGCTCCCGACAAGGCCGCGATCTGTGTCTCGTTCGACGGGCTTCCCGACGCGGCCGACCGGTTCGTGCTCGTGGCGGCCATCGACCCGGAGATCGATCCGGACGCCGATCTCTCCGAGTTCACGGACGCCCGCATCCGCCTGCTCGACCCAGGAATGACTGAACTCGGAGAACTCGACGTCTCGGACGGCCGGCCGGGCGAGACGGCGCTGGTCCTCGGATCCTTCCGCCGGAGGCCGAACGGGGACTGGGACTTCGTGCTGGGCGGCAAGGGCTACACAGGCGGTCTGGAGGAACTGGTGCGGGACTTCGGCATCGAGGTCGAATAGCCCCGCCACGGGCTCAACGCGGCTGAGTCGCCGACGCCGCGTCCGGGCCCGCGCCCGCGCCCGGCCGGGCAAGAGGGCTGTGAGCGAGGCTTGATGACTGTGAGCGAGGCTTGATGCCCCACGTCAAGCGTCGCTCACGCACCCTTGGGCGGTCGGCTCGGTCAGGCTTCGGTGCCGCGTTCGTCCGCCGCGCGTGTCCAGAGGGAAAGGTCGCTGCTCGTCGCCACGGCGATGGTGCGTCCGGAAGGCGAGAAGCCTGCCGTGCGGAATGTGGAGTAGTTCGAGTGGAGGATGTGCCACCACTGCTCTCCGTGCGGACCGGTGTGGGGCAACCCGCCGTCACTGGACAGCAGGACACGGTCGTTCGGCCAGGCCGGGGCGACGATCTCCAGGGCCCAGCCGTCCGCGGTCGTGGTGTGCAGCCCTCCGCCGAAGAGCCCCGCGATGCGTACGCGGCTCCCGGCGAGCGGTCCCAGCCCCGGGCAGGACAGATCGGCAACCGCGTCGGGGCTGCTGTCCTCGGGATCGGGGTCGCGGTCCCGGGCGATCTTCTCCCCGGTGACGGCGTCGAAGAGACCGTGACCGTCGTGCGAGACGACCATCACCAGTTCGTGGCCGTCGCCGGGGTGCGACGCGAAGCCGATGCCGAGGAGCCCTCCGACCGGGACGATCGGAAGGGGCCGCCAGGGTTCAGGCGCCGGCACCACCGGGGCCGCGAGCAGCCGACTTCGCATCGCGCGCTGGTACGCGGAGAGTTCCGGCTCGGGCTCCCGAGGCGCGACCGGACCCGCTTTCCTCGTCCACTTCATCACGGCCTCATGATCCACGCTTCGCCGCACGCACCCGACGGAGTTGACGGATTCCGGTGCTGGAGTGCCTGTCTCCGCTCATGGGGAAGCGGCGGCCTGGCAGGCCGGTGGGCCTGCCAGGCCGGGTCAGCCGCTCGTGCGCCGGGGCGGAGAGCAGGAGCCGCCTACTTCCCAGGCGCTTCGGCGACGCCGATCGGGCAGGACACGCCCGTCCCGCCGATGCCGCAGTAGCCCGCCGGGTTCTTGTCCAGGTACTGCTGGTGGTAGCCCTCGGCGGGGTGGAAGCGGCGGGGCTGTGCCGGGAGGATCTCCGTGGTGATGCGGCCGTGGCCGGAGCCGGTCAGGACCTTCTGGTACGCCTCCCGGGACGCCTCCGCCGTCGCGGCCTGCTCCGGGGTGTGGGTGTAGATCGCCGAGCGGTACTGGGTGCCGACGTCGTTGCCTTGGCGGAAGCCCTGCGTCGGGTCGTGGGCCTCCCAGAAGGTCTTCAGGAGGCGGTCGTACGAGATGACCTCGGGGTCGTAGACCACGCGCACGGCCTCCGTGTGGCCGGTGAGGCCCGAGCAGACCTCCTCGTACGTGGGGTTCTCGGTGTGGCCGCCCTGGTAGCCGACGAGGGTCGTCCAGACTCCCGCGGGAAGCTGCCAGAACTTGCGCTCGGCGCCCCAGAAGCAGCCGAGACCGAAGTCGGCGGTCTCCAGCCCCTCGGGGTAGGGGCCGAGCAGCGGGCTGCCGAGGACGGTGTGGTGCTCGGGGACGGTGAAGGCGGGCTCCGCGCGGCCCTGCAACGCCTGCTCGGGGGTCGGCAGGCTGGGCGTACGGCGGAACAGCATGGGGGGCTCCTTCTGCCGGGGTGACATGGGCACGCCCCGTCGTCTTGGTGTGGCGGGGCGGTGCTTTGTTGAACGCGCGAACACCGCCCCGCATTCCGGCCCGGGAGTCCGGCCGTAACCGTCCGTCAGGCCGCGGTCACTGCCAGCGCCGAGGTGTTCCGGATACGGCAGTAGTGCGCCGCCATCACCGGGCCGTCGCCCCGGTAGCGCCACGGCAGTGCGTTCACGTACCCCTCCACCAGCCGGAACTGCTCGATCGCCATCTCGTCGCGGTCCTGCAGCGAGAGGTAGTACGCCAGCAGGTGGCGCAGCTCCGGCAGCCGCAGGTGCGCCTGGTCGGCCGCGGCGGCGTCGGCGAGGCCCGCGTCCACCCGGGCGATCATCTCGGGCGTCCGGTCGACCTCGCTGTCGTTCGACTCGTCGTGCTCGAAGTGGGCGATCAGCGGCAGTACCGTCAGCAGGCCGCCCAGCGGTGCCTTCGCCGCCGCACGCTCGGCGAACTCGGTGGCCAGCTGCTCGGAGCCGCGCCACTTCTTGCACCAGTACTGGAGCGCCGAGAAGTGCGCCTCGTAGTGGTGCGGGGCGCGCCGGGTGATCTCCGCCCACAGCCTGTCCATCTCGGAGTGCGGGTAGCCGAGGCCGAGCGCGACCCAGATCTCCGCGATGTGGGGCGTCGGGTCGTCGGGGCCGAGGTCGGCCGCGCGGGCGATGTCCTCGCGGGCCCGCTGCAGGGTGCGGTGGAAGCCCTCGAACTGCTCCTGCGTCGTGTACTGCGCCCGCTTCGCGCCCCGTATGTTCCACGCCAGGATCACCGTGCTGCGGGCCCGCACGAGGGCCGCGTCAGCGTCGTCCCGGCGGTCGGCCTCCCAGGCGAGCAGCCACTCGTCGTCGTCCGCCGCGATCTCGGCCAGCAGATACGAGGCGGCGGACCGGCGCTCCCAGTCCCGGCCGATGCCGTCCATCAGCTCGGCCGCGGACTTCCAGTCCCCGCGCCGCACGGCGGCCAGCGCCGCGTCCCAGCCGGTGGGCAGAGGGCCGGCGAGTTCGGTGTTCAGCCGGTCGGCGGGCAGCAGACCGAGCTTCTCGGCCGCCTCGGTCCCGGCCTCGTCGGCGTCGCTGTCGGAGGGGCCGGAGAAGAACTCCTTCAGGAACACCGTGCCCAGCCATCCGACGATGATCAGTGTGGGTACGGCCAGGATGCCCAGGATCCACAGCACTACGGTCATCGGGAGGAGTCCGTTTCTCGGTTCACGGGGTCGTCGGGGGACAGGGGCAGCAGGGCCCGCAGCGGGCCGGTGTCCGGGTGGTCGGCGAGCACGGCGTCCACCGCGGCGTCGAGGACGGCGCCCGTGGTGGTGTCCGTCTCCTGCGGTGGCCTGCCTGGTGCGGGCAGCAGACGGGCGGTCGCCGGCTCCTCCCAGGAGAACTCCCAGCGCACCCGGGCGCGGGCGCTGAACTCGGCGAGCGCCATGTCGCGCAGCGACTGGGCCAGGGTGGGCCGCACGAACTCGCGGAACGCCCGCCCCTTCGCCTTGGCCGCCTCGTCGGACAGCGGCAGGCGTCGGGCGAGCTGCCACAGCCGGCCGTCGTCGACGAGGTCGAGGAGCGCGGACAGGGTGGGGCGGTCCTTGGTGTAGAGGACCAGGGCCCGGTGCAGCGGGGTGTTGAGGCCGGCGAGCTGTCCGGTCATGGAACCGTCGAGCAGTTCCTGCCAGTCGGCCGTGCGGCGGAAGCGTCGTACGTCCTGCGTCAGGACCGCGTCCTCCAGTGCGGTCAGGGTTCGCTCCGCGTCGGTCAGCAGGCCGAGCGCCGCGCCCCGGCCCTCGTCCGTGCGGTCGTCGGAGGGCAGCGCTTCGACGCGGTGGACCCGGTCGGCGATCGGCGGGTGCGAGTCGTACGGGGAGACCGGCTCGGTCGGCGGGGCGGTGCGCAGGCCGGCGAGTTCGAGCTGGCGGGCGGTGAGCAGCCGGCCGAAGCCGCCGAACACCTCGCCACGTGGCGGCAGCAGCTCCGCCTCCGCGCCCAGGGTGGCGTAGCCGCGCATGTAGAAGCCGAACGCGGTGTCGAGCACGGGGATCTCGCGCAGCGCGGAGGCTGTGGCGTCGCGGCCGGCGATCCGGGCGGCGGTGGCGTCCGCGGCGTATTCCTGACGGCGGGCGCCGGCCAGGGTGGCGCGGAAGTAGAGGTGGGCGTAGGCGAGGTAGATCCGCGCCATGGTGCGGTACGTGATGCCCGCGCGTCCGGCGTCGACCTTCGTCGTCCGCCTGCCCCGGGCCGCCGCTTTGGCGTTCTTCTTCTCCTGACGGGCCCTCTCGCGGTCCGCGGTCTTCCCGGCGCGCTCCTCGAGGTGCCCGATCGTGCGCAGGATCTGGGCGCGGCCGCGCACGGTGAGGGCGGCGAGACGGGTGTCGGAGTGGGAGTAGTGCCCCAGTTCATGGGCGAGGACTGCCCTGAGCTGCGCCTCGGTCAGGCCCTGCAGGAGGGGGACGCCGAGGTGGAGGCGGCGAGGTCCGGGCACCAGGCCGAGCAGCCGGGCGTCCTCGGCGACGGCCGCGTTGACGTCGGCGGTGAGCACGATGCGGGTGGGGGCGCGGGTGCCGACCTGGTCGGCCAGTTCCCTCACGGTGCGCCAGAGTCCGGGTTCGTCGGCCTCCGTGACGTGCAGGCCGTGGGTCTCCTCGTCCTTCGGCGTGCGCAGCATGAGCAGGCCCCGCACCAGCGGGATCGCCAGGAGCACGGAGACGAGGTACAGCTTCGCCGCGAGGGCGGACGGCGCGTGCAGGTGGAGCAGGTAGTCGGCGCCGGCGAGGACCGCCAGCAGCAGGATGCCGAGCAGGTAGAACCCGGCGAGAAGCAGAAGAGCGCGCAGCGCGCGCAGAGTCGCGCCCATCGGGCAGGGTCCCCCCACGGGATGACGGTGAGTGTGGTGCTCCGGTCACTGGGATGACGCGGGGATCGCGGCGGTCCCGAGGCGGGCTTCCGGTCCGTCGTGATCAGTGATGTGGGGGGAAGCGGAGTATCGCCCACCGGCGGGCTGACGTGCAAGGCGAGTACTGACAGGGTGGGTTGGCACCCTGCCCCTGGCTGTCGCGGGGGCGGGGCGCGCCGCCGGGCTGTGAGCGCACGGCGAGCGTCTGCGCCGGTGGGTTTACTGCGGCCCGGTGGCCCGGTGGCCCGGTGGCCCGGTGGCCCGGTGGCCCGGTGGCCCGGTGGCCCGGTGGCCCCGCGCTCAGCGAGCCCCCGCGCCCCCGCGCCGCGCGCCCCGCGCTCAGCGCAGCAGCGTCGCCGGGCTGCCGCCGTTCGCCTCGTAGCCCGCCACCGCCAGCGCCCGGTACACCGCGAACTCCGCGGCCGGGTCGGACGACAGCGTCCACGGCAGGGCCCCCACGTGGCCGTCGATGTGTATCAGCTGGCTCATGGCCTCCGCCCACCTCTCGGAGCGGACCAGGAAGAAGACCAGCAGATGACGCACGTGCGCCAGCATCGGATCGTCGGCGCGGGCCGAGTGGACCGTGTGGAGGGCGCCGTGGATCGCCTTGGTCACGACCTCGCTCTCGTAGAACCCGGCCACCAGGTTGACCTCGGGGAGGTGCTCGAACACCGAGAACAGCGGCATCGCCGCCAGCAGCGAACCCTGCGGGGCGCGGGCCGCCGCCGCCTCCGCGAACTGGGTCGCCAGCTCCCGAGAGCCGTGCCACTTCTCGCACCAGTAGTGCAGCGCGGCCAGGTGCGCGCCCATGTGGTTCGGCGCGCGGTCCAGGATCTTCAGCCAGAGCTGCTCGAACTCCGCGCGCGGGTAGCCGAGGCCCCGGGCCACCGACAGCTCGACGATGTACGGAATCGGGTCAGCGGGGGCGAGCAGCGCCGCGTCGCCGCATGCCGTCTTCGCCTCCTCCATGATGATCCGGAAGTCGTCCGTGCCGGGCGTCGCCGTCCGCCACGCCTGCTGGACCAGGAACTCGGCGTGCACCGCCGCGCCGCCCGCGTCCTTGGGCGCCTCCGCCCGCCACACCCGCAGCCACTGGCCGCCCGGCGTGTCGCTGACGCCGCCCGGCCGCTGCTGGAGCTCCAGCGACGCGGCACCGGCGAACGCCTGCACACGCTGCCAGCGCCGCTCGCCGGACGTCTCCGTACCCGCGAGGAGCTGCGCGGCGGCCCGGTGGTCCTGTGTGCGCTGCACCACGTCCAACACGTCCAGCAGGTCCTGGTCGGGGCCGGGCATACGGATGTCCAGCTCCTCCTGGAGGACGAACCCGTAGTTCGCGGGGTCCGCCGCGTCCGGGTGGCCCGGCTTGACCAGCTCTATCCCCCTGCGCCTGCGCATCATGACGGGACCCAGCACGAAGCCGATCATGAGCAGGGCGAACAGGACCCAGAGAATTTCCATGTCTCAAGCGAACCAGACGCCGCCGACAATTGGCGAACCCCTCCGCCGGCCTGTGGAAAACTCCGGGCGAGCGGTGCCCCCAGGCGTCCGGGAGGGGGCGGAGAACGGTGGCCGAGCACCCCCGGACGACTCGCACGGCACGGAAACGCACCGCCGTGCCCTGCGGCACCTCCTCCGGAACGCTTACGCTCGGTTCCCATGAGCGACAGGCACATCAGTCAGCACTTCGAGACGCTCGCCATCCACGCGGGCAACACGGCCGACCCCGTCACCGGCGCGGTCGTCCCGCCGATCTACCAGGTGTCCACCTACAAACAGGACGGGGTAGGCGGCCTGCGCGGCGGCTACGAGTACAGCCGCAGCGCCAACCCGACCAGGACCGCCCTGGAGGAGAACCTCGCCGCCCTGGAGGGCGGCCGCCGCGGACTCGCGTTCGCGTCCGGACTGGCGGCCGAGGACTGCTTGTTGCGTACGCTGCTGAGCCCGGGGGACCACGTGGTCATCCCCAATGACGCGTACGGCGGCACGTTCCGGCTGTTCGCGAAGGTCGTCGCCCGCTGGGGCGTGGAGTGGTCGGTGGCCGACACCAGCGACCCCGCCTCGGTGCGGGCCGCCCTCACCCCGAAGACCAAGGTCATCTGGGTGGAGACCCCCTCCAACCCGCTGCTCGGCATCACCGACATCGCGGCCGTCGCCCAGATCGCCCGGGACGCGGGCGCCCGCCTCGTCGTCGACAACACCTTCGCGACGCCGTACCTCCAGCAGCCCCTCTCGCTCGGCGCGGACGTCGTGGTGCACTCGCTGACCAAGTACATGGGCGGCCACTCGGACGTCGTGGGCGGCGCGCTGGTGGTCGGTGACGCGGCACTCGGCGAGGAGCTGGCGTTCCACCAGAACGCGATGGGCGCCGTCGCCGGGCCCTTCGACTCCTGGCTGGTGCTGCGCGGCGCCAAGACCCTGTCGGTGCGCATGGACCGGCACAGCGAGAACGCCGTCAAGGTCGCCGACATGCTCACCCGGCACCCGCGCGTGACGCGCGTGCTCTACCCGGGGCTGCCCGACCACCCCGGGCACGAGATCGCGGCCAAGCAGATGCGGTCGTTCGGCGGCATGATCTCCTTCCTGGTGGAGGGCGGTGAGGAGGCGGCCGTCGAGGTCTGCAACCGTGCCAAGGTCTTCACCCTGGGTGAGTCGCTGGGCGGCGTCGAGTCCCTGATCGAGCACCCCGGCCGGATGACGCACGCCTCCGTCGTCGGCTCGGCCCTGGAGGTCCCCGGCGACCTGGTGCGCCTGTCCGTGGGCATCGAGAACGTCGAGGACCTGCTGGAGGACCTCCAGCAGGCGCTCGGCCGGTCCTGACGGCTACCAGCCGGTGAGCGGTGGAGTCGTCCGCGAGGGCGGCGGCTCCACCCAGGGACGCTCGGTCAGCGCCCAGACGGTGAAGGCCACGGTCACCGCGAACAGCAGCAGCCAGGCCAGACGCAGCGCCACGGTCCGGCGCCGCAGCAGGCGCTCGCCGAGACGTACGGCGTCGGCGCCCAGGTCCGGCGGCACCCGGGGCGGCGTACGCTCCATTATCCGCCGCGCGGCGGCCTCCCGATCGGCCCGGCTCATGGCGACGACCCGGTCATGACGCCGCCATCTCGGCGCCGGTCACCGCGGGAGCGGGCGGCCGGGGCGGGTGCAGCAGGGTCGCCGTCGCCCGGTCGCACAGGGCGCGGACCCGTTCCGTGGGCATCCCGAGCAGGGCCGCCGTCTGTTCCTCGGCGACCCCTTCGTACAGCCTGAGGACCAGCACCAGGCGTTCCTGCGGCGTGAGTTCGGCCAGTGTGCTGCCGGGGTGCGGGCGTGCCCGGCCGAGGGCGCCGTACTGATGCCAGGCGCGGTGCGCGAAGCGGACGGCCAGACACGCGCGCGTGAGGTCGTACGGGTCGTCGCCGCGCAGCCGGTCCCAGGAGGCGTACGTCCGGGCCAGGGCCGGCGTGAGCAGACGTCGCGCGCGCGGGTTGGCGTCCGGGGTCTCGGCGGTGAGCAGTGTGGCGGTGTGCAGCAGCCGCCCCGCCGCGCCCGCGACGAACGCCTCGAACTCCCGTGCCCGGCGGGCATTTCGGGACGCTTGCCGGTCTCGCACCGCGCCTCCCCCCTGAGGCCGCCCTGAGGAGGCCGATCCCACCGGCGCGGCCGGCGCACGCGGCGTACCGGTCACGCACCCGCGTACGACCGCGGGATCCGGTCTCATATGAGGGCAGGCGCGCCCGTTGGGTCAAGAGCCGCGCACGGGGGGATGCCGATCGTGCGGACGGCGGGCGGGGCCGTGGCTCCCGGGCGGCGCGGCTCCCCGGAGGTCTCCCCGTCGGGCACGGTCCTCAGGAAGCCGAGGGCGCTTCCGTCCCGGACACGCCCGGGACCGCCATGCGGGCCGAGAGGGCGCAGTTGAAGCGGGTGAGAAGGGTGCAGAACGCCTCGCGCTCCTCCGGCCCCCATTCCTGGGTCAGCTCGGCAATCAGCTGACGTCGCGACGAGCGCACCTCCTCCAGCCGCGCGGACCCGCGCGGGGAGAGCTGGAGCACCACCGCCCGCCCGTCCTCCGGGTGCGAGGTCCGCTTGACCAGGCCGGTGTCGACGAGCGGGGCCACCTGCCGGGTGACGGTCGACGAGTCGATGCCCATGCTCGCGGCGAGCGCCTTGACGCCCATCGGCCCCTCCTTGTCCAGCCGGTTGAGCAGCAGGTACGCGGCGCGGTCCATGGAGTTGCGGACCTGCCCGACCCCACCGAGCCGGGTCTGTTCGGCACGTCGGGCGAACACGGCCACCTCGTGCTGCAGCGTGTCGAGAAGGCCGGTCTCACCGACGGTCGTCATGTCCATCGACATTTCAGGTGTTGTGGGCATGGCCGGGGGCTCACTTCATGCTGGGCGCTGGGTTGGGGGACAGGGTACGCGGCCGGGAGGCGGGTCGTACGGGCGCTGCGCAAACCCGTTCCGCACGTTGGTCACAACGCGTCTCGCGGTGTGTGAACTGCGAGACTTGAGTCATGAACTACCGCAAGGCCCCCTCCTTGCCCCCGGTCACCTTGGACGACGTAAGCGGTGCGCAGAAGATGCTGAGCGGCGTCTCACGTGTCACCGCGATGGAGGGCAGCAGGTATCTGACCCAGCTGGTGGACGCCCCTGTCCTTCTCAAGTGTGAGAACCTCCAGCGGACGGGCTCGTTCAAGCTGCGCGGCGCCTACGTGCGGATCGCCGGTCTGCTGCCCGAGGAGCGCGCCGCCGGCGTGGTCGCCGCGAGCGCCGGCAACCACGCGCAGGGCGTCGCCCTGGCGTCCTCGCTGCTCGGGGTCCGTTCCACGGTGTTCATGCCGAGGGGTGCCCCGCTGCCCAAGATCAGCGCGACGCGGGAGTACGGCGCGGAGGTGCGTCTGCACGGACAGGTGGTCGACGAGACCCTGGCCGCCGCACAGGAGTACGCCGCCGAGACCGGCGCGGTGTTCATCCACCCCTTCGACCATCCCGACGTCATCGCGGGTCAGGGGACCGTCGGCCTGGAGATCCTCGAGCAGTGCCCCGAGGTGCGCACGATCGTCGTCGGCATCGGCGGCGGCGGCCTCGCGGCCGGTGTCGCGGTCGCGGTCAAGGCCCTGCGGCCCGAGGTGCGGATCGTCGGTGTGCAGGCCGCGGGCTCGGCGGCGTACCCGCCGTCGCTGGCGGCGGGACGTCCGGTGTCGATCGAGAACCCGTCGACGATGGCCGACGGCATCAGGGTCGGCAGGCCCGGCGACGTGCCGTTCACGCTCGTCGGAAATCTGGTGGACGAGGTCCGGACGGTCAGCGAGGATGAGCTGTCCACCGCGCTGCTGCTCTGCCTCGAGCGGGCGAAGCTGGTCGTGGAGCCCGCCGGAGCGAGTCCGGTGGCGGCGCTGCTGAGCGATCCGGGAGCCTTCGAGGGCCCGGTCGTGGCGGTGCTCTCGGGCGGCAACGTGGATCCGGTCCTGATGCAGCGCGTGCTGCGGCACGGGATGGCGGCGCAAGGCCGCTACCTGGCGGTGCGGCTGCGGCTGACGGACCGGCCGGGTGCCCTCGCGACGCTTCTCGGGGCGTTGTCAGTGGCGGACGCTAACGTCCTCGATGTGAGTCATGTACGGACCGATCCTCGGCTCGGGCTCACGGAGGCGGAGGTCGAGCTGCACCTGGAGACGAAGGGCCCGGCGCACTGCGTCGAGGTCGGGGAGGCCCTGCGCGAGGCGGGCTACACCGTCATCGACTGAGCCGCCGCCGGGCGGCGGGCTGATCGCGAAGGCCGAGGTCGGGCCGGAGGCGGCTCAAGATCGCCAACTCTTCGTCACTCATCCGGGAAACCGTTGTTGAGAGACGCGATACATCGCGTTATGGTGTGTCTCGTGGCCCCGCCCATCAGCCGGGACGAATCCCGCAGCCCCAGTGCTCTCGGAGCACCCCAACCGACGTGGAGACTCATATGCCAGGCGCCATCTACGCCGAAGGTCTGGTCAAGACCTTCGGCGACGTAAGGGCACTGGACGGCGTCGACCTCGATGTCCCCGAGGGCACCGTCCTCGGCCTGCTCGGGCCGAACGGCGCCGGCAAGACGACGACGGTCCGCTGTCTGACGACCCTGCTGCGCCCCGACAGCGGCCGTGCCGTCGTCGCGGGAATCGACGTGCTCGCGCACCCCGACGACGTGCGGCGCTCCATCGGCCTGTCCGGCCAGTTCGCGGCCGTGGACGAATACCTGACCGGCCGGGAGAACCTCCAGATGGTCGGCCGGCTGTACCAGATGAGCGCCAAGGCCGCGAAGGCCCGCGCGGGCGAGCTGCTCGACCAGTTCAACCTCGCGGACGCCGCCGACCGGCCCGCCAAGACCTACTCCGGAGGCATGCGCCGCCGGCTCGACCTGGCCGCGGCGCTGGTGGTCTCACCGCCCGTGATGTTCATGGACGAGCCCACGACCGGCCTCGACCCGCGCAACCGCCAGCAGCTGTGGGAGGTCATCAAGCAGCTCGTCTCCGGCGGTACGACGCTCCTGCTGACCACCCAGTACCTGGAAGAGGCCGACCACCTCGCGCACGACATCGCGGTGGTGGACCAGGGCCGTGTGATCGCCCGCGGCACCTCCGACGAGCTCAAGGCCCGCACCGGCGGCGAGCGCGTCGAGGTCGTGGTGCACGAGCGCGAGCACATCGCCACCGCGGCCGAGGTGCTGGCCGGCTTCGGCAAGGGCGAGACCACCGTCGAGGAGCACACCCGCAAGCTGACCGTGCCCGTCACCGGTGGCGCCAAGCTGCTCGCCGAGGTGATCCGCGAACTGGACGTCCGCGGCATAGAGATCGACGACATCGGCCTGCGCCGTCCGACCCTCGACGACGTGTTCCTGTCCCTGACGGGACACGCGGCCGAGGTCGAGGACGAGGAGAAGGGCGAGTCCGACGAGACGGCCGCCGACGCCAAGGGCCGCAAGCGCAAGAAGGAGTCCGTCAAGTGAGTGCCGTCACCGACGCCACCCAGCAGCGGGCCGCGCGCCCGCACCCGCTCGGCCAGTCCGTCAGGGACTCCCTGATCGTGGCTCAGCGGAACCTGATCCGGATGTCCCGGATCCCCGAGATGATCATCTTCGGGCTGTTCCAGCCGATCATGTTCGTGGTGCTGTTCAGCTATGTGTTCGGCGGCTCCATGAGCATCGGCGGCAGCACGGATCCCGGTGTCTACCGCGAGTTCCTGATGGCGGGCATCTTCGCGCAGACCGTCACCTTCGCCACGGCCGGCGCGGGTGCCGGCATCGCCGACGACATGCACAAGGGACTGGTCGACCGGTTCCGCTCGCTGCCCATGGCGCGCGGCGCCGTGCTGACCGGGCGCACCCTCGCCGACCTGGTGCAGACCGCGCTCACTCTGCTGGTGCTCGCGATCGTCGCCCTGCTGGTGGGCTGGCGCACCCACACCTCCCTCGGCGAGGTGCTCGGCGCGTTCGGGCTGCTGCTCCTGATGGGATACGCGTTCACCTGGATCGGCGCCCTGATCGGCCTCTCCGTGCGCACTCCCGAGGCGGCCACCTCCGGCGGCCTGGTCTGGCTCTTCCCGGTCACCTTCGTGTCGAACGCGTTCGCGGACACCAACCAGATGACGCCCTGGCTGCGGCACATCGCCGAATGGAACCCGTTCAGTGCCACGGTCCAGGCCAGCCGCGAACTCTTCGGCAATCCCGGACTCTCCACGTCGGACGCCTGGCCCATGCAGCACCCGGTCCTGGCCTCGCTGATCTACTCGGCCCTGATCGTCGTCATCTTCCGGACCCTCGCGGTGCGCAAGTACCGCTCGGCGACGGCGTGAGGCATCGGAGCCCCCGCCCGGACGGCCGCTTGTCGCGGCCGGCCCGAGCATGACGAAGCCCCCGGCGTCACGCGGACGCCGGGGGCTTCGGCAACGGTCGGACCGGGACCGGCGCGGCAGTCGTGGGCCGCCGCGCCCGCCGGGTCACTCGCTGTACGGCTCGGCCTTCAGGATCTTCACGGAGGCCTTCTTGCCGTTCGGCAGTTCGTACTCCGCGTCCTCGCCGACCTTGTGTCCGATCACGCCGGCCCCCAGCGGGGACTGCGGCGAGTAGGTCTCGATGTCGGCGCTCGCGTATTCGCGCGAGGCGAGCAGGAACGTCAGCGTGTCGTCTTCGTCACCGTCGAAGGCGATCGTCACGACCATGCCGGGCGCCACGGCGCCGTCCGTCGAGGTCGGTGCCTCGCCGACCTGGGCGCTGTCGAGGAGCTGGGTCAGCTGGCGCACACGAAGCTCCTGCTTGCCCTGCTCCTCCTTGGCCGCGTGATACCCGCCGTTCTCGCGCAGGTCGCCCTCCTCGCGCGCGGCCGCGATCTTGGCTGCGATCTCCGTGCGCGCAGGACCAGTAAGGTGCGCAAGCTCGCTCTTGAGCTTGTTGTACGCCTCCTGGGTCAGCCAGGTGACGTTCTCGCTGGTCTGGGTCACAGGTGCTCCTCGTCGGTACTGGGGATACAAAGCATCGCCCTACCCAGAAGAATGTTCATCCATGAGTGGGCGAAACCACGAGCCTAACAATTCAGGGGCGCAAGAGGTAGGACATTAGTGCTTAAAATCGCGTCAACGCAGGTCAGAGCCCGCGGATGAAGAGTGACGTCAGTCGGCGTGGCAGCCGAGGAGCTCCGCGGTGGTTCCCGGAGCGGTCGTGCGCAGCGTGACGACCTCGGTGACGCGCTCGGCGTCCCCGTCGAAGCGGAAGTCGGCCCGGCCGACCACGGTGCCGTCGGGTGACTGTGAACGGACCGTGCAGTAGCCCGAGGCGCCCGCGTCCTTCTCCACCGCGAGCTTGATCTTCACCGCGTCCTCCGAGAGATCGAAGGTGATCACTTCGGCGCTGATCTTGTTCTGTCCGATGTAGTGGTAGCCGAAATAACCGATCACCGCGAGGAGCAGCGCGCCAAGGGCCGTACCGACGACCTTGAGGGTGCGGTCGGCGCGCTCGTCCGAGGAACGGCCGTAACGGCCCTCGGGCAGTCGCGTGCTCGCCGTGCTCATGATCGTCCTCTCGGCCGGGGCGGGATCGTGTGTCCCGAAGGGGCTTCCGGGCAGTACCCCCCGGAATTAATCGCCCCCCGATTCGGTCACTATAGAAGCCGCCGTTCGCACCCGGTCACCCCGGGCGCCGACCAAACGAGGATTGAGTCTTGACTGACCAGCTGCGACTGATGGCCGTCCACGCGCACCCCGACGACGAGTCGAGCAAGGGCGCGGCCACCATGGCGAAGTACGTGTCCGAGGGGGTGGACGTGCTGGTCGTGACCTGCACGGGCGGGGAGCGCGGCTCCATCCTCAACCCCAAGCTCCAGGGCGACAAGTACATCGAGGAGAACATCCACGAGGTACGCAGGAAGGAGATGGACGAGGCGCGCGAGATCCTCGGCGTCGAGCAGGAGTGGCTCGGCTTCGTCGACTCGGGACTGCCCGAGGGAGACCCGCTGCCGCCGCTCCCGGAGGGCTGCTTCGCCCTGGAGGACGTCGACAAGGCGGCCGGTGAGCTGGTGAAGAAGATCCGGTCGTTCCGTCCGCAGGTGATCACCACCTACGACGAGAACGGCGGCTACCCGCACCCCGACCACATCATGACCCACAAGATCTCGATGGTCGCCTTCGAGGGTGCCTCGGACACCGAGAAGTACCCGGAGTCCGAGTACGGCCCGGCCTACCAGCCTCTGAAGGTGTACTACAACCAGGGCTTCAACCGGCCGCGTACGGAGGCGCTGCACAAGGCGCTGGTCGACCGCGGCATGGAGTCCCCCTATGCCGAGTGGCTCAAGCGCTGGGACGACTCCGGCCACAAGGACCGCACGCTCACCACGCACGTGCCGTGTGCCGACTTCTTCGAGATCCGCGACAAGGCGCTGATCGCGCACGCCACCCAGATCGACCCCGACGGGGGCTGGTTCCGGGTGCCGCTGGAACTCCAGAGGGAGGTCTGGCCGACGGAGGAGTACGAGCTCGCGAAGTCGCTCGTCGACACCTCCCTCCCCGAGGACGACCTCTTCGCGGGCGTCCGGGACAATGCCTGACATGAGCGCAAGCCTGAGCCTGGCAATGACCCACCTCGTCCCCCTCGCCAAGGAGGTCGACGAGGACAAGGTGACCCCCGGCGCCCTCGGCTTCATCGTGTTCGCGGTGATGGCCCTGGCCGTCTGGGGCCTCATGAAGTCGATGAGCCGGCACATGGGCCGGGTCGACTTCAAGGAGGCCCCGGACCCGGCGGAGGCCGCCGGCAAGGAGAAGGCGGAGACCGGTACGCCGGGCAAGCCCTCCCGGGCCTGAGCGGCCGCGGGGCCGGGAGCGAGGCGAGGACCAGTTCCGCGGGCGCGGGTGCCCGCGGACCGGTACCCCGGCGGTGGCGTCGGCAGTTCGTCGTCCCGTTCCGGTCTGTCGTTCCGTTCGGTTCCGGTCTGTCCGCGTTCCGGAGCTGCCGGAAGGCGTCTCTCCGGGCCCCGCCGTGCCGACGTGGCGCGTAGCCGCTGTGCCGCCTAGCCGCCGTGCCGACGCGCCGCGCAGCCGCTGTGCCGCGTTGCCGCCGTGCCGCGCAGCCGTTGTGCCGCCGTGCCGCCGTGCCGCCGTGCCGACGCGCCGCGTCGCCGTCGTGCCGACGTGGCGCCGTCCGTACGAGGGCGAGGCCGGTCGTCCGCCCCGCCCCCCGGGGCGCGCGCCCCTCAGGACGTGGTGGACACGGTCACCCCCATCACCTCGCGCGCGTGACGGCTGGGGGTCATTCCCAGGCGCCAGGCCTGCCAGCCGGCCTCCAGGTCCACGCCCCGCTCCAGCAGCAACTGATACGCCTCCACGTAGTCGTCCAGCTTCTCGTCACGGGCCGGGTGGCCCGCCCGGGACAGCTGCGCCAGCTCCTCCTGCGCCACCGCGGTACCGACCTCCACGCCACCGGCAGCGGCGTACGGCAGCAGGGTGCAGCGCAGGAAGCGGGCCCAGTCCTCGCCGCGGCGGTCGCCGTACGACGCGAAAAGGCCGGCCGCCTCGTCGCAGAGCGCCAGCGCCGCCGCCGTGCGCGCGTTGCCCGCGTCGACCACCGCGAGTTCCAGACAGGTCCAGGCCTCGCCATGGGCGACGCCGACGCGGTGGAAGTCGGCGCGGGCGTCGACCAGGAGCTGGCGGGCGAAGCCGGAATTGCGCAGCGAGCCCGTCTGGGCGGCGCGCTGGTCCCGGGTCGTCCGGGCGGAGTGGTGCCGGGCGCAGGCCAGGCCGTAGACGTCACGCATGCGCGAGAACATCGTGCGCGAGCGTTCCAGCTCACGGACCGCCTGGTCGAGGTCGCCCGTCTCCTCCAGCGACTGCCCCAGGTAGAACAGGGTCCACGCCTCGCCGCGGGCGTCCTCGTTGTCGCGGTGCCGGGCCGCCGCCAGCCGCAGCTCCTCCACCGCCGGGAACGCGTCACCCGCCACCAGCCGGGCCCGGGCCAGCTGGGTCAGGGCCCACGCCTGGCCACGGCCGTCGCGCGTACGGCCGTACAGTTCGAGAGCCCGGCGCAGCTCGGTCTCGGCACGCGGGACGTCACCGAGGCGCAGGCAGAGCTGCCCGAACTGGAAGTGGGCCCATGCCTCGCCGTGCAGGGACTCGCCGGCGCGGTGCAGTTCCAGCGAGCGGGTCAGCAGGTCGAAGGCTTCGGCGAGGTGCGCGCGGTCGCGTTCCACCGCGGCCAGCGCGTGCATCGTCCACGCCCGGTCCGTGGCCAGCGACGGAGCGGCCTGCATGTCGAGTGCCTCCCGGAGCCGGGCCGCGGCCTCGGTGAGGTTGCCCTGGTGGTGCAGGGTGATGCCGAGGGAGCACAGGGCGCGGGCCGCGCCCGCGTCGTGCTGTGCCTCCCGGTACAGGTCGACCACCGACGTCAGCGTCGTGCGCGCCTTGTCCAGCTCGCCCAGCTGGCGGGCCGCGATGCCGGTGCGCCACTGGACGGAGCGGATCAGCAGGCCCTGGTCGACGGCCTGGGCGAGTTCGCTGATCTCACCGAGGCGGTAGAGGTCGCCGCGCAGCAGGCAGTAGTCGCACAGCGCGCCCAGCAGGTTCAGCACGGCGCCCTGGTCGACTCCCTCCGCGTGCCGCAGCGCGGCCGTGATGAAGCTGGACTCGTCGTCCAGCCAGCGCAGCGCCTCGTCCAGCGAGGTGAAGCCGTGCGGGCCGAAGCGGTCGGAGCGGGTGGACATGTTGCCGTCGACCAGGCGCAGCACGGAGTCGGCGAGGTCGGCGTAGTTCACGATCAGGCGCTCCTGCGCGGCCACCCGCTCGTTCGCCTCCTCCTCGTCCACCAGCCGTGCGTGCGCGAAGGCGCGGACGAGGCCGTGCAGGCGGTACCGGCTGCCGCGGACGTGGTCGATGAGTCCCGCGCGGGACAGGGCGACGAGATGCCGCCCGGCCTCGGTCTCGTCGGTGGCGAGCAGGGACGCGGCCGCCGCGGCGCCGAGCGAGGCCCGGCCGACGAGGGCGAGGCGCCGCAGCAGCCGCCTGGCCTGGTCGCTCTGGTCGGTGTAGCGCAGCCACAGGGCGCGTTCGACGGGGTCCACCGGTCCGTACGCGCCGAGGTCCGACGCCAGGCGGCGGGGTGAGCGCGGGCCCAGCGAGGAACCGGCGATCCGCAGCGCCAGCGGCAGTCCGCCGCACAACTGCCGTATCGCTTCGGCGGATTCCGCGTCGTACGGGCCCGTGTCGCCCTGCGCCGCGGCGGCCGTCAGTTCCTCCGCGCCGGCCGCGTCGAGAGGCTCGACGGCCAGCTGGTGCACCCAGGCCGGCAGGTCGCCGGGCAGGTCGAGCGGTTCCCGCGCGGTCACCAGGACCAGGCTGTCGGAGCGTTCGGGGATCAGCGCCCGCACCTGCCCGGGGTCGGAGGCGTCATCGAGGACGACGGTGACGGGTACGCCGGTCAGGTGGTGGTGGTACAGCTCACTCAGCCGCTTGACCTGCTGGTCCGTCGACGAGCGCTCCCGGAACAGCAGTTGCTCGCGCGGCGCGCCCAGCCGGTTCAGCAGATGCAGCAGGGCCTCGCGGGTGGACAACGGCGGCTCGCCCCGGCCGCCGCCCCGCAGATCGACCACGCACGCGCCGCGGAACTGGTCCTTGAGGTCATGGGTGGCGCGCACCGCCAGAGTGCTGCGGCCGCTGCCGGGCGGCCCGTGCAGCACGACCACCGTGGGCCGTGTCTGCGTACTGGCGCGCGCCGCCTGCACCCACTGCCGGATACGCGCCAACTCCTGCCGACGGCCCGCGAACGGCCCGATCGGCTCAGGGAGTTGACCGAACGACTGCCGCAGCACACTGCGCCCGCGCGCCGCGCCGCTCTTGTCCGCGCCCAGCAGCCTGGGCCCCGGCTTCTTCGGCCCGGTCGACGAGGCCAGCACCCGCTGCTGGTCGAGGAACGGGCGGATGCCGCGTACCTCCAGCGCCGTCAGCCACTGTAGACGCAGTTGTTCGGGACCGCCCGGCTGGCTCACGGCACCGGCCCGGTGGTGCGCGGCCGGCAGATGCGAACCGGCGACCTTCACCACCGTCGCCGCCGCCCCCGCCACGCCGACGGCCACGCCCGCGCCGAGCGCCGTCGACGTCCCCGTACCGAGTGCCAGATCGGCCACCGCCGCCGCGACGGCGGCCACACCCGCCACGACCAACGGCGTACCCGCACCTTCACGCGCGTAGCGCTGCCCGAACGTCAGCCGGCCGGCCTCCGCCTCGTCCAGGGCCCGCGTGAACGCCTCGTACTCCTCAGTGGCGGTCCGGGCCATCGCGTCCAGCTCACCACGCGCCCGCGCCAGCAGCACCTTGCCGTCACCACGGCCACCGGAGCGCCGCACCTCCTCCTCCACCGCCCGCATCAACAGCCCCTCGGCCTCCACCCGATGACCGTCCCGCATGTCCCGTCCCCCTCCGGCGCCAACTGCAGTGCCTACGAGTGTCCTTGGGCCGGCACGCGATGGCGAGAGGGCGGCGATCACGGGCCGGGCGGCCTTTGTCGCCGGCCGCAAGGGTCACCGAGTGCGACGGTCACCTCCCGCGCACCGATCCTGTGGGGAGCCCTTACGAGGGGCCTGTGCCGCCGGTACGCGGCCGACGCGTTCGGGCGGACCCGGGCCGGGCCCCCGGACGCCCCGATGCGCGGCCGGTCGTATCGGCAGCCCCCGTCCCGTCGTGCAGGATGGGGGTATGCCGAACCGACTGGCGCACGAGACGTCCCCGTACCTGCTGCAGCACGCCGACAACCCCGTCGACTGGTGGCCCTGGTCGGACGAGGCGTTCGAGGAGGCGCGCGGGAGCGACAAACCGGTCCTGCTCAGCGTCGGGTACAGCAGTTGTCACTGGTGCCATGTCATGGCGCACGAGTCCTTCGAGGACCAGGCCACCGCCGACTACCTCAACGAGCACTTCGTCAACATCAAGGTCGACCGCGAGGAGCGGCCCGACGTCGATGCCGTGTACATGGAGGCCGTGCAGGCGGCCACCGGGCAGGGCGGGTGGCCGATGACGGTGTTCCTCACGGCGGAGGGGAAGCCGTTCTACTTCGGGACGTACTTCCCGCCGGCGCCGCGGCACGGGATGCCGTCCTTCCTGCAGGTGCTGGAGGGGGTCGCGACCGCCTGGCGGGACCGTCGTACGGAGGTCACCGACGTGGCCGGGAAGATCGCCCGCGATCTCGCCGAGCGGGAGATCGGCTTCGGCGACTCCGAGGCGCCCGGCGAGGAGGAGCTGGCGCAGGCGCTGCTGGGGCTGACCCGGGACTACGACGTGCAGCGCGGCGGCTTCGGCGGGGCGCCGAAGTTCCCCCCGTCCATGGCCGTCGAGTTCCTGCTGCGGCATCACGCCCGGACGGGTGCCGAGGGCGCGCTGCAGATGGCGCGGGACACCTGTGAGCGGATGGCCCGGGGCGGGATCTACGACCAGCTCGGGGGCGGCTTCGCCCGGTACTCGGTCGACCGGGACTGGGTGGTGCCGCACTTCGAGAAGATGCTTTATGACAATGCGCTGCTCTGCCGGGTCTACGCGCACCTGTGGCGGGCCACCGGCTCCGAGCTCGCCCGGCGGGTCGCGCTGGAGACCGCCGACTTCATGGTCGCCGAACTCGGCACGGAGCAAGGCGGGTTCGCCTCCGCGCTGGACGCGGACAGCGACGACGGGACGGGGCGGCACGTCGAGGGGGCGTACTACGTCTGGACGCCCGCGCAGCTGCGCGAGGTCCTCGGGGACGACGACGCCGCACTCGCCGCGGCGTACTTCGGGGTGACGGAGGAGGGCACGTTCGAGGAGGGTGCCTCGGTCCTCCAGCTCCCCCAATCCGACGGGGTGTTCGACGCGGAGAGGGTCGAGTCGGTCAGGCGGCGGCTGCTGGCGGCGCGCGCCGAGCGCCCGGCGCCGGGACGGGACGACAAGGTCGTCGCCGCCTGGAACGGCCTGGCGATCGCCGCCCTGGCCGAGACCGGCGCCTACTTCGACCGTCCCGACCTGGTGGAGGCCGCTCTCGCCGCCGCCGACCTGCTCGTCCGCGTCCATCTCGACGACCAGGCGCGTCTGGCCCGGACCAGCAAGGACGGCAGGGTCGGCGGCAACGCGGGGGTGCTGGAGGACTACGCGGACGTGGCTGAGGGATTCCTCGCGCTGGCGTCCGTCACCGGTGAGGGTGTCTGGCTGGAATTGGCGGGTCTGCTGCTCGACCACGTCCTCGTGCGTTTCGCGGACGAGAAGACGGGCGGGCTCTTCGACACCGCGGCCGACGCCGAGAAGCTGATCCGCCGGCCGCAGGACCCGACCGACAACGCCACTCCTTCGGGCTGGACCGCGGCCGCGGGCGCCCTGCTGAGCTATGCCGCCCAGACCGGCGCCGAGCCCCATCGCACGGCCGCCGAGGGGGCGTTGGGCGTGGTGAAGTCGCTGGGGCCGCGGGTGCCGCGCTTCATCGGCTGGGGGCTGGCGGTCGCGGAGGCCTGGCTGGACGGGCCGCGTGAGGTGGCCGTCGTGGGTCCGGCGCTCGACGACGAGGCGACAAGGTCCTTGCACCGTACGGCACTTCTGGGGACGGCGCCGGGTGCGGTGGTGGCCTGCGGCGTGCCGGGGAGCGGGGAGTTCCCGCTGCTCGACGACCGCTCGCTGGTGGGCGGTGAACCGACTGCGTACGTGTGTCGCAATTTCACCTGTGACGCGCCGACGACGGATCCGGAGCGGCTTCAGGAGGCGCTGCACGCCTGATCAGGGGCTACTTTCGGCCGGGCAATTGGGCACGTGTTCGGACACGTCCCCCTAGGCGCCGTACCGTTCCGAAACAAGCTATTTATCGGAACAGCTACCGCGCTTCACACTTCCCCCCTACTCTCTCCACAGTGCCGCGGCGGACGAACTGCTCCGCCGTGCCTGGGGGGATTTTTGAAGATCTGGGGGGATCTTTTGCTGACGTCTGTCTTCATTGCCGCCGTTTCGCTTGCCCTGTTCTGGATGGCGGCCTTCACCCTGTGGTGGCAGATGCACGCGTGGCGTACGCCCGAGGTGCTGGCCTCCACCCGCTTCAGCCGGCCGGACGGCGACGAGCACGTGTCGTTCTCGCTGCTGTTACCGGCGCGGCACGAACAGGCCGTACTGGACCACACCATCCAGCGCCTGCTGGAGTCCACCCATACCGACTTCGAGATCATCGTGATCGTGGGGCACGACGACCCGGAGACCACCGAGGTGGCGCGGCGGGCCGAGGCCCGCGACCCGCGCGTGCGGGTGGTCGTGGACACCCATGAGAAGAAGAACAAGCCGAAGGCCATGAACACGGCGCTGCCGCACTGCCGCGGCGATGTCGTCGGGGTCTTCGACGCCGAGGACCAGGTGCATCCCGAACTGCTCGCCCATGTCGACCACGCGTTCCGGTCCACCGGCGCGGACGTGGTCCAGGGCGGGGTGCAGCTGATCAACTTCCACTCCAGCTGGTACAGCCTGCGCAACTGCCTGGAGTACTTCTTCTGGTTCCGTTCCCGGCTCCATCTGCACGCCCAGAAGGGGTTCATCCCGCTCGGCGGCAACACGGTCTTCGTCCGCACCGCGGTGCTGCGCGAGGCCGACGGCTGGGACCCCAACTGCCTGGCCGAGGACTGCGACCTGGGTGTGCGGCTCTCCAGCGTCGGCAAGAAGGTCGTCGTCGCCTACGACTCCGACATGGTCACCCGCGAGGAGACCCCCGGCAGCCTGATGTCCCTGCTCAAGCAGCGGACCCGCTGGAACCAGGGCTTCCTCCAGGTCTACCGGAAGAAGGACTGGAAGCAGCTGCCCGGCTTCCGTCAGCGGCTGCTGGCCCGGTACACCCTGATGACGCCGTATCTGCAGGCGATCTCCGGTGTGATCATCCCGCTCAACGTGGCCATCGCCCTCTTCCTCGACGTGCCGGTCGGCGTCGCCTTCATCACCTTCCTGCCGGCCGTCACCGCGCTCGTCACCTTCGTCTTCGAGCTCGTCGGGCTGCACGACTTCGGCAAGCAGTACGGGCTTCGTGTCCGTTTCGTGCACTACCTGAAGCTGATCATCGGCGGGCCCTTCTATCAGGTGCTGCTCGCCGGAGCCGCTGTCCGCGCAGTGTGGCGTGAGCAACGCGGCCGTAACGACTGGGAGTTGACCAGCCACGTCGGCGCACATCTCGCGCACGTGAACCGAGAGGACGTTCCTGCGTGACCTCCACACTTCCCGCGGCGACCGAAGTCAAGGTCCCCGCGCAGCGGACAGCCGTGCCCAGAACCAGTGGTGCACACCGGGCAAAGCCACCCAAGAGACTACGTTCCTCCCGCCCTGATCTGCTGCTGTGCGGGCTGCTGCTCGTGGCGGTCATGGTCGTGCAGGGCTGGAACATCGCGGACTACCCGACCCTCAGCGACGACGAGGGCACCTACCTCGCGCAGGCCTGGGCCGTGCAGGAGGGCCGCGGGCTGGCCCACTACACGTACTGGTACGACCACCCGCCGTTCGGCTGGATCCAGATAGCCGTGCTGACCTGGATCCCGGCGTACTTCGCGCCCGAGTCGATGACCGTCGGCTCGATGCGCGTCATGATGCTGCTGATCAGCGCGATCAGCGCGGTTCTCGTGTACGTCCTGGCGCGCCGCCTGTCGCTGCCCCGCTGGGCGGCCGGGCTCGCGATGGCGCTGTTCGGGCTCTCCCCGTTGTCGGTGGTCCTGCAGCGCGAGATCTTCCTGGACAACATCGCGGTGATGTGGACGCTGCTCGCGTTCACCCTCGCCGCGTCCCCGAGCCGTCACCTGTGGCACCACTTCGGGGCGGGCATGGCGGCCGCGGCCGCGGTGCTCACCAAGGAGACGATGCTGCTGGTGCTGCCGGCCGTGCTGCTCACCATGTGGCGGCACAGCCACCGCGACACCCGCAAGTTCGCCATCACCGGCGCGATCACCGCGTGTGTGCTGCTCGGGTTCTCGTACCCGCTCTTCGCGCTGCTGAAGGGCGAGTTGCTGCCGGGCAGCGGGCATGTCTCGCTGTGGGACGGCATCGTCTACCAGATGAGCCGCCCCGGCTCCGGGTTCATCCTCGAAGCGGGCACCGGTTCCCACGGTGTGCTCCAGTCCTGGCTGTACTACGACCGGGTGCTGCCCCTCGGCGGACTCGCCGGCGCGCTGCTGCTCCTGGTCACATGGCGCTGGTCGGTGACCGCGCGGGCGTTCGCCGGGCCCGCGCTGGCCGTGGCGATCCTCGCCGGGATGGCGCTGCGGCCGGGCTATCTGCCGGCCATGTACATCATCCAGGCGCTGCCGTTCCTCGCCCTGGTGCTGGCCGGGGGCACGGCCTCCGTCGCCCACGCCGTGCTGCGGCGCCGGCGCCGGGCGGGCGAGGCGAAGTACCTGACGGGAGGGCGGTACACGCTCGCGGTCGTCCTGGCGCTCGCCGCGGGCGCCTACGTCGTACCGCGCTGGTACGACGGCGACCGCACCGCCATGACCGCCGACGCCAACGCCCCCTACAAGGCCGCCTCCGCATGGCTGGGCTCCGAGGTCGACGACCCCGAGGACACCCGCGTCCTCGTCGACGACGCCCTCTGGCTGGACCTCGTGCACCACGGCTACCGGCCCGGGCTCGGCGTCATCTGGTTCTACAAGGCCGACCTCGACCCGGCCGTCACCAAGACCATGCCGAACGGCTGGCGCGACCTCGACTACGTGGTCGCCTCGCCGACGGTACGCCGGGACGCGGTCGACCTGCCCAACGTCAAGGCCGCGATAGAGCACTCGACGCCGGTCGCCGTGTTCGGCGCCGGTGAGGACCGGATCGAGATCCGGCGGATCCAGAGCGCCGGGACGACGGGAGGCGTCCGATGAGCCAGGAGTCCGTGGTCCCCGGCGACCTGGGGGATCCGGCGGCGTACGCCGCCGAGGTGCCCGAGCCGGGTGCCGTCACCATCGTCGTGCCGACCTTCAACGAGTCCGCCAACATCCGTGAACTGCTGCACCAGATCACCGAGTCGGTGCCGTCCCGGCTGCCGTTGGAGGTCGTCTTCGTGGACGACTCCACGGACGACACCCCGGAGGTGATCGAGAAGGCCGCCCAGGACTGTCCCTTTCCGGTGACCGTGCTGCACCGCGAAGAGCCCGCGGGAGGGCTCGGCGGCGCGGTGGTCGAGGGCCTGAAGGCGGCCGGCTCCGACTGGATCGTCGTCATGGACGGCGACTGCCAGCACCCGCCCTCACTGGTGCCGGAGCTGGTCGCGACGGGGGAGCGGGCGAACGCCGGGCTGGTCGTCGCCTCCCGCTACATCAAGGGCGGCAGCCGCGCCGGACTCGCCGGCAACTACCGCGTGGCCGTCTCCCGGGCGGCGACCTGGCTGACCAAGTCGCTGTTCCCGCGCAGGCTGCACGGCATCAGCGACCCGATGAGCGGCTTCTTCGCCATCCGCCGCAGCGCGGTCACCGCCGAGGTGCTCCAGCCGCTCGGCTACAAGATCCTCCTCGAACTCGCGGTGCGCAGCCGGCCCCGCGAGGTCACCGAGGTGCCGTTCGTCTTCCAGGACCGGTTCGCCGGGGAGTCCAAGTCGACCAGGCAGGAGGGCATGCGCTTTCTGCGGCACCTCGTCGGGCTGCGCACCGCCTCCCCGCTCGCCAGGATGATCGTCTTCGGGCTGATCGGGCTGACGGGCTTCGTACCGAACCTCGCCGGGCTGTGGGCGCTGACCGCGGCCGGGATGCACTACCTGCCCGCCGAGATCCTCGCCAACCAGCTCGGCGTCGCCTGGAACTTCCTGCTCATCGAGAAGCTGCTGTTCCGCGAGCGGCGGCAGTTCCGGCACTGGGCCGACCGCACCACGCGGTTCGCCCTGCTCGCCAACGCCGACCTGCTGGTGCGCATCCCGCTGATCGCACTGCTGGTCTCCACGTTCGGGATGGGCGCGATACCGGCCACCGCGCTGGCGCTCGTCACCACCTTCGTCCTGCGCTTCGTGGGAACCGAAGCGCTGGTCTACCTCCCGCGCCGTCCAGGCCGCCGCGGGAAACGGAGTCGCACAGCAAGGAGCACCGCATGAGTTCAAGACGCAGAACCGCACTGCTGGCAGTCGCCGGCCTCACCGGCGGGCTTCTGCTGACCGCACCCCAGCCCGCGTCCGCCGCCAACCTCATCAAGAACCCCGGATTCGAGACGGCGGGCACCGGCGACATGCCGTACTGCTGGTCGAAGTCCGGCTGGGGCGACAACGACTTCACCTTCGAGACGGTCGCCGACGCCCACACCGGCAGCAAGGCCATGAAGGTCACGCTCACCCGGCGCCTGGAGGGCGACCGCAAGGCGCTGATCACCGAGTCCGCCGCCTGCGCGCCGCTCGTGACGGCCGGCAAGCAGTACGACCTGGGCCTCTGGTACAAGTCGACCACGCCGGACGCCAACATCACGCTGTTCCGGCACGACGCCACCGCCGGCTGGCAGTACTGGACCGACCTGAAGACCCTCCAGATGGCGGGCTCCTGGACCGAGGCCACCGTGCGCACGCCGGAGGTCCCGGCGGGCACCGACCGGATCTCCTGGGGTGTCTCGGTCTACGGCACCGGCTCCGTGACCACCGACGACTACACGATGGACCAGGTCGCCGAGCCGGTCCCGGAGCCGGACTGCACGGGCACGCCCCAGGAGTGCGCCAACGGCAGGTGGGACGTGCTGCCCGTGCAGAACCCGGTGCGCTCGATGCACTCCGTGGTCCTGCACAACGGCAAGGTGCTGCTGATCGCGGGCTCCGGCAACAACACCGACATGTTCGAGGCGGGCACGTTCACCTCCGCGGTCTACGACCCGCAGACCGGCGACTACGAGGTCATCCCCACGCCGGACGACATGTTCTGCGCCGGCCATGTGCAGCTGTCCGACGGCCGGGTGCTGATCATGAGCGGCAACAAGGGCTATCCGTCGGCGGACGGCACGATCGGCTACCAGGGGTACAAGGACTCCTACATCTTCGACCCCGCGACCGAGTCGTACATCAAGACGAACGACATGAACGACGGGCACTGGTACCCGTCGGCGACGATCCTCGGCAACGGTGACGTCATCTCCTTCGGCGGGCTGAAGGAGGACTCCTCCGGCTCGGTGACCGCCGAGCTGTGGTCCGATGACGAGCAGCAGTGGCAGCCGCTGTGGAAGGTCAACCAGACCTGGTCCTTCTGGGGTCTGTACCCGTCGATGATCCTCATGCAGGACGGCCGCCTCTTCTACTCGGGCAGCCATGTCTTCGGCAACAACATCCCCGGCACCGGCTCGGCGATCTACGACTACGGCGCCAACACAGTGACCCAGGTGCCCGGTCTGCAGAACAAGGACGAGCGGGACCAGTCGGCGAGCGTGCTGCTTCCCCCGGCGCAGGACCAGAAGGTGCTCACGCTGGGCGGCGGCAACATCGAGTCCAACCCGGTGGCCAACCGTCTGACCGACGTCATCGACCTCAAGCAGCCCAACCCGTCGTACGTCGCCGGCCCGCCGATCCCGCAGGGCACCGTCGATCTCGGCAACGGGCCCGTCCCGCAGACCGGCGCCCAGGGCAAGATGTACGTCTCGGCGGTGCTGCTGCCGGACGGCAAGGTCCTGGAGACCGGCGGCGCCCTGCACAACCGCGCCAACCCGGTGTACGAGTCGTCGATCTACGACCCGGCCACCCACACGTTCGACCCGGTGGCGGCCGACCCCGAGGCCCGTGGCTACCACTCCTCGGCGTTCCTGCTGCCCGACGGCCGGGTGATGACCACCGGCGACAACCCGGGCAACGGCACCTGGAACCACAACGTGTCCGTCTACACCCCGCCGTACCTGCTCAAGGGCCAGCGCCCGGCGATCACCTCGGTGATCGACACCCAGTGGAACTACGGCGACACCCAGCGCATCACGGTCGACCGGCCCATCGCCAAGGCCGAGCTGATCCGCCCGGCGGCGGTGACGCACTCGTCCGACCCGAACCAGCGGTTCGTGGACCTGCCGCTGAGCGTGGACGGCAACAACATCGACCTCAATGTGACGAGCAACCCCAACATGGCGCCGCCCGGCTGGTACATGCTCTTCGCGGTGGACGCCAACGGCGTGCCGTCGGTGGCCAAGTGGGTGCATCTGTCGGGCCCGCAGGCGCTGCGGGCGACGGACGCCTCGGCGCACGTCCACTCCTTCGCCGACGACCTGTCCGGCAAGGTCACCAAGCCGGGCAAGAAGCGATCCTCGCAGAAGGTCCCCGCCACCCTCGCCGGCTGCGACCGTCACTACGGCTCCGCGAACGTCTGCGTGCCGACGGCCTTCCCGACGGAGGTCAAGAAGACGACGGCGGCCCGCTGTACCTGGCTCAAGGAGCACGACTACGGCCGGCTGAAGGTCAACGGCAAGGACGACCCGCTGCGCATCGACCCCAACAAGGACGGCCAGGCCTGCGGAAAGGGTGATGTGCGCCGGCGTTAGCCCCGGCTCGGGAACTCGGTGAGGGCGCGCTCCACGATGGCCACCAGCTGCTCGTGGTGCGCGCCCTTCCAGTACGCCCGCCCGCACTCACGGCACTGCGCGAAGACGTCGTACGACCGCTCCGTCCCGCCCTTGAGCTGCTCGGCCACCTCTTCCTTGGTGGCCTCCCGCAGCAGGCCGTTGCAGGCGGTGCACCGGGTCCAGGGTCGTAGCTCGGGGGAGAACCGGTCGAGGACGTCGCGGAGTTGCTCCTCGGGGCTGGTGCTGTAGACGTAGGCGCCCGCCCACAGCTCGCGGCGGCGCAGCAGGCCGCGGTCGCGGCTGAGCATGACACGGCGCTCGGCGGCCGAGCGGGCGGCCAGCGCCGGGTCGCCGATGTCCGTGGACTCGTAGGCCGTGTCGACGCCGAGCAGGCGCAGCCGGCGGGCGAGGGTGCCGAGGTGGACGTCGAGGAGGAAGCGCAGCGGGGCGCCCTCGATCCGCTGCGGGCGCGTGACCGCGCGGACGGCGACCGTCTCGCCGTCCTTCGGCACGTGGGCCGTGGGGACCGGGCGGCCGTCGACGACGAGCGCGCCCACCTCGGTGAGCGGGACGCCGAGCGACTCGACGACATGACCCAGCGTCGAGACCCCGTCCGTGCTGACCGGGGAGGCGCCGCGACGCCTGCCGTCCGGTACGAACAGGCGCAGTCCGGCGGCGAATTCGACGTGGATCTCGGGTCGCTTCACCCGCTCAGCATCGCACGGCGGACGGCGCGGACCTCAGGGGTTTTCGGCGCCGAGATCCCGGTCGTAGACGGCCAGGGCACGGTCGGCGAGGTCGGCCGGGTCGTCGCGGAAGCCGGTGCGTGCCCAGTACCGGCAGACCTCGGTCAGCCCGCCGACGAGGGACGTGGCCAGGACCCGCACCTCCAGGTCCTCCGGGTCGCGTCCGGTGCGCTCCGCGAGGGCCTGGGCGAGCGGCCGGCCGGCGGCGGCCGCGTTCCGCGTGACGCGGGAGCGCACCGCGGGGATCTCCGCGAGCAGCCGGCAGCGCATCCGGGTGACCTCGCCCTGCTCACGCAGGGCGAGACCGATCGCCTCGCGCAGGACGTGCCGCAGGGCGGTCTGCCAGGGCTCGTGCGCGGGCCGGGTCCGCAGCCGCTCGACGAGCGCCGGCCCGAGGTCCCCGGACAGGACGATGTCCTCCTTGGCCGGGAAGTAGCGGAAGACGGTCGACGGCGACACCTCGGCACGGTCGGCGATCTGCTCGACCGTGGTGGCGTCGTACCCCTGCTCGTCGACCAGGGTGAAGGTGGCCTGCCGGATCGCCTCGCGGGTCTTGCGTTTCTTCCGCTCGCGCAGGCCCGCCCGGGAGCGGTCGGCGGGGGAGGGGTGGGCTTCGGACATGAAATGACAGTAGCTGTCAATTGAAGCCCGCTGCCAATCAGCGTCCGGCGTCCGGCGTCCGGGGGCAGGGGTCAGGGGGCAGGGGTCAGGAGTGCCGGTAGGCCACCAGCGAGATCCCCACGTAGTGCACCACGAACGCCGCCAGCGTGAACGAGTGGAACACCTCGTGGAAGCCGAACCAGCGCGGCGACGGGTTCGGCCGCTTGATGCCGTAGACGACGCCGCCCGCGCTGTAGAGCAGGCCGCCGACGATGACCAGGACCAGGACGGCGATGCCGCCGGTGCGCATGAAGTCGGGCAGGAAGAAGACCGCCGCCCAGCCCATCGCTATGTAGCAGGGCGTGTAGAGCCAGCGCGGTGCCCCGACCCAGAAGACACGGAACAGGATGCCCGCCAGCGCCGCCGCCCAGATGCCCCACAGGAGCCAGCGCCCCTTGCTGACCGGCAGGAGCAGCAGGGTCAGCGGGGTGTAGGTGCCGGCGATGATCAGGAAGATGTTGGAGTGGTCCAGGCGGCGCAGTACGCCGTCCATCCGAGGGCTCCACGAGCCCCGGTGGTAGAGCGCGCTCACGCCGAACAGCAGGCAGGCCGTGAGGGCGTAGATCCCGCAGGCGACGCGGCCGCGCGGGGAGTCGGCGAGGGCGGTCAGTGTCAGGCCCGCGACCACCACTGCCGGGAACATGGCCAGATGCAGCCAGCCCCGGAGCTTGGGTTTGATCGGCTGCGGCAGGGAGAGCGCTTCGGAGATCCGGTCGGTGACCGGCTTGTCCGAGGGATTGTCGGGGGCGGACGCAGTCATGGGCCGCATCGTACCTACGCAACCGTAGGTTACGAATCCGGACGGTCACGGGAGTGGCCATCATCTCACGGCAGTTGGATTGCGCACCTCTCAAGAGGCGGTCAACCGAACTCAACGTGCACGTAAAGAAACTCAGGGGAACATGGAGGTGGTGGTGTTCCTCACTCCGCTCAGGTGGGCGGCCCTCTGGACAAATGCGCAGTCACCTCGGATGATCAAATGAGTGCGGTCGGCACCGGATGAGCGCCAAAGGGAGTAAGCGAAGCATCCGGGTCGCGGCCCCCACGGGGCAGACAGAGAAAAAAATCCCTCATTTAGGAGCGATCGTGGCGCGCGACATCGCGGCTCCCCCCGTCCCCACCTCTCACCAGGAACTGGTCTCCTGGGTGAACGAGATCGCCGAACTGACCCAGCCGGACAGCGTGGTCTGGTGTGACGGATCCGAGGCCGAGTACGAGCGCCTGTGCGGGGAGCTCGTCGAGAAGGGCACCTTCCGCAAACTCGACCCGATCCAGCGCCCCAACTCCTACTACGCGGCCTCCGACCCGACGGACGTCGCCCGCGTCGAGGACCGCACCTTCATCTGCTCCGAGAAGGAGGAGGACGCCGGCCCGACCAACCACTGGAAGGACCCCGCCGAGATGCGGGAGATCTTCGCCGGTGAGAAGGGCGTCTTCCGCGGCTCCATGCGCGGCCGGACCATGTACGTCGTCCCGTTCTGCATGGGCCCGCTCGGCTCCGACCTGTCCGCGATCGGCGTCGAGATCACCGACTCCGCCTATGTGGCCGTCTCCATGCGCACCATGACGCGCATGGGACAGCCCGTCCTGGACGAACTTGGCTCCGACGGCTTCTTCGTGCGTGCCGTGCACACGCTCGGAGCGCCGCTGGAGGCCGGCGAGCAGGACGTGCCCTGGCCCTGCAACAGCACCAAGTACATCTCGCACTTCCCCGAGACCCGCGAGATCTGGTCCTACGGCTCCGGCTACGGCGGCAACGCGCTGCTCGGCAAGAAGTGCTACGCCCTGCGCATCGCCTCCGTGATGGCCCGCGACGAGGGCTGGCTGGCCGAGCACATGCTCGTCCTCAAGCTCACCCCGCCGCAGGGCGAGCCCAAGTACGTCGCCGCCGCCTTCCCGTCCGCCTGCGGCAAGACCAACCTCGCCATGCTGGAGCCCACCATCTCCGGCTGGACGGTCGAGACGATCGGCGACGACATCGCCTGGATGCGCTTCGGCGCCGACGGGCGTCTGTACGCCATCAACCCCGAGGCCGGCTTCTTCGGCGTCGCGCCCGGCACCGGTGAGCACACCAACGCCAACGCGATGAAGACGCTGTGGGGCAACTCCGTCTTCACCAACGTCGCCCTCACCGATGACAACGACATCTGGTGGGAGGGCATGACGGAGGAGACGCCCGCCCACCTCACCGACTGGAAGGGCAACGACTGGACGCCGCAGTCGGGGACCCCGGCGGCGCACCCCAACGCCCGCTTCACGGTCCCGGCCGCGCAGTGCCCGATCATCGCGCCCGAGTGGGAGGACCCCGCGGGTGTGCCGATCTCCGCGATCCTCTTCGGCGGGCGCCGCGCCACCGCCGTGCCGCTGGTGACGGAGTCCTTCGACTGGAACCACGGCGTCTTCCTCGGCGCCAACGTGGCCAGCGAGAAGACCGCCGCCGCCGAGGGCAAGGTCGGCGAACTGCGCCGCGACCCGTTCGCGATGCTGCCGTTCTGCGGCTACAACATGGGCGACTACATGGGCCACTGGGTCGACGTCGCCAAGGACAAGGACCAGGCGAAGCTCCCGAAGATCTACTACGTCAACTGGTTCCGCAAGAACGACGAGGGCAAGTTCGTCTGGCCCGGTTTCGGTGAGAACAGCCGCGTCCTGAAGTGGATCGTGGAGCGCCTGGAGGGCCGGGCCGAGGGCGTCGAGACGCCGATCGGCGTCCTGCCGACCCGGGAAGCCCTGGACACCGTCGGGCTGGACATGTCCGACGAGGACCTGGACTTCCTGCTCACCGTGGACAAGGAAGTGTGGCGCGAGGAGGCCGGGCTCGTCCCCGACCACCTGAACACCTTCGGTGACCACACGCCGAAGGAGCTGTGGGACGAGTACCGGGCGCTGGTGCGGCGCCTGGGCTGACGCCCACCCGGAAGACTCCGCGGCCGGTCCACGCCGACAGTGCCCTGACCAGCAACATCGTCACGGCCGGCCGCGGGTTCACTCCGTGAGGGGGCGCGTGATGGCTCGGGGGGCGCTGTGCGTCGGCGGGTGCCGGTCGTGGTGGGCTGGTCGCGCCCCGCGGCGGGGCCGCATGTCGATGCGGCCCCGCGCCCCTTCCGGGCGCGCCCCTTCAGGGCGTCACTGGGAGCGGTCCTCCAGATAGCGGGTGTGGGACTCCTGGCGGCGGGCCTCGGTCTCCCTGAGGTTCGCCGCCAGGCGTTCCGCCTCGTCGTGGAGGAGCGCGAGCTGCCGCTCCAGGTGCTGCTCGGGCGGCTCCTGGCCCGGGGTCATCCGGTGCCACCACCGGGTGCGTACGAAGGCGTCGACCGCCTCCGGGACGTCCTGCCGGACGGCCCGGGACAGCGCGTGCACCCCCTCGGGGTCCTGGGCCAGCACCTCGGCCACCCACCCCGGCTCCAGCAGCGCCCGCAGCAGCCCCGTCAGCCCGTCGAGCCGCGCGGTCGACGCCGGCGGCAGGTCCACGTCCGCGAGATAGGCGCCCAGCCGCGCGAAGTCGTCCCGCAGCTCGTCCAGTTGGGCGGACGGGTCCGGGAAGTCGGGCAGCGCCGGACGCTCCGGCGGCGCGATCAGCGCGCCCGCGCCGTACAGGCCCGCGACCACGACCGGCCAGTACGGCCCTGCCACACCCGTGAAGGTGAGCAGCAGGCCCAGGAGACCGCACGCACAACCGGTGAGGTTCTTGCGGGACTCCAGATACGTCAGTGCCTTACTGGTAGCCACGGATCTCCTCGAAGGCGCCGTCCAGGGAGCCCTGCTGGGCGTCGAAGAGACGGCCGCCGGTCAGTTCGGCGATGCGCTCCAGCTCGGCGCGGTCCGAGTCGCCGAAGAGGATCGGGAAGACGGGGATGTCGCGCTGCTCGCCGGTGAGGGAGCCGTGGAACGTCTCGAACTTCGGGGCGGTCGCGCCGGCGGTGTTCTCCCCGTCCGTCATGAGAACGATCGACGTGAACGCCTCCTCGTCGGAGCCCAGATGCGCGTACGCCTTCTCGAGCGAGGTGTAGATCGCGGTCTCGCCCTCGGCGCGCAGGGCCCGGGTGTCGCGGCGGATGCCGTCGAGGCCGGACTTCGGGTCCGCCGGGTCGACGACATGGGTGCGCACGCTCTTCACGGCCGATCCGAACGGCATCAGCGTCACCTCCTCACGGTCCCGGAAGTCCGCGGTCAGCCCGGTCAGCGCCGCCTTCAGCCGGGTGAGCCGGTCGCCCTCCATGGAGCCGGAGGTGTCCAGGACGTACACGGTGCGCGAGGGCCGGCGCAGGTCGTTCTCGTACGCGTCGAGCAGCCCGTCGGCGACGGAACGGTCCCCGGGGAAGGGCAGCTCGCGCCGCCGGGCGGGGTCGAGACCGGGGGCGGGGGTGACGGAGGCGACGACCGGACGGCGGTGGGTGCGCTCGGTGATCGCCCGCTGGGCCTCCGGAGCGCGCAGGGCCTCGGCGAGGCGGCGCACGTTCTCACGGGCGTCGGGACCGGCGGCGGCCAGGGAGGAGAGCGGGTAGTCGGCGCTGACCACGCCGTCCTTGGGGCGGATCACCGTCAGGTCCGGGATGCCCTTGAGGACCGACTCGTAGTTCAGCAGGGCGTTGACGTCGCCGCGCCGGGTGTACGCGTCGGCGAGCCAGCCCGAGGAACCCGAGGTCAGCTTCTGCCCCTTGAAGAACTCCCGCAGTCGCGGCGTCGCCTCGCGTACATCGGCGTCGGTGAGCGCGGCCTGGGCTCCGGAGAGCGCGGAGGCGACCGAGACCAGGGTGGCGAAACCGGAGTTGGACCGGGCCGGGTCGGTCATGCCGTAGGTCAGCTCGCCGTCGGTGACGGCCCGCTCCACCTGGGACCAGGTGACGTCCTCGGGGGTCCAGCCGAGGCGGCGCACGGTGCCCGGTTTCACGCCGATCGCGACCGGGCTCGACATGACCGGCGTCTCCGACACCACCTTCTTCCGCGCCTCGGGCCGCAGCCGCAGATAGTCGTTGGAGGCCAGCCACACCGCGTCGTACGCCTGGTCCGCCTTCCCCCGCGCCAGCAGGTCCACGGCGTCGAGGGTGCCCATGTACGTGGGCCGCACGGTGATGCCGGTCCGCTCGCGGACCTGCTCCAGGACCGGGGACATGTCGCTGAGCTCGCTGGAGGCGAGGACGCGCAGGGTGCCGGGTGTGTATGCCGTGGGGTCGTCGTCGGGGGTGTCCGTACCGCCGGTGCAGGCGGTGAGGAGGGTCAGGGCGGCGAGGGTGAGGGCCGCGATCCGGCGTCTCATCCGCGGTCTCCTTCCAGGGCGGCCTGGGCGCGGCTGCGGTCCAGGTGGGCGCCGGCGTTGCGGAGTTCGTCGGTCAGGGACTCGACGGTGGCCGCCATCGCCTCGGTGGCCTGCACCTTGTAGGTGTCGATGGCGTCGAGCGTGCGGTAGATCTGCTGGAAGGCGGAGCGCAGGGTCTCCGCGCCGACCGCCGGGTCCGCGGCGATCCGCTGGATCTCGCCGGACTGCGTGGCCAGCATCTCCGCGTTGCCCCGGATCAGCTCCTCGGTGGTGCCGCGCAGGGCGTTGACCTGGTCGACGACCTTCTTCTGGTTGTCGAGGGCGGACGCGAGCATCACGGAGATGCGCAGCGCCGAGACGGTGGTCGTCGCGGCCCGGTCGACGCCCTTGATCAGTTCGTCGTTGTTGCGGCGTACGACGTCCATGGCGAGGTAGCCCTGCGCGCACACCGCGAGCTGGGTGAGCAGGTCCTGGTGTTTCTGCCGGACCGGGAACAGGACGTCGGCGCGCAGGGTGTCGGCCTGCTGGGGGTCGGCGACCCGGGCGATGTGCTCCTCGACGGCGCCGTCCAGGGCCTCGGTCAGCACCACGTACTCCTGGAGCTTGCCCATGGTCTCCCAGAGGCGGACCCGTTCGGTCTGCAACGCGGCGCTGTCACGTCGCAGTTCGTCCTGGCCGCCGCGCAGCGAGCCCACGATCTTGTTCAGGGTGCCCTGCGCGGAGGCGTACTTGGCGACGTGGTCGCGCAGCTTGTTGCCGCCGGGCAGCCGGGACAGCAACTTGCGGCCCTTGCCGGTGGGCAGGTCGCGCGGGTCGAGGTCCTCGACGACCCGCCGCAGCTCCACCAGCGAACCGGCGACCTTGGACTGGGCGTCGCCGCCCTTGCCGGGCAGGCTGCGCACCGCCCGCTCCAGCATGCGGTTGGACTGCGAGGCGGCGGTGCGCATCTCGCCGGCGCCGAGGCCGGTGATCTCACCGACCTTGCCGGCGAACTCCGGGGAGCGGGCGTCGAGCGCGGCGAGGCCGGCGATGTAGTCGGCGGCCTTGCGGGCCATGTCGCCGCGCACGCCCTCGTCGACGGGGACGAGCCCGCCGGCCTTCTCGCGCGGGACCGGGGAGACCGGCTCGGGCGGGGTGAGGGTGAAGGAGTCGTCGCGGCTGGCGCTGGTGTTCTGGCTGGCGCTGTGGCCGAGGTCGTAGTGGCTCATCTGTCTGGTCCCCCCTATCCGCGCGCCCGGCGCGCCATCTCGTGCAGCACCTCGGAGGTGGGCACGGGCACCTGTCGCACGTTCAGCTTCGGCATGAGGTAGTCGGCGTGGTCGGCCGTGGCCGCGACGAACTCGGCGGCGGCGCCCTGCGGGCGGAAGCCGTGGCGGACGGCCAGCTTGCGCAACGCCGGGTCCGTGGCGAGCAGTTGGCCCAGCGCGCGGCCCTCGTCGGTCAGCGGCACGACGGTGTGGTCGCTGGTCGCGGTGGTGTCCAGGTAGAGGACGGTGAGGTCGTCGACGCCCTGCCCCTGGGCCAGCAGCGAGGCGACCTGGGACTCGTAGACGAGGACGAGCGGGTTGCCGGCGCCGCTGATGAAGTCCCGGAAGGCGCCGTCCGAGCTGGACTGCTGGGCGCCCTGCACGGTGATCAGCTTGCGCAGCAGCGGCGCCGTGCGCCCGACCTCGGCGTCGCTCGCGACGACCTTGCCGTCGTTGTCGACGTAGGAGGCGGCGGCGAGGTAGAGGGCGCCGGAGTTGGAGGTGACGGGATCGGTACTGGCGATGTAGAGCGTCCCGGTCAACTCGCCGTACTTCTCGGCTCCCTTGAGCTGCTGCCAGGTGCGGTCGTCCCGGGCGGCGTCGAGGAAGGCGCTCATCCTCAGGACGCCGCGGTGGGGCTCGTCCAGGGTGGCGAGCCCGTTGGCCCGCAGCACCTCGGCGGCGCCCCGGTGGGCGACGGCGACGAGGGGCGAGTAGAAGGGGCGCGGCAGCGGCTGCTGCGCCCGGTACTTCTCGGCGAGCGCGTCGGCGGGCGCCTGGCTGGACGGGAAGGCGAAGTCGTAGCCCGCCAGGTCCAGTTCCTCCATGGCCCACGAGCCGGACGGCTCCGCCTTCACGGTGTAGCCCTTGGCGGCAAGGGCGTCCACCACCTGAGGATCGGCGAAGAACTCCGCCTTCTCCGATCCGACCACGCCACGCACGGTCTTCGTTGCCGTGCCCTGTTCCCCGTCGTTCCGGCCCGCCACGACAGCCGCCACCACGCCGCCGATCAGCAACACCGCGAGGACAATCCCTGAGATTCGTCTCACGCCGGGGAGCGTGCTCCCGGAACCCAACGTTCCCCGGCTTCCGGGATGAACGGCGGGTGACTTACCAGTCCCGGCACGGCAACGCCTCTGAAGGGGCGCGGGGAACTGCGCGACAAGCCACAGACGGCAGAAAGCCGCAGGACGACAGCGCGCCCTGCGGCGCACACGCGGCTCAAGCCGACGCGGTGCCATGGCTCCCGGTCCGCGCGTCGCTGCGGGTGCACGCGGACCGGGGCCGATCGAGGGTCCCGGAAGGGTTCAGCGGGCGGCGAGACTGCGAGGTTCGAGCGCGGCCGCGTGCGCGTCCATACGCTCGGCGGCGAGGATCGCCACCGCGGTGTCCGCCCGGGACGCGGCGACCACCAGCGCGCGCCCGGCGAGGGCGTGGGCGCGCCGGTGCAGCGCGGCGAGTTGCGGCTCGGCGGTCGCCGTCGCCGAGATGCGGGCCGGCATCCGGCCTCCCCGCAGCCGGGCCACCTGCTCCGAGAGCCGTACCGCCGCGGTGTCCAGGTCGCACGACGGGGCCGGCGCGCGCAGCTCGTCGGTGACGGCGAGCAGGGCGGCGAGGTGCCCCGCGAGCTGGATGTCCAGTTCCTCCTCGCGGGAGCGGTGGGGGAAGTCGGAAGGTGCGCCGGCCATGGTGTGGACCGACTTGGCACGGATCGGTTCGTACATGTGATGGCCTCCTGTGCTCGGCAGAAGCCATCCTACATTGGAATTCGTCTAAAGTTGAGTCGTTCACAAATAAGGGGACGGGCGTATTCGCAGCGTGAGCGTCAGGGCTGGCTGTAGCCGTCCAGGAACCGGCCGATCCGCTCGATCGCGTCCCGCAGGTCCGCGACCGCGGGGAGGGTGACGACCCGGAAGTGATCGGGTTCCGGCCAGTTGAAGCCCGTGCCGTGCACGACCATGATCTTCTCGCGGCGCAGCAGGTCCAGCACCAGCCGGCGGTCGTCCTTGACCTTGAAGATCTTGGGGTCGAGGCGCGGGAAGAGATAGAGGGCGCCCTTCGGGCGCACGCAGGTCACCCCCGGGATCTGCGTCAGCAGTTCGTGGGCGACCTCCATCTGCTCCCGCAGTCGGCCGCCGGGCAGCACCAGGTCGCTGATCGACTGGCGGCCGCTCAGCGCGGCCACCACACCGTGCTGGCCCGGCATGTTCGCGCACAGGCGCATGTTCGCCAGGATCGTCAGGCCCTCGATGTAGGAGTCCGCGTGCGCGCGCGGTCCGGAGATCGACATCCAGCCGACCCGGTAGCCGGCCACCCGGTACGCCTTCGACATGCCGTTGAAGGTGAGGGTCAGCAGGTCGGGGGCGACCGCGGCCGTCGGGACGTGCGTGGCGTCGTCGTAGAGGATCTTGTCGTAGATCTCGTCCGAGCAGACCAGCAGGTTGTGGCGGCGGGCGATGTCGGTCAGGCCCTTGAGCACCGCCTCGTCGTAGACCGCGCCGGTCGGGTTGTTCGGGTTGATGATCACGATCGCCTTGGTGCGGTCGGTGACCTTGCGCTCGACGTCGGCGAGGTCCGGCATCCAGTCGGACTGCTCGTCGCAGCGGTAGTGGACGGCCGTGCCGCCGGACAGCGACACGGCGGCCGTCCACAGCGGGTAGTCCGGCGCCGGTACGAGGACCTCGTCGCCGTCGTCCAGGAGGCCCTGCATGGCCATGGTGATCAGCTCGGAGACGCCGTTGCCGATGAAGACGTGCTCGACGTCCGTCTCGATGCCCAGCGTCTGGTTGTGCATGACGACCGCGCGGCGTGCGGCCAGCAGGCCCTTCGCGTCGCCGTAGCCGTGGGCCGTCGAGACGTTGCGGAGGATGTCCTCCAGGATCTCCGGCGGGCATTCGAAGCCGAAGGCCGCAGGGTTGCCGGTGTTCAGCTTCAGGATGCGGTGGCCGGCCGCCTCCAGGCGCATCGCCTCTTCGAGCACCGGCCCCCGGATCTCGTAACAGACGTTGGCGAGCTTCGTCGACTGGATCACCTGCATGTCTGGGAGCTTACGGCCGCGTCACGCGTCCCGGCTCGTGCTTTCCGCCACATGAGACGAAAGGGGTGGATGCCCTGTGGTCGCTTCACTCTCCCGTGTCGGCCATGGGCACGACACGGTGACCGCGGCTCAGCGGGAGGCGGGTGTCCTGCGGACCGCCCGCCCCGCCAGCACGTCCGTCCGGCGGCCGTCCTCGATCACGAAACGGCCGTCGACCAGCACGTGCGGGATGCCGGTCGGGAGCGTGCGCGGCTGCTCGAAGGTGGAGCCCGCCGCGACCGTGGCCGCGTCGAACAGCACCAGGTCGGCGCGGTACCCCTCGCGGACCACGCCCCGGTCCGGCAGTCGCAGCCGGGCAGCCGGGCGCCCGGTCAGCCGGGCCACGCACTCCTCCAGCGACAGCACCCCCAGCTCCCGCACGTAGCGGCCGAGATAGTGCGGGAAGGTGCCGTACGCGCGCGGGTGCGGCTTGGCGCCCTGGAGGATGCCGTCGGAGCCGCCCGTGTGCACGCGGTGCCGCATGATCGCCCGGACGTTCTCCTCGTGACCGACGTGCTGGAGGATCGTCGGACCGAGCCGGTCCTCGACCAGCAGCCGGCGGGCGGTGACCCAGGGGTCCTCGCCGCGCAGGGCCGCCGAGTCCTCGACCGTACGGCCGACGTACGGCGCCAGGGCCGGGTCCGTCACACCGGAGATCTCGATGGTGTCCCACTCGACCGGGACGCCGTGACAGCCGTCCGCGCCGACGACCTCCAGGTCGTGACGGATCCGCTCGGCCGTGGGGTCGTCGCCCAGCCGACGCAGGACCGCGTCCGGCCCTCCCTCGCTCGCCCAGCTCGGCAGCAGTGCCGCGAGCGTGGTGGAGCCGGGAGTGTAGGGGTAGGTGTCCAGGCTGATGTCCGCCCCGGCGTCGAGGGCGTCGTCCAGCAGGGCGAGCAGCTCGGGCGCGCGGCCCTTGTTCACGCCGAAGTTCATGGTGGCGTGCGCGAGATGCAGCGGGCAGCCCGCTTCCCGGGTCAGGGCCACCATCTCCTGGTACGCCTGGAGGGCCCCGGCCCCGTACGAGCGGTGGTGCGGGCAGTAATAGCCGCCGTACTCGGCCACCACCCGGCACAGCTCGGTCAGTTCGGCGTCCGCGGCGTACATGCCCGGCGTGTACGTGAGCCCGGACGACATGCCGACCGCGCCCTGCTCCAGGCCCTCCGCGACGAGCCGGCGCATCCGGTCCAGCTCCTCCGGCGTGGCCTCCCGGTCCTCCCAGCCGACGGCCAGCGCGCGGACCGTCCCCTGGGGGATCAGATAGGCCGCGTTGACCGCGATGCCCCGGTCCAGCCGGTCCAGGTACTCGCCGACCGAACGCCAGTCGAAGTCGATGTCGTCGCCGTGGCCGTTCCACCCGGTGATGGCACGGCGGACCTCGGCGAGCGTGCGGTCGTCGACCGGGGCGTACGAGAGCCCGTCCTGCCCGATCACTTCGAGGGTCACGCCCTGCGCGGCCTTCGCGCTGTGGTCGGGGTCCCGCAGCAGGGCGAGGTCGCTGTGCGCGTGCATGTCGACGAAGCCGGGGGACAGGACGAGGCCCGCCGCGTCCAGCTCCCTCGTGGCGATCGGGCGCTGGCAGCCCGCGGCCGCCGCTTCCTTGACGATCTCGACGATCCGGCCGTCGTCCACCACCACGTCCGCGCGGTACGCGGGGGCGCCGGTGCCGTCGACGACGTCCGCGTCACGGATGACGAGGTCTGCCATGCCGGGCCTCCTAGAAGAACGTGCGGATGTAGTCGACGACCGTGCCGTCGGCCTCGGCCACCGGGATCAGCTGCCACTTGTCGAACGACGTGCAGGGGTGGGACAGCCCCATGCCGAGCCAGTCCCCGACCTCGACGTCCGCCTCCGGGGCGGTGCGCAGCCAGGCGTGCTGGTCGGACAGCGCGGTGACCTCCACCCCGGTCGCCGGGCGCTCGGCGCCGTCGCGGCGCAGGACCTGCGCGAACGGCAGGTCCAGGTCGTAGGCCGCGTCGCGCTTGCCGGCGTTGGCGAAGGCCTGTTCCGCCGACGGTCGCGACACCACCTGCGCCCACAGCCGGAACGCGGGCTCCAGAGCGCCCTCCTCGGAGACCCGGTTGAAGGGGGTCACCTCGCGGTAGTGGCCGTCGTCGTGCGAGACGTACGCGCCGGAACGCAGCAGCTTCAGGACCGGCGCGCTCAGTGCGGGGATCTCGGCGAACACGTCCGCGACCGCGTCGAACCAGGCGCTGCCGCCCGCGCTGACCACGATCTCGTCCAGGCCCCGGAAGCGCCCCGCCTTGTCGAAGTCCGCGGCCAGCGCCACCACCCGGCGCAGCCAGGCGTGCACCCGCTCGGGGTTCGCACCGGGCACCTCGCCCTCGTAGCCCGCGACGCCGACCAGGCGCAGGCCCGGTGCGGCGGCCACCGCGTCGGCGACCTCGGCGCACTCCGCCTCGGTGCGCACGCCGGTGCGGGCGCCCTCGCCGGCGGCCAGTTCGACGACCACGTCGACGGGGCGTTCCGTGCCGCGCAGCGCCTCGTCCATCAGCTCGACGCCGCGCACGGAGTCGACGTAACAGACGAACGTGAAGGCGGGGTCGCCGGCCAGTTCGCCGGCGATCCAGCGCAGGGCCGCGGCGTCCACCAGCTCGTTCGCCAGGAAGATCCGCCGGACGCCGAACGCCCGTGCCACGCGCACCTGGTGCGGCACGGCGAGGGTGATGCCCCAGGCGCCGCCTTCGATCTGCCGCCGGAAGAGCTGCGGCGCCATGGTGGTCTTGCCGTGCGGGGCGAAGGCGAGACCGTGGCGGGCGGTGTACGCCGCCATCAGCCGCAGGTTGTGCTCCAGGTGCTCGGCGGAGAGGGCGAGGACCGGGGTCGCGAAGCCGCCGGTGAAGAGGTTGCGGCGCTGCGCGGCGAGGTCCGCGACGGTCAGTCCGTCGGCGTCCGGCGGGAGGCCCTTGAAGCGGTGGTCGACGCGTTCCTCGGCGAGTGCGGCGAGCGCTTCGGTGGCGGTGCTGCCGGGGTCGAGGGCCATGGAGCCTCCCTGATCTGGTGCGTTGCGTTATATGCAACGTCCATTGCGTATGTCGCTAAGTGCTGTCTAACATCTCGGCCAACGCGGGGTCAACGGAGCCGCCGTGACCACGACATCGACGAGGAGTCCTGACCATCGTGACCGCCAAAGGCCCTTGCACCGCACCCGACGTCGTGGACGTCGTCGCGCTCGGCGAGTCCATGGTCACGTTCCTGCCCTCACGGCCCGGCCGCCTCGCGGACGTCCCCTCCTTCGATCGGGGCATCGGCGGCGCCGAGTCCAATGTGGCCTGCGTGCTCGCCGCCGCGGGGCATTCCGTGCGGTGGGTCAGCCGCGTCGGCGCCGACGGGTTCGGCGACCACCTGGTCGAGGAGATCGGCCGCTACGGCGTCGACGTGTCGTGGGTGGGGCGTGACCCGGACCGCCGCACCGGCGTCTACTTCCGCACCGCCGGGGACCGGGCCGGCGACGCGCACGAGGTGGCGTACTACCGGGCCGGGTCGGCGGCGTCCGCGATGGCCGTGGGCAACGTCGACAGGGAGGCGGTCGACGCGGCACGGGTGCTGCATCTGTCGGGCATCACCGCGGCGCTCTCGGAGGACTGCCGGACCCTGCTGTGGGAGCTGACCGCACCCCGGCCGGGGCGCCCGCTCGTCTCCTTCGACATCAACTTCCGTCCCGAGCTGTGGCGCGGCGCCGACAGCCCGCGCGTGCTGCTCGACCTCGCCCGCCGGGCCGACGTCGTCTTCGTCGGCGCCGACGAGGCGCAGGCGGCCTGGGGGCTGCACGGCGCCCGGAGCATCCGGGAGGCGCTGCCCGAGCCGGGGACCGTGGTGGTCAAGCAGGGCCGGGGCGGTGCGATCGCCTTCGCCGCGGAGACCGACGGCCCGGGCGAGGAGGCCGCGGGCGCCGGCACCCTGGTCCCCGCCCTGCACGTCGACGTCGTCGCGGCCGTCGGCGCGGGCGACGCCTTCGCCGCCGGGTTCCTCTCCGCCACCCTGCGCGGCCTGCCCGTCCGGGACCGGCTGCGGCACGGGCATCTCCTGGCCGCCGCCGCCCTCACCGTCCCCGGTGACCTCGCCACCCCTCCGACGCGCGACCACGCCGACCGGCTCGCCGCCCTGGACGACGACGCGTGGGGGACACTTCGACTCGGCCCCGGCTGGACGCACGCCGTTGATCGGGCCCCCGAGGAGGTACGTACGCCATGAGTCAGACCGTCGACCGCGCGCTGAGCATCCTGCCGCTGCTCGCGGAGGGCCCCGCCGACCTCGGCCAGGTCGCCGACCGGCTCGGCGTGCACAAGTCCACCGCGCTCCGCCTCCTGCGCACCCTCCACGAGCACGGCTTCGTCTACCGCCAGTCCGACCAGCGCTACCGCCTCGGCGCCCGCCTCTTCGCACTCGCCCAGGAGGCGATGGAGAACCTCGACATCCGCGAGATCGGCCACCCCCACCTCATGCGGCTGAACGAGCAGTGCGGGCACACCGTGCACCTCGCGGTGTACGAGGAGAACGAGGTCCTCTACATCGACAAGGTCGAGAGCCGCTACCCGGTGCGGATGTACTCGCGGATCGGCAAACCCGTCGCCCTCACGGTCGCCGCCGTCGCCAAGCTGCTGCTCGCCGACCTTCCCGAGCGCGAGCGCCGCGCCCTCGCGGAGAAGCTCGACTACCCCCTGTACACGGCCCGTTCGACACCGAACCCCGAGGCATTCCTCCGGGAACTGGCCAAGGTGCGCGAACAGGGCTGGGCCACCGACCTCGGTGGCCACGAGGAGTCCATCAACTGCGTCGCCGCGCCGATCCGTGGCGCGGACGGCCGGGTCGTCGCCGCGATGTCGGTCTCGGCACCCAACGTCGTCGTCACCGCCGACGAACTCCTCACCCTGCTCCCGCTGGTCCGCCGCACGGCGGACGCCATCAGCGGCGAGTACTCCGGCAGGACCCCGACGAAAGAGCTCGCATGACCGAGAAGACCGCTCTCACCCCCAGCACCCACACCGCTCCGCCCGCGAAGTTCTCGCACGGCGTGAGGAAGGGCAACATCCTCCAGGTCGCCGGCCAGGTCGGCTTCCTGCCCGCGGCCGACGGGCAGCCCCCGACCCCGGCCGGCCCGACCCTGCGTGAGCAGACCCTCCAGACGCTCGCCAACGTCAAGGCGATCCTGGAGGAGGGCGGCGCCTCCTGGGACGACGCGATGATGATCCGCGTCTATCTGACGGACGTGGACCACTTCGCGGAGATGAACGCGATCTACAACGCGTACTTCGAGGAGCAGGGCCTCACCCAGCCGCCCGCCGCACGGACCACGGTCTACGTCGGGCTGCCCGCCGGTCTCCTCGTCGAGATCGACGTCCTCGCCGTCCTGGGCTGACATCCGACGCCCTCCCGGCCCCTGTAACTCCCCCCGCCGAACGACGCCACGGCACGGTGCCCCCTTCCCCTGGGCGCCGTGCCGCGATCCCCCCTGCCCGAAAGCACCATGTGTTGACCCAGAGGACCCCCGCATGTCCTACATATCCGCCGCGCCCGCCCCGGAGACCCCGCCCCACACGGGCGGACTGCTCCTGCTCGTCGACGGGACGGCAGGCCTCCTGACCGTCGCCGCGATCGGTATCGCACTGCTGCTCTTCCTGATCATCAAGGTCCGCCTCCAGCCGTTCGTCGCCCTCCTCGCGGTCTCCGTCACCGTCGGCCTGATGGCGGGCCTGTCGGTCACCGAACTCTTCGGCACCGTCCAGAAGTCCGCCGCCGTCTCCACCATCGAGGCCGGCATGGGCGGCATCCTCGGCCATGTCGCCATCATCATCGGCCTGGGCACGATGCTCGGCGCGATCCTCGAAGTCAGCGGCGGCGCCCAGGTGCTGGCCTCCCGTCTGCTGGGACTGTTCGGCGAGAAGCGCGCCCCACTCGCCATGGGCCTCACCGGCCTGATCTTCGGTATCCCGGTCTTCTTCGACGTCGGCATCTTCGTCCTGGCCCCGCTCGTGTACGCGGCGGCCAAGCGCTCCGGCAAGTCGGTGCTGCTCTACTGTCTGCCACTGCTGGCAGGCCTGTCGATGACGCACGCCTTCCTGCCGCCGCACCCGGGTCCCGTGGCCGCCGCCGGTCTGCTCCATGTCGACCTCGGCTGGGTCATCCTCATGGGCCTCGTCTGCGGTGTCCCCGCCGTGCTGGCGGCCTGGGCGTACTCGGCATGGATCGGCAACCGGATCTTCGTGCCGGTGCCGCAGGACATGGCGGAGGCGGCGGACGAGGCCAAGCGCGCCGTGCTCGACGAGCAGGCCGCGAGCGGCGTGGAGCCCAGTGAGGCGCCGGTCGCACTCGGCACCGTCCTCACCATCATCGGCACCCCGCTGATCCTGATCCTCGCGGCCACCTTCTCCTCCATCGCGCTGGACCCCTCCACCCCGCGCTCGGTGATCGAGTTCTTCGGCCACCCGTTCGTGGCCCTCACCCTCGCGCTGCTGCTGGCCTACTACCTGCTCGGCATCCGGCGCGGCTGGTCGCGCAAGTCCCTGGAGACGGTGTCCACTTCGTCGCTGAAGCCCGTCGGCAACATCCTGCTGGTGGTCGGCGCGGGCGGCGTCTTCGGCGCCGTCCTCAAGGCGAGCGGTGTGGCCCAGGCACTGTCGGACACGTTCAACGACGTCGGTCTGCCGGTGCTCGTCCTCTCCTACCTGATCTCGCTCGTCCTGCGGGTCGCCCAGGGTTCGGCGACGGTGGCGATCGTGACGACGGCGGGCATCGTGGCGCCGCTGCTGGCGGAGGGCGACCACTCGCAGGCGTTCGTGGCCCTGGTCATCATGGCCATCTCCGCGGGCTCCATCTTCGCCTCGCACGTCAACGACGGCGGATTCTGGATCGTCGCCAAGTACTTCGGCATCAGCGAGCGGGACACGCTCAAGACCTGGACGGTGCTCGAATCGGTGCTGTCGATCGCCGGGTTCGCGGTGGCGGCGGTGCTCAGTCTCTTCGTCTAGTCGGGCGGTGGTGCGTGGTCGTCCGTCCCGGAGGATCGTCTCCGGGACGGACGACCTCATCCGGCCCCGGCGCCCCACGGCACAGCGATGTCCGCCATACTGCCCGCTGTGGAGCAGCGCATAGGTACGAGCAGTCAGCCCCTGGACGCCGGCGTCAACCCGGCCCACATCCCCGGGCTCACGGGCCCGGGGAAGGCAGCCGAGCCCGAGGACGCGGTGCCGGCCGAGGAGAAGGCCGTCTCGGAGGCCGCCGACGAGGCCGTCGAGGAGGCATCCGAGGAGGCATCCGAGGCGGTGGAACCCGAGGAGCCCGAGGCCGCGGACGACGCGGAGACGGATGACGCCGAGACGGATGACGCCGGGACGGACGACGCGGAAGCGGCCGACGGCCCCGTGTTCGAGGCCGCCGACCGCCGGGCCCGCATCGTCGCCGACGCCAAGGGCGTACGCCTCAGCCTCGACGACCAGAACTGCGAGTTCCGCTGGGACGAGATCGGCGCGATCGAGACGGAGTCCCCGCGCTTCGGCAAGCGGTTCACGGTGACCGTGCACACGCCGGAGCGGCGCTGGTACCCGATCGAGATCGAGGCCAGGTCGAAGTCCCAGCACCAGCAGTGGGACAAGGAACTGGACGCCGTCCTCGACGCCTACTTCGAGACGGACGCCGAGGAGTCCGAGTCCGTCGAGAGCGCCGAGGACGACGACTAGTCGTCGTGGCGGTTCAGGTGGTCGCCTAGCAGTACTGGGCTTCCTTCCCGATCGACCGGTACATGCAGTCCGCGTTCTCCAGCAGTTGCAGTACCGCGTCCCGGTTGCGTGAGGTCTCCCGCTCGATCACCTCGTCGGGCGGGTAGAACCCTCCCCCGGAGGCGCCGCGCGGATACATCTCGAAGGTGTACCCGAAGATCTTCTGCGAGCCCCACAGCCAGTCGTCGATCGAACCGTCCGTGATGTACAGGTCGCTGGACTGCTCGGGCGTGTAGCCGTTGCTGGCGGCCATCTTCTGCCCCACCGCGGCGAAGGCGTTGCGGTCGTCGGCCGTCATCCCCGTGGTCGTGTCGGAGTAGGTGTACCCGAACGGCCAGAGCACCAGCTCGCTGTAGGTGTGGAAGTCGATCCCGGCCTTGATCTGCTGCTGCCCGCCCACCACACGGCTGCGCACGAAGTTCGCGACGACCTTCACCTCGGGCGCCGACTCCGCCGCCGTGCCGCGGTAGGTGTCGGAGGACGGCGAGCCGGAGGAGCCGCCGCAGCATCCCCACCGGTAGTTCCAGTTCCGGTTCAGGTCCGTACCGATCGCCGACGAACCGGAGTTGGGCTGCCGGTTCTTGCGCCACGACCGGTAGGAGCCGGAGGCGATGTCGTACTCGCCGCCGTCCGGGTTGAGGTCGGGGACGATCCAGATCTCCCGGTTGTTCACGATGTTCGTGACACGGGAGTCCGTGCCGTAGTCGGACGTCAGCTCGCGCAGCAGATACAGCGCCATCTCGACGGTGAGGTGCTCGCGGGCGTGCTGGTGGTGGGTGAACAGCACCTCGGGCTCGGCCTCGTCGGTGCCGACGTTGTCGCTGATCTTGAGGGCGACGATGTTCCGGCCCTGGTACGAGGTGCCGATGACCCGCTGGCTCACGATGCCGGGGTTCGCCGCGACGGCGGAGTTGATCGCGCTCGTCATCTCCGCGTAGTTGTGGTAGCGGGAGTCGGCGGACGGGAAGTCGAAGAGCCGGACGTCGTCCTCGCCGGCGGAGCGGTCGGGGACCGCGCCGAGCGGGGTGATCTCGTAGCCGAGGGAGCGCAGCTTCTTGATCTGGTCCGCGCGGCCGGAGACGACGACGGTGTGGTCGTCGGCCTCGTCCACGGTGACGCCCGTGCGCTGGATCTCCGTGCGGTCCTTCGCGGACGAGTGCGTGTGGATCTCGTACTGGCGGACGTCGTCCGCCGAGGCCGCCGCCCTGCCCGCGCTGTCGGCGGAGGCGTCGGAGACCGACGCCGAGAGCGGGGCCGCGAGGGCGAGGGCGATCAGGGTGGCGAGCGCGGCGGTGCGTCTGCCGCCGCGGACGCCTGAGCCGCGGATGCGAAGTCGCATGAACTCTCCTTGGATCTCCAGGAATTCCGGGTTCTCCGGAAGTGGGGGAGTGGAGCTGGGGGGTGGTTCCTCGGTGCGACGGACTACGTGCTGGTGCGGTGTGGCGCTCATCGTGGAGTCCTGGCATGGCCAGGTCAAGACTGACCCTTGAAGTGACGCCCGGAAACCGGCGGAAAACGGCCGGGCCCGGCGGCGGGCGGCGGAGTGTACGCGCGCCGGGCCCGCCGGAACGGTTCCTCGGCGAATACCACCCGCCGGTGTGAGCGGCGCGTGCATATATGTACACATGAGGGAAGAGTCGGGTGCGCGCACACGACCTCGAGCACCCTCCAGGGACTGGCTGAGCATGGGCGGATCGGCGCCACGACGGGACAGCCGGCCGCCGGTCGAGACGACCGGCTTCGTCGACCGGCGGGCCGAACTGGCCGAAGGCCGCGAGCTGCCGGCCCGGGCTCGTCCGGTCACGCTCACCGGACCCGGCGGCGCCGGCAGGACCCGCCTCGCCGGATGCCTCGCCCGCGAGTTCCCCGACGGCGTGCACGTCGTGCACCTCTCCGGTCCGCACGACCCGGCACTCGTACCGGTCGCCGCCGCGGACGCCCTCGGCCCGCACGACCACGCCGCGCAGCCCCCGCCGGACGCCGGCAGCAGCGTCCGACCGCACCGCCGTCCGGACCCCGCCCCACCCACCGACCCCACCCCACCGACCGACAGGAACTCCATGCCCGTCCCGCCAGCACGTGAACAGGACGTCTTCGACCACCGCATGGCCGTCTTCTCCTCCGACGAGGAGTTCGTCGCCGCCTCGCTGCCCTTCCTCGCCGAGGGCCTGGCCGCCCCCGACGAACCCCCTCCCGTCGCCATCGCCGCCCCCGGCAAGCTCGACCTGCTCCGTGACGCCCTCGGCGAGGACGCCCGGCACGTCGGCTTCGTGCCGCACACCGAGTGGTACCGCGGGTCCGCCGCCAACGCCGTGGCGCAGGGCGCCGGTTACCTCGCCGCGAACGCCGGCCCCCGGGGCAGTGTCCACCTGCTGATGGAGCCCGACTGGGGCGGCCGTGCCGGGCGCTCCGTCCGGGAGAGCGCCGAGTGGATCCGCTACGAGGCGTTCGCCAACCTTCTCTTCGCCCCGCTCGCGACCACCGTCCTGTGCGCGTACGACGCCCGCACCGCGGGCCGGGCCGTGATCGCCGCCGCCCGCCGTGCCCACCCCGGCACCGACGTCTACGAGGACCCGCTGCGGATCGCGGCCGAGCTGGACGCCGTACCCCTCCCGCCGGTCCCGTACGACGCGCATCCGCTGCCCGCGCCCGAACCGCACACCGTGCGCACCTGGGCCGCCGGCCGGGGTCTGCCCGCCGCCGACGCGGAGCTGTTCGCCGCGGCCGTCTCCGAGGCGGCGGACCCGCTCGACCCGGTCAGCGAGGTCCTGCTGTGGGGCGAGGCGCCCGGCTGCGTCTGCGAGTTGCGCTCACCGCGCCGCGTCGACGATCCGCTGGCCGGCTTCGTGCCCCCGCCCAGTGCCGAGCCGGCCCCCGGACAGGGGCTGTGGTTCGCGCGGCAGGTGTGCGCGTACGTCGATGTGCGCGACGACGACGCGGGCGCCGTCGTGCGCCTGCAGTACGCGTAGCCCGATCCGGACGCGCACCCCCGGGCAGGCAGGGGAACAGGTGGTCCTCCCCGTGCGCCCCGGACCCGGCACACCTCACCGTGAAGGCGTGCTGCGACTCTCCGGGACCGGCCGCCCGGATCCAGAACCCTGTTACGGCGCCTGTCCTCGACCGCCCATGGTCCCCTCCGGCCGTGACAGGCCCGTCCCCGTTCCCGGGGGTCTGCCGGGCCGGCGGAGACATCGGGTGAAGATCCCGCATGCCCTCTTGTCCCCTGTCCGTCCATGGGCTTGGTTGACGTGCATGGCGGACACCACGGGAAACACCAGTGACACCGGGGCGGCATCCGGCCCGGACTCCGGAGCGAGCCCGCGCAAGGCGAGCTGGAAGTACATCGGCCCCGGGATCGTCGTGGCGGCGACCGGTGTCGGGGCGGGCGACCTGGTCGCGACGCTGATCGCGGGCAGCAGGTTCGGCTACACCCTGCTGTGGGCCGCCGTCATCGGCTGCCTGGTGAAGATCTCCCTCGCGGAGGCGGCCGGCCGCTGGCATCTGTCGACCGGCCGCACCCTCTTCGAGGGCTGGGCGAGCCTCGGCCGCTGGACGACGTACTTCTTCGTCGTCTACGTCGTCGTCTGGGGCTTCGTGTACGGGGCGGCGGCGATGTCGTCGAGCGCGCTGCCCCTGCAGGCGCTGTTCCCCGACGTGATGGACCTTCAGTGGTGGGGGATCGCCTGCGGTCTGGTGGGCCTGGTCTTCGTCTGGTTCAACAAGTACGCCGTCTTCGAGAAGGTCATGACGGTGCTGGTCGGCGTCATGTTCGTGGTGACGGTGTACCTGGCGATCCGGGTCACGCCGAACCTCCCGGACGCCTTCGCCGGCCTGCTGCCCGTACTGCCCGACGAGAAGGACTCCGTCCTCAACACCCTCGGCCTGATCGGCGGCGTCGGCGGCACCATCACGCTGGCGGCCTACGGCTACTGGGTCAACGCCAAGGGCTGGACGAACGCCGGCTGGATGAAGGTGATGCGGCTGGACAACCGGGTCGCCTACGCCACCACCGGCATCTTCGTCATCGCGATGCTCTTCGTCGGCGCCGAGCTGCTGCACACCCGCAACGTCGCCATCGAGAGCGGTGACAAGGGCCTGATCCAGCTGACCGGCATCCTGGAGGCCGAGTACGGCTCGGCGACCGCGAAGTTCTTCCTGATCGGGTTCTTCGCGACCTCCTTCACCTCGCTGATCGGTGTCTGGCACGGCGTGAGCCTGATGTTCGCGGACTTCGTGGCGCGCTACCGCGGGCGGGCGCGGACCGGGGGCGAGGAGATCGCCTCGGGCGAGCGGGAACGGTCCTGGCCGTTCCGCGCCTACCTGCTGTGGCTGACCTTCCCGCCCATGGTCCTGCTCTTCCAGGGCCAGCCGTTCCGGCTGGTCATCCTCTACGGCGTGCTGGGCGCCGCCTTCCTGCCGTTCCTCGCCGGCACCCTGCTCTGGCTCCTCAACACCGGCCGTACTCCCAGGGAGTGGCGCAACGGCTGGATCAGCAACGGGATGCTGGTGATCGCGGGCCTGCTGTTCCTGGTGCTGTGCGTCAAGCAGATCTCCGACCAGCCCTGGGCGGACTTCTTCTGACCGGCTCCCTCACTTCAGCAGGGTGGGCCACTTCGGGTCGAGGGCGATCTCGCGGAGCTGCCGGGTGGTGAGTGCGGGGGCCTCGCGGGTCGCCGCGTCGTGCTGGGTGCCGGAGTTGAAGGCGCTGATCACCACGCGCAGGCCGTCCTCGCGCAGGGTGTCCGCGGTCCACATGACGACGCCCTCGCCGCCCTTCTCGCCGGGCCCCTGCCGTTCGGTGACCAGCGTGCCGTCCGGCAGGGTCTCGGCCCCGCCGAAGAGCTCGCCGGCGGTGTCACCCATCCCCGGCTGCACGTTGATCTGGACGAGGCTCCGCCCCTTGCCGTCGTCGACGACGACATAGCCGAACTCGCCCTCGCCGCCCTTGCTCACGACCTTCGCCTTCTCGGGGAGGAGCGTCACGAGCCTGTCCACGGCCGAGCCGGTGAAAGTGTGGCTCGGGGCGGCGGGCTCCATCGGCGGGGGGCTTCCCTGACCGTCCTCGGCCGGGGCGAGCGCACTCCACACCGAGGCGGTGGCGACGTCTTTCAACTCTGCCGTTGTCAGGGGCGGTTCGGGACGGGTGACGGGTGCCCCCTTCTCCTTCTCGGCGTTCCACTCGCTCACGCCGACGTGAACGCCGTCGGTCGTGACCAGTTCCGCCCGCCACAGCTTGGTGTCCTCGCGCCGGTCCGGATACTCGTATCCCTGGAAGAGCATCAGGACCGAGCCGTCCGGCTGCCGTGTGGTGGTGCAGCTGTCGTGCGGGACGTAGACCTTGTCCGGGCAGGCGACCGTCTCCGCGGCCTGCGGGCTGCCCGGCTCCACCCGGCTCAGCGAGAGGCTGATCAGGCCGCCGCCGGCGCCGTCGTCGTGCACCAGCCGCACATACGGGAGCTCACCGCCCCCTCCGCCGCCGGCCTCGACGTCCGAGATCTTTCCCTCGGGGAGGCGCTGCTTCAGCATCCCGATCATCCGCTCCGCGCCAGGGCTGCGCGGGGTCGCCGTGCCGGACGGCGGGGCGGTCTCGCCGGTGGAGCTGACGGAGTCCTGCTCGTGGCCCGGGCCGCCGCTTCCCGGCAGGACCAGCGCCCCGGCCAGGCCGACCAGGGCGATGCCGGCCGCGCCGCCGGCCACCGCGGCCCGGCGGCGCAGCCGTAGCGTGCGCCCGCGGGACCGGCCCGCGGCGATCAGTGCGGCGCGGTCCGTGTCGAACGTGTCCCCGGTCTGCCGCAGGGCGCTGCCGAGCCGGTCCTCGAAGGGGTTGTCGTGGTGCTCTGTGGACATGGCGAATCACCGTCTGTCTTGAGGGCTGGTGAGGTGAAATGGAACCGCGCGGGCGGACGGGTCAGGTCGCCGCGTACTCGGTGAGGTCCTCGCCCAGCAACTCCCGCAACCGGGCGAGGGCGCGGGAGCAGCGGGTGCGTACCGCGGCCGAACTGGTGTTCATCGCGTCGGCGGTCTCCTCGACGCTGCGGTCCTCCCAGTAGCGCAGCACGACGACGGCCCGGTCCTTCGCGGGCAGCCGGGCGAGGGCCGCCAGCAGGGTGAGCCGCAGAGTCGTGTCCCCGTCCGCTCCCGCGGACTCCGGGAGTACGTCGGTGGCGCGCTCGGTGCTGCTGCGCCGTCTCTTCTGGGCGAGGAAGGTGCGGGTCAGGACGGTCTGCGCGTAGGCGGCCGGATTCTCGGCACGGGAGACCCGGCCCCATTTCAGGTACAGCCGCCCGAGGGTCTCCTGCACCAGGTCCTCCGCGAGGAATGTGTCGCCGGCGGTGAGCAGACAGGCCGCCCGGTAGAGGTGCCCCGCGCGTGCTGCGGCGAACTCGGCGTACTCGTCACCGCGGTCCTGCATGGTGTGTTCCTCCGTCGTAAGTTCCGTCACCTCACAGATGCGATGGCCGGGGGAAATGTTTCACGGCGGTCGTGTGGTCATCGCCCCGCGGGGGGAGCGAAAGAATGTGCGGCGTCTCCGTCCGCCCCGCGACGCACAAGGAATCCACCGGATGACCCAGCAGCCACCGCCCCCTGGCTTCGGCCCCCCGCCGCCGGGCTTCGGCCCGCCTCCGCCCCAGTACGCGCCCGCCCCGGCCCCGCAGTACGGCGTCCCGGCCCCGCAGTACGGCGTCCCGCCGACCGGGCCGGAGTTCCTCGCGATCGACAAGCAGAACTCGGTCGTCGTCGACGCCTCGGGCGTCGCGCTGGAGATGCACGGCACGTCGGCGGAGTTCGACTGGCCCGAGATCCGCGGCGTCCACTACAAGGCGAGCCCCGACGGCAAGGCCCTCATGGTGGCCGTCGTCCACCTCGACGGCAGGGTCTACGAGGCGGTGGTGCGCGCGAGGCCCAGGACGCGCCTGAACGAGTGGTTCAGCCAACTGGCCTGGGTGCTGAACCACTACCGGCCTGCCCACTAGGCGATGAGGCCGCGCGCAGATCCGGGCCCCGCCCGCGGTGACGACACGACGCCGGCCACGAGGAGTACCTCGCGGCCGGCGTCCTTCGGTGCGGGCCGTTACGGCAGGGCGTCCACGTGCGGCCCCACCACGTTCGACCAGGCGTTGCCGCTGGTCGCGTCCCAGTTCGTCGACCAGGTCATCGCGCCGCGCAGGTCGGGATAGGTCCGCGACGGCCTGAAGGTGCCGCAGTTCGTTCCGCGCGTCAGGCAGTTCAGCGCGTTGTTGACCACCGACGGGGCGACATAGCCGCCGCCCGCCGCCCGCGTCGAGGCCGGGAGGCCGAGGCCCACCTGGGACGGGGAGAGGCCGTTCTCCAGCTGGATGCAGGCCAGGGCCGTCAGGAAGTCCACCGTGCCCTGGCTGTAGACCCTGCCGTCGCAGCCGAGCATCGAACCGCTGTTGTAGTACTGCATGTTGACGACCGTGAGGATGTCCTTCACGTTCAGCGCCGTCTGGAAGTACGAGTTCGACGTGGACTGCATGTCGATCGTCTGCGGCGCCATGGTGAGCACCATCGACGGTCCCGCCTTCGCCGACAGCGAGCGCAGCGCCTGCGACATGTACGTCGCGTTGAGACCGTTCTCCAGATCGATGTCGACGCCGTCGAAGCCGTACGTCTGCATCAGCGTGTGCACGGAGTTGGCGAAGTTCGTCGCCGACGTGGAGTCGTTGACCGCGACCCGGCCGAGCTCACCGCCCACCGAGATGATGACCTTCTTCCCGGCGGCCTGCTTCGCCCGGAGGTCGGCCTTGAACTGGTCGACCGTGTAGCCTCCCAGCCCCGCCGAGTCCAGGTTGAAGGTCACGGCCCCCGGCGTCGCCGTCGCGTCCGCGAACGCCACCGCGATGATGTCGTAGTGGCCCGGCACGTCCGACAGCCGCTGCACGGTCGCGCCGTTGTTGAAGTTCTGCCAGTAGCCGGTCACCGCGTGCCGGGGGACGCCGGGGTTGCCGCCCGTGGGCGCCGTCGTGGCCGTCACGGTCGCCGACCTCGGCGACTCGCCCGCCGCGTTGGTCGCCGTGACCTGGAAGCTGTACGACGTCGACGCCGCCAGCCCGGTCACCGTCCCCGACGTGCCGGTCACCCCCGTGACCCGCGTGCCGTTGCGGTAGATGCTGTAGCCCGTCGCGCCCGAGACCGCGTTCCAGGACAGCGAGACGGAGGACGACGTCGTACCGGAGACCGCGAGGCCCGCCGGCGTGCCCGGGACCGTCGGGTCCGGGTCGCCGCCCCCGCCGCCGTCGGGGCCGAACACCGAGACCTCGTCGGCGTGGTAGGCGGCCTGGCCGTACCAGCCGTGCGTGTAGACCGTCACCGAGCGGGTCGAGGAGCCCGTGGTGAAGGTGGTCGACAGCTTCTTCCAGGTCGAGGAGTCGGGGGTCCACGTGGACACGTCCGTGGTGCCGGTGCCCGTGGCGCCCAGGAAGGCGTATCCGCCCTGCACCCACGCGCTCAGCGTGTACGTCGAGTTGGGCTGGACGGCCACCGTCTGCGAGCAGCGCGCGTTGTCCTGCCCGGCGGGCGTCGCCTTCAGCGCCGACGCGCCGGTGTGCACCGGCGAGGAGACCGTCGTACCGCTGCCCGCCGTGCAGGACCATTTGGTCAGCCCGGCCTCGAAGCCGGCGTTCTTGGCGTTGTTGATGTCCGCGGCCGATGCCTGGCCGATCGCGGGCACGGTGAGGGCCAGGGCGGCGATCACCGCTCCCGGCCACATGCGGATACGTCTGCGTCTGCGTGCGCGGTCCACTGGGGCCTCCGGTGGGGGAGTGGGGGACAGGAGCTCCAAGTTGGTCCAGACCAATTCAGCTGTCAAGGGGGCCGACCCGCGCACTCCCCGGGGTCCGGTCGGGATGCTCCCCCTGCCCCGGTTTGATGCGCCTTGCGCGAGAAGAGTTGTCGCCAGGCTGCGGAAACGCTGTTCTCCGGTCGTGGACGCGTGGATACAGTGCTGAGGTAGTCACGCAATGAAGTCGCCCAGGTGCACGGGAGTTGCGCCCGCGGGCCGGACTCGGGTGGGAATCGGGGAGCTGCGTGTGCCAACAGCCATCGCCGTGACCAGCGCCGACATGGCGCTGCCGGCGCAGGACGAGCGGACCCTGCCCGCCGTCGTCCTGCGCGACGTGGACGCACGCCCGTTGGACCGCGTGCTGGCCGAGATGCAGGCCCTCGTCGAGGCGCACGGCCATGTGATCGTGGTGTACTCGCGGGCGGTCCCGGCAGGAGTGGAACGGCGGCTGCACACCATCCGCTCCCTCCTGGAGAGCGACCGCATCGCCCTGTTCCGGCCCGACCTGCCCCCGCTCGGGCTGGCCGTCCTGGCCCGGCAGTTGAGACAGCTGGCCTCCTGCGACCTCGGCCCCGGCGTGCTCGCCTCGGCCGGCCGCCTGCTCACCCACTACCTCCACGCCGGCGCGCTCCTCGGCTCGGTCGCCCGGCTCGACCGCGTCCCCGTCGGCCTCACCTCGCACGCCAAGTCCTGGGTGCCGGGCAGCCAGTTCGGCGTCCTCGCCCATCCGGAGCCCCAGCTGGTGCGGATCGCCCCGGAGGCGCGGCTCACGGGACCGGAGTTCGGCACCTGGATGCTGCTCGCCCGAGGCCGCCTCCAGTCCGACTGGGTCACCACCACGCTCGCGCCCGCCTGGCGGGTGCAGGGCCTGCGCGAGGCCACGCTGCCCGCCGAGTCCGCCGAGTGGTGGGGGACGGGCAGGCTGATCGAGTTCTGCTCCTATCTGCCGGACCTGTCCGTGCTCTACCAACTGGTCGGCTCGGTCCGCCGCAACAGCTGCCACTGGTGCGGCATCGACGTCATCGGCGACCGGTGCGTGTTCTGCTCCGCGACGGCACCGGTCCACGACGACCAGCTCCAGCTCCCGGCGGGGTGACCCGCCGTCCCGACGAGCCCCCCCCGACCCGTTCGACCCCACCCCGACGAGGTTGCACGAATCCATGAACTCCCGTCAGCGCCGCGGCGTCATACTCCTGCTCCTGTCCGTGCTCTGCGCCCTGGGCGCGTTCGCGGGCGTGCTCTCCGTCATCGACGACGTGCAGTCCAAGGTCGGCCCCGAGGTCACCGCGTACCGGGTGAAGGACGACGTGGCGCCCTACACGGCCCTCACCGCCGACAGGTTCGAGCGGGTCGAGATGCCCGAACGCTGGCTGTCGCGGAACGCGGTCACCGATCTGCGGCAGCTCAGAGGCAAGATCGCCGTCACCACCCTGCGCGAGGGCTCCCTGCTGCAGAGCGACATGATCGTCGACCAGCCCGCGCTCCGGCCGGGGCAGCAGGAGGTCGCGATCATGATCGACGCGGCCACCGGAGTGGCCGGCAAGATCACGCCGGGGTCCACGGTCAACGTGTACGCCACCTTCGCCGGTGAGCGCGAGGGCGACCCGGCCCAGTCGAAGATCATCGTCACCAACGCCCGCGTGATCGACGTCGGGGAGCTCACCGCCCTGGAACCCGGCGGCGACGACCGCACCCGGCGCTCCACCGACGCCGTGCCCATCACCTTCGCGCTGTCCACCCTCGACGCCCAGCGCCTCACGTACGCCGAGTCGTTCGCCGAGCGGGTCCGGCTCGCCCTGGTGGCGCCCGGCGGCGACACCACCGTCCCCGACGCGGACCGCACCTACGAACTCGCGAAGGACAAGTGAGGCCCGGATGCCCACGAGGATCCTGCCGGCCGTCGGCGACGCGGACGCGATCCGCGCGGTCACGACCCTGCTCAGCCAGCTCCCGGACGCCGAACCCGTCCCCCCGGTCGTCGACTCCACCCAGCTCGTCGACACCCTCGCACGGCTCGCCGCCGAGTCCGTCGACGAACTGCCCGAGGTCGTCGTCGTGCACGAACGCATCGGACCCGTCCCGGCCCTGGAGCTGATCCGCGAGGTGGCCCTGCGCTTCCCCGCCGTCGGCGTCATCCTCGTCACCTCCGACGCGAGCCCCGGCCTCTTCCAGGCCGCCATGGACTCCGGCGCCCGCGGCCTCGTCACGCTGCCCCTGTCGTACGAGGAACTGGCCCACCGCGTGCAGTCGGTCGCCCAGTGGTCCGTGGGCGTACGCCGGCACCTCGGACACGGCGGCGACGTCATCAGCGGCGTCGGCGGCACCGTCGTCACCGTCAGCGGCGCCAAGGGCGGCGTCGGGGCGACGCTGACCGCCATCCAGCTGGCGCTCGCCTCCCAGGCGTCGGGCCGCTCCACCGTGCTGGTCGACATGGACCTCCAGACGGGCGACGTCGCCTCGTACCTGGACGTCCAGTTCCGGCGCAGCGTCGCCGACCTCGCCGCCATCACCGACATCTCGCCCCGCGTCCTCGCCGACGCGCTCTTCCCGCACGACACCGGCCTCACCCTGCTGCTCGCCCCGGGCGACGGCGAACGCGGCGAGGAGGTCACCGACCGCGCCGCCCGGCAGATCCTCGGCGTCCTGCGCTCCCGCTACGAGACCGTGGTCGTCGACTGCGGCGCCCAGCTCAGCGGCGCCGGCGCCGTCGCGATCGAGACGGCCGACACCGCCCTGCTCCTGACCACACCGGACGTGGTCGCGGTCCGGGGTGCCAAGCGCACGGTACGGATGTGGGACCGGCTGCAGATCCGCAAGGCCGAGGAGACCACGCTCGTCGTCAACCGGCTCACGCGCAGCACGGAGATCCAGCCCTCCCTCATCCAGCGGATCACCGGCACCGCGGTCGCCGCGACGGCGGTGCCCGCCAACTTCAAGGAGCTCCAGGGCGTCGTGGACGCCGGCCGCGTCCACGAGCTCGACAGCAGGAGCGCGGTGAAACAGGCCCTGTGGGCGCTCGCCGGGGAACTGGGACTGGTCAGGACGCCCGCGGCCGACCGGAAGGGCGGCCGGTCGCGCGCGGACCGCGGGTCGATGGGGTCGCGGCGGCGGAGGGACGGATGAGGCCGGAGGCGGAGGGACGGATGACGCCGGCCCACCGCGCCCGCGACCGGGGACAGGTCACCGTCGAGTTCCTCGGCATGACCCCGCTCATCGTCCTGACCCTGGTGCTGCTGTGGCAGTTCGTGCTCGTGGGGTACACCTACTCGCTCGCGGGGAACGCTGCGGACGAGGCGGCACGGGCGGGCACGGCGGCCGAGGACCGCCAGTCGGCCTGTCGGACGGCGGGGCTGAGGCATCTGCCGTCCGCGTGGGAGGGGGGTGCCGAGGTGTCCTGCGGCGAGAGCGGTGGCCTGGTCACGGCCGAGGTACGGCTCGACGTGCCCGTCCTCTTCCCCGGCTCGATCGGCTTCCCCTTCCCGGGCGTCGTGGGTCACGCGGGGGCCGTCGTCGAGGAGACGGACTGAGGTGGCGCGGCGGCGGAGCGACCGCGACCGTGACCGGGATCGCGACCGGGGACAAGTGGCCCTGGAATACCTGGGGTTCCTCCCGGTACTGATCCTCGTCGCGATGGCCGCCGTGCAGATCGGCCTGATCGCCTACACCGCGCAGCAGGCCGGCACGGCCGCCCGCACCGGCGCGCGCAGCGCCTCCCTCGACGGGCCGTACGCGCAGGACTGCCAGAACGCGGTCAGCTCCTGGCTGGACGCCGGCTGCGCGGCCTCGTACCTGGGCGACGAGGTCGAGGTCACCGCCACGATCGAGATCCCGTCGATCGTCCCCGGCTGGGACTTCGACCCCGCCCGCAAGACCGCCACCATGCCGATGGACCACTGAGCAGGGAGTACCGCGATGAGCCTGCGCGCACGGATCAACTCCCCGGAGGAGAACGGCAGCCGGGGCGAGGACGCGCACCTGGTCGCCTCGTACCGGGCCAAGCTCCTTCAGGAGATCGACCTCGCGGAGATGAGCGCCCTCGCGGCGGCCGAGCGCAGGGCACGGCTGGAGCGGGTGCTCGGCCACATCATCAGCCGTGAGGGCCCCGTGCTGTCGACGGCCGAGCGGTCGCAGCTGATCCGACGTGTGGTCGACGAGGCGCTGGGCCTAGGCATCCTGGAGCCGCTGCTGGAGGACGCCTCGATCACCGAGATCATGGTGAACGGCCCCGACGCGATCTTCGTGGAGCGGGGCGGCCGGGTGGAGCAGCTGCCGCTGCGGTTCGCCTCGAACGACCAGCTGATGCAGACCATCGAACGGATCGTGTCGACCGTCAACCGCCGAGTGGACGAGTCGAACCCGATGGTCGACGCCCGACTCCCCTCCGGCGAGCGCGTCAACGTCATCATCCCGCCGCTCTCCCTCACCGGCGCCACACTCACCATCCGCCGCTTCCCGCGCTCCTTCACGCTCCAGGAACTGGTCCAGTTCGGCTCGCTGGAGGAGCCGATGGTGTACCTGCTGGCCGGGCTGGTGCAGGCACGGTTCAACATCATCGTGTCCGGCGCCACGGGCACCGGCAAGACGACCCTGCTGAACGCGCTGTCCGGCCTGATCCCCGAGAGCGAGCGGATCATCACCATCGAGGACTCCGCCGAACTCCAGCTCCAGCAGCAGCACGTGGTCCGCCTGGAGTCCCGCCCGCCCAACGTCGAGGGCCAGGGCCAGGTGACCATCCGCGACCTGGTCCGCAACTCGCTGCGTATGCGCCCCGACCGGATCGTCGTCGGCGAGGTCCGTGGCGGCGAGTCGCTCGACATGCTCCAGGCGATGTCGACCGGCCACGACGGCTCCCTCGCCACCGTCCACGCCAACAGCGCGGAGGACGCCCTCATGCGGCTCCAGACCCTGGCCTCCATGTCCGACGTAGAGGTCCCCTTCGCCGCGCTGCACGACCAGATCAACAGCGCGCTGGACGTGATCGTGCAGCTCACCCGGTTCGCCGACGGACTGCGCAGGGTCACCGAGGTCGCGCTCCTCGACAGCCACGGCGGCGAGCCGTACCGGCTGGCCACGGTCGCCCGTTTCAACGCGCGGCCCATGTCCGCCGACGGCCGGATCCACGGCGGCTTCCAGTACTTCCCGCTCACCCGCCGCACCGCCGAACGCCTCTACATGGCGAGCCAGCCCGTCCCCCAGGCCTTCGGCGTCGCCCAGTCGACGGACCAGCTGGCCACCCGAGAAGCCCGGTAGGCAGGAGCCGACCATGGAACTGACGACCCTCGTCTCCCTCACCACCGGTGTCACCCTGCTGACCTGCGTCCTCGCCGTGGCCGGACTCCACGCGTACGCCATGGGCAGGGCCCAGCGACAGGCACTCGTCGAGCGCCTGTCGTCCACCGGCCAGGTCCAGGTCGCCGGCCGCCGGCGCCGGTTCCGCGAACTGGACCGCCGGCTGCGCCGTACCCGGCCGGGCCGAAGACTGGAGCTGCGGCTGCTGGCGACGGGCCTGGACGTGACGCCGGGCGAGTTCTTCGTCGCGATGCTCGCCGCCGTCGCCGGACTATGGCTGATCGGGCAGGCCACCCTCGCCCCCTTCTTCGGCCCGATCGCCGGGCTGCTGGGCGTCTGGGCGGCCGTCCAGTTCCTCAACTGGCAACGCCAGAAACGCATCGAGAGATTCATCAACCAACTCCCCGAACTGGCCCGCATCCTGGCCAACGCCACCCAGGCCGGCCTCGCCCTGCGCACCGCGATCGGCATGGCGGCCGAGGAGCTGGAGGCCCCGGCCGGGGAAGAGCTGGCCAAGGTCGCCAACCAACTGGCGGTGGGCGCGTCGATGGACGACGCGCTGGGGGAGATGGCCGAGCGGCTCCCGTCCCGCGAGCTGGTGGTCCTGGTCACCACCCTGGTGCTGTCCAACCGGGCGGGCGGACAGCTGGTCAGTGCCCTGCGGAACCTCACCGAGACCCTGGAGGAGCGCAAGGAGACCCGCCGCGAGATCCGCACCCAGCTCTCGCAGGTGAGCATGACGTCGTACGCCGTCCCGGTGATGGGGGTGGGCTCGCTGTTCCTGATGAACGGCGTCAAGGACGGCGCCCTGGACCGGATGACGGGCTCCCCGGTAGGCCAGGCCTGCGTGGTCGTCGCGTTCGCGCTCTACGCCGTCGGCTTCGTCATGATCCGCCGGCTGTCCCGCATCGACGTCTGAGGAAGGGAGGGGAACGGCATGGCACTCGTGCTGGCACTGGCCATGGGCCTCGGCGTGTGGGGCGTCTTCGCCGGGATCCGGATGTACCGGGCGGAGGCGAAACTCCCCGCCGACCTCGTTCTCGCGCTGGAGGTGGGCTCGACCCGCACCGGCGCGGTGGACTCGCTGGTCGACCGGATGGGCATGCGCTACGCGCCCGCCGTACTGCGTCTGATGGGCCCCCAGCAGGTCGCCCGGTACCGCCGCAGGATCGACCTGGCGGGCAACCCCGGCGGCCTCACCATCGACCGCTACGCCGCACGCCGCGCGGTCTACGGCTTCCTCGGCGCCGTCGGCGGCCTGATGTTCCTGCTGCAGGGCAACGTGCTGATGACCCTGCTGCTGCTCGCCTTCGGCGCCTTCTGGACTGAGGTCGGCATCTGGTCGGCGATCCGGGTCCGCAAGGACGTCATCGACCGGACCCTGCCCGACTTCCTCGACGTCCTCGCCGTCGTGGTCAGCGCCGGCCTCGGCTTCCGCCAGGCCCTCGACCGGGTCGCCTCCCGCTACGAGGGACCCTGGGCCGACGAGATCCGCATCACCCTGCACCAGATGGACCTCGGCATGAGCCGCCGCCAGGCCTTCGCGGAACTGCGCCGGCGCAATGACTCCGAGCAGGTGGCGATGTTCGTGACGGCGCTGCAGCAGGGGGAGGAGCTGGGCGCGCCCATCGTGGACACGCTGGTGTCGCTCGCCAAGGACATGCGGCGCACGGACGCGCAGAACGCCCGGCGCAAGGCCGCGCGGGCGGTGCCCAAGGCCACGATGATGATCACGACGTTCATGGTCCCGGCGACGATGTTGCTGCTGGGGGCCGGCCTGCTCCTCGGCTCCGGCACGGACTTCGGCACCCTCACGGGTGAGTGACGGCCATGACACTCACACCTGCGGAGGGGGCGCGCGCGGCGTTGCGGGTGCGCCGCCGCGCGGATCTGCCGGCCCGGGTGTGCAGGGAGCACGGCGGACCGGCCGCCGAGGGCGCCCACGCCTCTGAAGGGCCACTCGCGCAGGGCGACGTGAACCGCCTGCGCGGCGCGGCGGAGAACCCGGTCCCGGCGCAGCCCCGCACACCCGGCACCCCACCCGCACCCGCACTCCCGATCCAGGTCAACGCCCTCCAGGCGCTGTGCCGCCAGGTCTTCGGGTTCCGCCTCGCCATGATCGCCCTGGCCGCACCCTCGGCCCTGCTCAACGCCTCGCCCGGCCTGGGCGTACGCCTCGTCGGCGCGGCGGTGGTGGTCACTTTCATGGCGTCCTACGTCCTCTTCAGGGACTGGGAACGCTTCGCCCCCCTGCTCCTGCGCCACCCCACCCTCCTCGCCTTCGACACCCTCGTGGGCTCCCTCCCCCTCATCTCCGCGGGCCCCGACAGCACCCTCGCCTACGTCAGCGTCTGCACCCCGCTCCTCGCCGGCCTCGTCTACAGCTGGCGGGGCGCCGCGGTCTTCGCCTCCCTCCAGGCCCTGATCCTGCTGCTGGTCCACGCCACCCTCGCGAGGACCCCCGACGCCACCCCCGCCGAGACGCTCCTGCTGCCCGGCCTCTGTGTCATCACCGGCGCGGCCGGGTCCACCCTGCGCAACCTCATGCTCCGCTTCGGCGAGGCCACCCACGCCCTGACCACGGTCCAGGCCCGGCTGGCGGCGACGGAGGCGGTCGCGGCGGAGCGCGCCCGGCTGGCCCGCGAACTGCACGACTCGGTGGCCAAGACCCTGCACGGCGTGGCGCTCGCGGCGGACGGCCTGGCCGGCTCGGCGGACGGACTCGACCCGTCCCGGGTCAAGGAACAGGCCGAACTGGTGGCCCGCTCGGCACGCCGGGCAGCCGCGGAGTCCCGCGAGCTCCTGACGGACCTTCGCCGTGAATCGGACCCGGCCCTCGGCACCGACATCCTCGCGGAACTCTCCGCCCGCACCGCCGACTTCACCACCCGCACCGGTGTCCCCACCACGTGCCGGCCCACCGGCGCCACCCCCGTGCCGCCCGTGCCCCCGGCAGTGGCCCGCCAGCTCCTCACCATCGCCACGGAAGCCATGGAGAACGCCCACCGCCACGCGGACGCCACCCATGTCGACATCACGACGGGCGTCCAAGGAGACCTGCTCCTCCTCAGCGTCCACGACGACGGCCGGGGCCTCGCCCCCGGGACCACGCTCGAACAGCTCCGCAGAACCGGCCACTTCGGGGTGGTCGGCATGGTCGAACGCGCCGCCTCGGTGGGCGCCCGCCTCCGCATCGGCCGCGGCACGCACCCCAAGGGCACGGAGGTACGCCTGGAACTCCCGCTGGCGGCCCTCGACCCCACCCCCGTGAGGAGGCCGGACGATGCCGGACACTGAGCACCCCGCCGCCCCCTTCCCGCCCCCGGCGGCCACCTCTCTGCGCGTGATCGTGGCCGACGACAACCCCGTGGTCCGCGCGGGCCTCACCGCCCTCCTCTCGGGCCGCGCGGACATCACGGTCGTGGCGGAGGCGGCGGACGGCAGGGAGGCGTACGAGGCGGCCCGGGCCCACCGCCCGGACGTGGTCCTGCTCGACGTCCGCATGCCGGGCGTGGACGGCATCTCGGCACTGCCCTACCTGGTGCGGCTCGCCCCCGTCGTCATGCTCACCTACAGCGGGGAACCGGACGTCGTCGAGGAGGCCCTGCGCCGCGGCGCGGGCGGCTACCTCGTCCACGGCGAGTTCACGGCCGACCAACTGGTCACGGCCGTACGGGACATCACCGTCGGCAAGCCCCACTTCACCCCCACGGCGGCGGAGGCCCTCGTGACCCGGCTGAGGCGGAGCGCCCCCTCTCCGGGCCGAGCTCCGCTCCCCGACGACCTGGGTATGACAAATGCGACTGCAAACCAAGGATTCCCGTCTCCGCCTATTTCTTCGGAAAACCTTTCGCAGGTGCAACCGCTTGTGGGACAGTCGTCGTCATACCGGTCGGAGTCCCAACTCAGCCCGAGGGAGGCGGAGATCATGGACCTCATCGCGTCCGGCATGAACAACCGGCACATCGCCGCCACGTGCTTCATCAGCGAGAAGACGGTCAAGAACCACATCAACCGCATCTTCGCCAAGCTCCACAGCACGAGCCGCTCGGAGGCCACCGCGAAGTGGCTGGGGTTGGGGTGATTGCCATGCATCGACCACAGGCTGAGGATTGGGCCCGCGACTGGGCCCTGGGACCCTGGGCGGATCCGGCGGCACCCTCGTACGGTCGCGGCACGGAAGCCGCCACAACGGGAGGGGAACGCGATGGCCAACTGGAGGAACACCAACGACAAGGGCCAGACGGCGGTGGAGTACCTGGGGATCATCGCGGTCGTGGTGGCGATCGTGCTGGCGATCACGGGGACGGACATCGGGCAGTCGATCTACAACGCGATCACCGACAAGATCACCGAGGTGACCGGAGGCTGATCCGCCTAGCCAAGTACCGCGACGCAGGGCAGGCATTCCCCATCTACATCACGGTGGTGGCGGGTCTGCTCTTTCTCGCGTTCGCGTACCTGGCGGTCGGCCAGGCCGCGGCGACACGCAACGAGGCCCAGACCGCGGCGGACGCGGCCGCACTCGCGGCGGCCCAGAACCTCCGGGAGCAGATCACGGCCGACTGGGTCGAGAACCTGCTGGACCCGGATTCGTGGCAGGGCATCTTCGACGGCGACGTGGAACTGTTCGAGGACCCTTGTGACCGGGCGGGGCAGCTTGCTGCCCAGAACGAGGCTCACGTGGACGCTTGCCAGGAGGAGGGCCTGTTGGGCTACCGGGTCGAGGTCACGACCGACGAGCCCGTGGGGGACACCATCGTGCCCGGCACGGAGGGCCAGTATGCGACGGCCTCCGCCTTGGCCGTCGTGGAGCTGCGTTGTTCCTTCGAGTTCCCCGGTGAGGATGCGGGGGACGACGCCCTGCCGAGGCTCGACTGCGAGGGCGTGAAATGGGACCTGGACCCGGAAGCCCCCGACACCCTTCCGGACCCCGAGGACCTCTTCGACGTCCATCTGGCCGACTGACAAGCGAACGACGAATGACGAAGGAAGCAGAGGCATGAGCATTCGGTTCACTACGAAGGCCCGCAGCGGGATGGTCGCGTTGACGGTGGCGGCCGGTCTGGCCCTCGGCGTGACCGGCTGCGGCGGCGGAAGTGATGACGAGAAGCCGAAGGCGTCGGCTTCCGCTTCGAAGGACGACGGACCGCAGCCGAGTGCTCAGGAAGGAGATGCGGGCGCTCCTGTTGCCGAACTCAAGGGCCCTGACGGCCTGCTTCTCCAGATCACGTCAGCGGCGCGCGACTCGGGCGGATTCGTCACCGTCAGTGGCACCATGAAGAACGACGGCAACGACACGGTGAATGTGCCCGCGCAGCTGAGTGGGAACGAGACGGAGATCATCCGCAACGGCAGGTCGCTGGGAGGAGCCACCCTTGTGGACTCCCAGGGGAAGAAGCGCTACTACGTTCTGCGCGACACGGACGGCCGCCCGCTGACCACGACCAACTTCCCTTCCCTGAAGTCCGGGGAGTCGATTCCCGTCTTCATGCAGTTCCCGGCGCCCCCCAGCGGCACCTCCGAGGTCGCCTTCCAGCTCCCGATGTTCGCCGCCGTCTCCATCGAGATCACCGGCTGAGGCCGCCCATGACCCCCACCCGCCTCCCCCTGGCCCTCACCACCGCCACGGTCATGCTCGCCACCACCCTCTACGCCACCGCGACCGCCCACGCCGACGACGACCCCGGCGTCCCCCCGGGCACCGAAGCCACCGCCTCCGCACCCGTCGAGGTCGACGGCAACGACCCCGATCTGAAGATCCCGGAAGGCGCCACCCTCGCCGAACCCAAGGTTCTCGACATCAAGCAGGTCGTCGAGGACCAGAGCGGCGAGGAACGCCGCGAGGACACCAACGCCGACGTGAAGTTCGCCCTCCAGGCGGAAGTCCTGTTCGGCAGGGACAGCGCGAAGCTCAGCGCCGAGTCGAAGGCCCGCATCGGCGCGATCGCCGACGAGATCAAGTCCCAGAACGCGACCAAGGTCCGTGTCTTCGGCTTCACGGACAACCTCGGCTCCTCCGCCCACGGCGACACCCTGTCGCGTCGCCGCGCCAACGCCGTCCACGACATCCTCGACTCGGAACTGAACGACCCGGACATCACCTTCGAGGTGCGCGGCTACGGCGAGCAGTACCCCATCGCCGACAACTCCTCGGAGCCCGGCCGCAAGAAGAACCGCCGCGTCGAGGTGTCATTCCCCCGCACCGGCAGCTGACTTGCCCCGCCGGGCAGGGCCCGCAGGGTCTCAAAACTCGCTGCATAATCTCAGCGAGAACTGCACGGCGGCGGCACTTATTGTCCGGTCTCACTGGACCCGGTGGTGTCTCACTCGTCTCAGGTGACAGGGTGGATTGAGTCTCATCTGATCTGGCTGGTCTCACCCCGTTCATCGGCCTGGACTACTTGCGCGCCCGCACGACCACAGCGAACTGGTTCCGAGCGTGTGAACCACTCACTCTCCGGCAGCGCTGGACCCGACGCCTGGAGGTCATCGCTGAGGACGCCTAAGGAGACCCCCACCGCCTCACCGAGGACCGCATCGAACTCGCCACCTACCCCGGAACCGTTGCCCTGACCGGCCTGTTCGCCTCGCCCGCTGGCGCGAGGGCAACGACCTGCATGCCGAAGCCGCACGCCGCCTGGCGGTCGAAGCTCAGGTCCTTCCGCCTGGCCTCACCGCGAACCAGCCCGGACAGAACACACACGACCAGGCAGCCGACAATGATCGGCATGGCAGCCACACCCACCGCTCCCCGCCTGGTCACGGCAGCAGCCCGCGAGGCACTTCGGCCCCACGGTCTCCAGCAGCGCGGAAGGTCGCGAACCTGGATCGACGACCACCGATGGTGGCTGGGCATCATCGAGTTCCAGCCCGGCCGGAACGCCGGCAGCTATCTGAACGTCGGCGTGATGTGGTAGTGGCAGGACAGAGATCATCTGGCATTCGACGTCGGCGGCCGCGAGCCCGGATTCGAGCGGTTCGTGAACCCCACCCAGTTCGCCCTCGATGCGCAAAACCTCGCGCGGCGAGCCGCCGACCTGGCGCTGGAAAACCGAGGCCAGGTTCATTGACCTGCCGTCCACCGCCGACTTCCTGGCCTCGCAGAAGCCTCGCCCCGGCTACTTCTGGGACAGATACCACGCCGGGATCGCCGCCGGGCTGACCGGTGATACCTCCACCGCGCGGCGACGCCTCGACCAGGTCCTGGCCGAGGATGCCTTCGCGCCCTGGATGGTCCAAGCTCAGGAGTCCGCCCGGCAACTGCACGCCCTGGCGGAGGACCCCGAAGCCTTCCGGGACCGGGCGACGAGAGCAACCACCTGTCGGCGTACGCATGAAAGTGCTCAGCCTGGTACGGACGAACGTGCACCGCTCGCCATGCCGGAACGCAGCCGGTCCGTGGCCCGATGGTCTGG
>NZ_JBSFCI010000030.1:0-103548 GCF_053593375.1 Streptomyces sp. NPDC002309 | reverse complement strand
GACTACCCGCTGCACCTGGGTGTCACGGAGGCGGGTCCGGCGTTCCAGGGCACGATCAAGTCGGCGGTCGCCTTCGGTGCGCTGCTCTCCGAGGGTATCGGCGACACCATCCGGGTCTCGCTGTCGGCTCCGCCGGTCGAGGAGGTCAAGGTCGGCAACCAGATCCTGGAGTCCCTCAACCTCAGGCAGCGCGGTCTGGAGATCGTTTCCTGCCCGTCCTGCGGGCGCGCCCAGGTCGACGTCTACAAGCTGGCCGAGGAGGTCACGGCGGGGCTCGAAGGCATGGAGGTCCCGCTGCGCGTCGCCGTCATGGGCTGTGTGGTGAACGGTCCCGGTGAGGCCCGGGAGGCCGACCTCGGGGTCGCTTCCGGCAACGGCAAGGGGCAGATCTTCGTCAAGGGCGAGGTCATCAAGACCGTCCCGGAGTCCAAGATCGTCGAGACGCTGATCGAAGAGGCCATGAAGCTGGCCGAACGGATGGAGCAGGAGGGGGCGGCGACAGGCGTCCCCTCCGGCCGGGGGAAACCGGCAGTGACTGTGAGCTGACGCAAGGCACGGACCGAGAGGGGGCCCGAGAGTGACGATTCTGGAGAGCATCCGGGGACCACGCGACCTGAAGGCGCTGTCCGAGGCGCAACTTGGCGAACTGGCAGAAGAGATCAGAGAGTTCCTGGTGCACGCGGTCGCCAGAACCGGCGGCCATCTGGGGCCCAACCTGGGCGTGGTGGAACTGTCCCTCGCGCTCCACCGGGTCTTCGAGTCCCCGGCCGACCGCATCCTGTGGGACACCGGCCACCAGAGCTATGTGCACAAGCTGTTGACGGGACGTCAGGACTTCTCCAAGCTGCGCGGCAAGGGCGGCCTGTCCGGCTATCCCTCGCGCGAGGAGTCCGAGCACGACGTCATCGAGAACTCGCACGCCTCCACCGCGCTCGGCTGGGCCGACGGGCTCGCCAAGGCGCGCCAGGTGCAGGGGGAGAAGGGCCACGTCGTCGCGGTGATCGGCGACGGCGCCCTGACCGGCGGAATGGCCTGGGAGGCCCTGAACAACATCGCGGCGGCCAAGAACCGGCCCCTGATCATCGTCGTCAACGACAACGAGCGCTCCTACGCCCCGACCATCGGCGGACTCGCCAACCATCTGGCGGCGCTGCGGACCACGGACTCCTACGAGAAGGTGCTGGCCTGGGGCAAGGACGTGCTCCAGGGCACGCCCATCGTCGGGCACACCCTCTACGAGGCGCTGCACGGCGCCAAGAAGGGTTTCAAGGACGCGTTCGCGCCCCAGGGGATGTTCGAGGACCTCGGGCTGAAGTACGTCGGGCCGATCGACGGGCACGACGTGAAGGCCGTGGAGTCGGCGCTGCGGCGCGCGAAACGATTCCACGGGCCGGTGCTCGTGCACTGCCTCACCGAGAAGGGCCGCGGCTACGAACCGGCCCTCGCGCACGAGGAGGACCACTTCCACACCGTCGGCGTGATGGACCCGCTGACCTGCGAGCCGCTGACTCCCGCGGGCGGCCCGTCCTGGACCTCGGTGTTCGGTGACGAGATCGTGCGGATCGGGGAGGAGCGGGAGGACGTCGTCGCGATCACCGCGGCGATGCTGCACCCGGTGGGTCTGGGCGAGTTCGCCCGGCGGTTCCCGGACCGGGTGTGGGACGTCGGCATCGCCGAGCAGCACGCGGCCGTCTCCGCAGCCGGCCTCGCCACCGGCGGGCTGCACCCGGTCGTCGCCGTCTACGCCACCTTCCTCAACCGCGCCTTCGACCAGCTCCTGATGGATGTGGCGCTGCACCGCTGCGGTGTGACCTTCGTCCTGGACCGGGCCGGGGTGACCGGCGTCGACGGGGCCTCGCACAACGGCATGTGGGACATGTCGATCCTCCAGGTCGTGCCCGGACTGCGGATCGCGGCGCCGCGCGACGCCGACCAGTTGCGGGCCCAGTTGCGCGAGGCGGTCGCCGTCGACGACGCGCCCACGCTGGTGCGCTTCCCGAAGGAGTCCGCGGGGCCCTGCGTCCCCGCGGTCGACCGGGTGGGCGGCCTGGACGTGCTGCACCGGTCCGAAGAGCCCGAGGTGCTGCTCGTCGCGGTCGGTGTGATGGCGCCGGTGTGCCTGCAGGCCGCCGAGCTGCTCGCGGCCCGGGGGATCGGCTGCACGGTGGTCGACCCCCGCTGGGTCAAGCCGGTCGATCCCGCGCTGCCCGGCCTCGCGGCCGGGCACCGGCTGGTCGCCGTGGTCGAGGACAACAGCCGGGCGGCGGGGGTCGGCGCCGCAGTCGCGCTGTCCCTGAGCGACGCCGACGTGGACGTGCCGGTACGCCGCTTCGGCATCCCGGAGCAGTTCCTGGCGCACGCCAAGCGGGGCGAGGTGCTGGCCGACATCGGCCTCACACCGGTCGAGATCGCCGGCCGGATCGGCGCGAGCCTCGCCGTCCGGGACGAGCGGCACCGGGCGACCGCGCCGCCGGGCGCGCGGCGCGGGGAGGGCGGGCAGCGGCCCGCGACGGAGGGGCCGTCCACGGGGGTCGTCGTACCGGTGCCGGAGCAGTCCTCGAAGGCGACCGCCGCCGGGGAGACGCTGTCCAAGGAGAACCACCCATGACCACCGCGGAATCCGCGTCGACCCCGCCGGAGCCCGTGCCCGGCGGCGCGTTCGACCTCGGCGCGCTGCTCGCCGAGCGCGGCGCCGAGCGCTACGACCTGCACGCCCGGTACCTCAACCACCAGCTGCCGCGCATGCTGCACACCATCGGCTTCGACAAGGTCTACGAGCGCGCGGAGGGCGCCCACTTCTGGGACGCGGAGGGCAACGACTACCTGGACATGCTCGCCGGCTTCGGGGTCATGGGCCTGGGCCGCCACCACCCCGTGGTGCGCAAGGCGCTGCACGACGTGCTCGACGCGCAGCTCGCCGACCTCACCCGGTTCGACTGCCAGCCGCTGCCCGGTCTGCTCGCCGAGCGGCTGCTGGCGCACAGCCCGCACCTGGACCGGGTGTTCTTCGGCAACAGCGGGACCGAGGCGGTGGAGACCGCGCTGAAGTTCGCCCGGTTCGTCACCGGCAGGCCCAGGGTCCTGTACTGCGCGCACGCCTTCCACGGCCTGACCACCGGCTCGCTGTCCGTGAACGGCGAGGCGGGCTTCCGGGACGGCTTCGCCCCGCTGCTGCCGGACACCGCCGTACCGCTGGGCGACCTCGACGCCCTGGCACGGGAGGTGAAGAAGGGCGACGTCGCCGCGCTGATCGTGGAGCCGATCCAGGGCAAGGGCGTGCACGCGGCCCCGCCCGGCTATCTGCGGGCCGCCCAGGAGCTGCTGCACCGGCACAAGGCGCTGCTCATCGCCGACGAGGTGCAGACGGGTCTCGGCCGCACCGGCGACTTCTACGCCTACCAGCACGAGGAGGGCGTCGAGCCCGACCTGGTCTGTGTGGCGAAGGCGCTCTCCGGCGGCTATGTGCCGGTGGGCGCCACGCTCGGCAAGGACTGGATCTTCAAGAAGGTCTACTCGTCGATGGACCGGGTGCTGGTCCACTCGGCCAGCTTCGGCTCCAACGCGCAGGCCATGGCCGCCGGGCTCGCGGTGCTGTCGGTCATGGAGAGCGAGCAGGTCGTCGCCGGCGCCCGGGCCACGGGCGAACTGCTCAGGTCCCGGCTCGCCGCACTGGTCGACAAGTACGAGCTGCTCGCGGACGTGCGCGGCCGGGGGCTCATGATCGGCATCGAGTTCGGGCGGCCCCGGTCGCTGAGGCTGCGCAGCCGCTGGGCCATGCTCCAGGCCGCCCGCAAGGGACTCTTCGCGCAGATGGTCGTCGTCCCGCTGCTCCAGCGGCACCGGATCCTCACCCAGGTCTCCGGCGACCACCTGGAGGTGATCAAGCTGATCCCGCCGCTGATCATCGGTGAGCGGGAGGTGGACCGGTTCGTCGACGCCTTCACGGACGTGATGGACGACGCCCACAGCGGGGGCGGGCTGATGTGGGACTTCGGTAAGACGCTGGTGAAGCAGGCGGTGGCCGACCGCTGACGCTCCGGACTCGCCCCGGTGGGTGCGGTTTGCCTCTGAGGCAATAGATTTGCCCTAGAGGCAATAATCGGGCTGAATGGAGCCATGAGCTCCTCATCAGAGCTCGGGGCCGAGGCGACCGGCGTGCTGCCGGTCGTCGCCCCGCAGCTCCGCGACCTGCGCCGCCGGGCCTCCCTCACCCTGGAGGCCGCCGCACGTGCGGCGGGACTGTCACCCGCCCATCTCTCCCGGCTGGAGACCGGGCAGCGCCAGCCCTCGCTGCCGATGCTGCTGGCACTGGCCCGTATCTACAGTACGACCGTCTCGGAGCTGCTGGCTGAGACGGTCCCCGACCGGGATGCCGTCGTACGCGCCGCCGACATGGAGTCCACGGCTGCGGCCGGCTGGACGTACTGGCAGGCCGGCGCCTCCGGGCGGGGCATGCAGGCCCTGCGGGTGCACGTGCCGTACGGCTCGCAGGGCGACATCGTCCGGGTGCACGCCGGTGAGGAGTGGCTGTACGTCCTCACGGGGCGGCTGCGGCTGCGCCTGGGTGACGCGGCTCACCTGCTCGACCCGGGTGACAGTGCCCACTTCGACTCCCTGACCCCGCACCTCATCGCCGCCCAGGACCCGGGCGGGGTCGACCTCCTGTTCGTTCACACCTTGCTGCAGAGCCCCACGGCCGCGCTGTGCCTCGGCCCCGTCACAGGAGACATGCCATGAGCGACATCGAACAAAAGCTTCCCCGGGGCATCTGGCTCCGTCTGCTGATCTACATCGTGGCGGGGCACCTCTTCGCCGCCTTCCTCTACCTGCTGTTCGAGGTCGGGGCCTAGTAGTACCGCGTCGGCCAAGGTTCGCCCCGCTCCTCGCGGGCGAACCTCGTCCGACGCGGCGCCAGTGGCCCCCAGGGGTCAGTCGAGCAGGCGCTCGCGCAGTCGCTCCCGGGTCTCCGGGGTGACGCCGAGCGCCTGTGCCAGATAGGTGTCGACGTCGCCCCAGGTCTTCTCGACGGTCTCGAACGCCGCCGACAGATACTCCGCGCGCGCGTCGAAGAGGGGGCTCAGCAGCTCCATGACCTCGGGCGACCAGGACGGGCCGGAGTCGCCGCCGCGGTGCATCTTGTAGCGGCGGTGCTTGACGTTGGACTCCAGGTAGTCGGCGAGGATCGCCTCGCGCTCCACGCCGACCGCCAGCAGCGTGACGGCGATCGACAGGCCGGCGCGGTCCTTGCCCGCCGCGCAGTGCATCAGCGCGGGGACACTGTCCTCGGCGAGCGCGTGCAGCACCTGGGAGTGCTCGGCGGTGCGCTCCGTGACGATCGCGCGATACGACGCGATCATCCGGTCCGCGGCCTTGCCGTCGGCCAGGACATTGCGCAGTTGCTCCAGGTCCCCGTCCCGGACCATCTTCCAGAACTCGGCGCCGTCCGCCGGGTCCGTCAGCGGCAGGTTCACGTTGCGCACGCCCGGCAGCTCCACGTCCGGGCCCTCCAGCTCCTGGTCCGCGGCGTTACGGAAGTCGAAGACCGTGTGCAGCCCCAGGGCGGCCAGGAACACGGCGTCCTCCGCGGTGGCGTGCGCGAGGTGGCCGCTGCGGAACAGCACTCCGTGCCGCACCCTGCGCCCGTCCACCGTCGGCAGCCCGCCCACGTCACGGAAGTTGCGCACTCCGGCCAGCTCGGGCTCGGTCGACGGCACCTGCTGCGTCACGGGGGCTCCCTCCCATCGCCCCGCCGGCGCTGCTCGCCGTCGGGCACTTCCCTGACGATACGACACGCGTTCTCACATCCATGAGTTGTCCACAGGTGGTCGCCCGGGAGTGATGAAAGCGGGGGAGTGGACGGTTATCGACGCATATGCACCTTCTGCCCCAATCGCGTGCTTCGCTCCAACTCGTCGCGGAACAGGGAGACCTGGAGCGGAGTCACGTGAGCAGTGTCATATCCGTGACCGAGCGTCGTTCGTCATGACCACGCAATTCACATGGCTTCAAGGGCGTTTACCGGATTCACATGCGTCCCGATGCACGGAGTGTGACCGGAATTGGGGTGAAAGGATCAACGAAACGGTGTTCCGGCGGAACCTCTCGCTTGTCCCGTTGCGTCTCGGTCGCTTACGTTCCACCCGATCCGGACGGACGCCGAATCCTGCCGCCGCCCGGTGCCCGCGCCAACTCACCCGTGTACGGCAGGAGCGGGGGACCCACAGGCAGAACAGCCTGTCCCGGTCTCCGGAACAGGCTCGGGGTAAAGCCGCGTCCCCGCGCGGCCGGACATCTCCAGTCCGCACCCGACAGCTCACCTCGCAGGCGCCGGAGAGGAACTCGCCATGCCCGCGAAGGGTAAGCACCGCCGTCCGAAGACCCAGCGCTTCACCCGATCCATAGCCGTCGCCGGAACCGGTGGTGCCGCGCTGGCCCTCCCGCTGATGGGGGCCGCCGGCGCCCACGCCACCACGGCGCAGTCCGCCGCGGAGAAGGCCGTCTCGTCGATCCCGGCCCAGAAGACGGCCGTTCGGCAGCACGTCACCGAGAAGCAGCCCGCCGTGAAGCAGTCCGCCGACCGGTCGGGTGCCCGGACGTATTCCGTGCGGGCGGGCGACTACCTCTCGAAGATCGCCGACGAGCAGAACGTCAGCGGTGGCTGGCAGCGGCTCTACGAGGACAACCGGGAGGCCGTCGGCGGGAACCCGGCGCTCATCCACCCGGGTCTGAAGCTGACGATAGGCCAGAGGGCCGCGGCGAACACCGACGAGCCGGCCTCCTCCACCGCTGCCCCCTCGGCGAAGTCGTCGTCCGCGGAGACGCCTCAGTCCTCGGAGCGGTCCGCGGAGACCGCGCAGGCGCCCGAGTCCGCCGCGGACCAGGCTTCCGCCGCCCCGGCCGCGGACACCGCCCCCTCCACCGGGTTCTCCGCCCCCGTGGAGGGTGCCGGCATAGGCACCGCCTACCGCGTGACGGGCAGCATGTGGGCCAGCGGCTACCACACGGGCGTCGACTTCGCCGCCGCGAGCGGCACCCCGCTCAAGGCGGTCGGCGAGGGCACGGTCGTCTCCGCGGGCTGGGCCGGTTCCTACGGCAACCAGGTCGTCATCAAGCTCGCCGACGGCTTCTACGCCCAGTACGCCCACCTGTCCTCGCTGTCCGTCTCCGCCGGTCAGACCGTGGGCGCGGGCCAGCGGATCGGCCTGTCGGGCTCGACCGGCAACTCCACGGGTCCGCACCTGCACTTCGAGATCCGCACCACGCCGGACTACGGCTCGGACGTCGACCCGGTCGCCTACCTGGCCTCCAAGGGCGTCCCGATCGGCTGACGCACGCGCCGCTCATGCCGCAGAAGGCCGGTCCCCGATCCAGGGGGCCGGCCTTCGGTGTCGACCGTGTCCATGGCGTCGCCCGTTTCCGTCGGGGCCTATTCCGCAATTGACCAATCCTTTGGCCGTGGCCTTTCTCACCGCGCGTCAACCCCTTCCTACGGTCGCGTAGGTCACATTCGAAGGGGAATCATGTCCCGACGTGGCAGACGATTCGAAGAATGACAGCAGATCAGTGATCGGGTCGTACGTGGCGGTGGGGGACAGTTTCACCGAGGGCGTCGGCGACCCCGGCCCCGACGGGGCGTTCGTCGGCTGGGCCGACCGGTTCGCCGTACTGCTCGCGGACCGCCGACCCGAGGGCGACTTCCAGTACACCAACCTCGCCGTGCGCGGCAGGCTGCTCGACCAGATCGTGGCGGAGCAGGTCCCGAGGGCCGCCGGACTCGCGCCGGACCTGGTCTCGTTCTGCGCCGGCGGCAACGACATCATCCGTCCGGGCACCGACCCGGACGACGTGGCGGAGCGCTTCGAGCGCGGGCTCGCCGCACTGCTCCCGGCCGCCGGGACCGTCCTGGTGACCACCGGCTTCGACACCCGCGGCGTCCCCCTGCTCAGGCATCTGCGCGGCAAGATCGCCACCTACAACGGCCATGTGCGGGCCATCGCCGACCGGTACGGCTGCCCGGTGCTCGACCTGTGGTCGCTCAAGTCCGTCCAGGACCGCCGTGCCTGGGACGACGACCGTCTGCACCTGTCGCCCGAGGGGCACACGCGCGTGGCACTGCGCGCCGGTCAGGCCCTGCGCCTGGCCGTCCCCGCCGACCCGGAGCAGCCCTGGCCGCCGCTTCCGCCGCGCGGCGCGCTCGACGTGCGCCGGGACGACGTCCACTGGGCGCGGGAGTACCTGGTGCCGTGGATCGGCCGGCGACTGCGGGGCGAGTCCTCGGGCGACCATGTCACCGCCAAGGGCGTGTTGTCGCCGGACGACATCAAGATGCGGATCGAGTCGGTGGCCTGAGGCCGCCCGCGGGCGGCCTCGCGGCACCCGTGCGGAACGGGCCGTTCCGGCTGCCGGGCCGGTTCGGGCCGCGGGCGGGCCGCGCGAGGTCGCACGGCGGAGAAGTGGCGGAACAGGCACCCGTTCAGTGCGGTGGAGTCGCCGGCATCTCCGCGGACCGGAGTTCCCGCGCCAGCGCCTCGTCCACCCACTCCTGCGCACGCGCGCGTGACACGGCTCCCGCGTAGGACGTGATCTGGACGGCGAGCCCGTCGAGCAGGGCCGTCAGGCGCAGGGCCGCGCCCATGGGGTCGGGGCAGCGGAACTCGCCCGCCGCCACCCCCTCGGCGATGACCTCCGCGATGGCCGCCTTCCAGCGCTTGTCGAGGTCCCGGGTGACCTCCCGCAGCGCGGGCTCGCGCAGCGCCGCCGCCCAGCCCTCGATCCACAGGCGCCAGCCCTTCGCCGGTCCCGTCGGCGCGTACCAGCGCACCGCCGCCCGAAGCCGCCGCTCGGCGGTCGTGCGCCGGCCCAGCAGCTTGGCCAGATGGGCGAGGTCGTCCTCGGCCGCGTACGCGAACGCGGCGGCGACCAGCCTCTCCTTGGTGGAGAAGTGGTACAGCACCAGCGCGTTGCTCACCCCGAGCGCGGACGCCACATCGGCGATCCGCACCGCCGCGACGCCGCGCACCTCGATCTGCTCCACCGCGGCACGCAACAACTCCTCGCGCCGCTGCGCCACGCTCAACCGCACTCTCGCCACGCCGTCACCCTAACGGGCAACGTCCGCACGGTGGCCGGGCGGTGACCTTCGCGTCAGCGGTACGACCCGAAGCGCTCCGTGAGCAGCGGCAGCCGGTCCCCGGCGACGGCGTGCGCGGCGGCCCGCGGCGTGCTCCCGTCGGCCTCCGCGCGGTCCAGCACCAGTTCGGTCAGGGCGCGCAGGGAGCGCCGCGTGTACGCGAACGCCTCCCGCGCGTCCGCGCCGATGTCACCGAACAAGGTCCACCACCACCAGGCGTTCGTCGCCGAGTTGACGACCACGTCGGGCAGGACCGTCACCCCGCGCGCGGTGAGCAGCGCCTCCGCCTCGGGGACGACGGGCATGTTGGCGGCCTCGACGATCCAGCGGGCGGTGATCCGATGCTGGTCCGCGGCGCCGATCGCGTAGGAGACGGCGGCGGGCACCAGCACCTCGGCGTCGGCGGCCAGCCAGGCGTCCCCGGGAAGTTCGCGGGCCCCGGGCCGCAACGCCGTACGGTCCACCGTGCCGTACGCGTCCCGCGCGGCGAGCAACGCGTCGACGTCGAGCCCCGCCGGATCGGCGATCGTGCCCCTGACGTCGGCGACGGCGACGACCGTGAGGCCCGCGCGTGTGAGGAAGCGCGCCGTGGCGCCACCCATGGTGCCCATGCCCTGTACGGCGACCCGGGTGCCCGCGTACGGCAGGCCCGCCCGGTCCAGGGCGGCGAGCACCGCCTCCGCGACCCCGCAGCCGCCGACCAGCTCGGCCAGCCCGATCCCGTCGACCTCCACCGCGAACGCGTCGGCGAGCCGCCGCCGTGCGGCCGTCTCGTCCGCCAGCAACGGGTACACCGCCTGGATCGACGAGACCAGCCCCGCCTCGGCGGCGGCCCGGTCCACCAGGTCCTGGGTCAGACCGAGGTCCTCACCGGTGGTCCAGAAGGTCTCGATGTAGGGCCGCACGGCCCGCAGGTACCGGACCAGCAGCCCGTACGCCGCCGGGTCCCGGGGATCGCAGTCGATGCCGCCCTTGGCGCCGCCGAGGGGTACGTAACGGGCCTCCGGGTCGTAGTGCAGGGCCTCCTTCACGGACATCCCGCGCGCGAGTCCGGCGACCTCCTCCAGCGTGCAGCCCGGGCGCATCCGCAGTCCACCGCTGGCCACACCGCGCACCAGACGGTCGACGACCAGGAAGCCCTGGCGGCCGGTGACGTCGTCGGTCCAGGTGAGCGACAGAAGGGGGGCGGTCACGGAAACTCCTTGTGGCAGCGGCTGTTTCGCGTCTCGCGCGGGTTACGCGCGTACTGAATCACGAGTCAGTATGCACGTCGGGCGGCGGATGGTGTCGGTGGGGCGGACCATAATGGAGGTCCCACCGATTCCACCTGGAGGCACCGTGGCCGGTTCCCGTTCCCTGAGCTCCGGGCTCCGCGCGCTGCAGCCCGCGGCCTTCGGCGCGGAGCCGATCGGCGAGCGCATGGCGCGCATCCGCAGATCGCCCCACTTCAAGGACGGTGTCTTCCAGAACCCCGGTGGACCCTCGCGGATCCGGCCGTCGGGATCGACGCGCGACATCGCGAAGACCTACTTCGACAAGGACGCCCGCAACCGCCGCACCCCGCACGGTGTGATGCCTGTTCATCCCACGACGGCCGCCGACCTCGCGCGACCGCCCGCCACCGGCCTCAGGCTGACCTGGCTGGGGCACTCCAGCGTCCTCGCGGAGATCGACGGGCAGCGGGTGCTCTTCGACCCGGTCTGGGGCGAGCGCTGCTCCCCGTTCGCCTTCGCCGGGCCCAAGCGGCTGCACCCGGTGCCGCTGCCCCTGACCGCGCTCGGCCCGGTCGACGTCGTGGTCATCTCGCACGACCACTACGACCATCTGGACCTGCCCACGATCAGGGCGCTGGCCGGGACGGACACGGTGTTCGCCGTGCCGCTCGGTGTCGGCGCCCATTTGGAGCACTGGGGCGTGTCCGCGGACCGGCTGCGCGAGCTGGACTGGCAGGAGTCGACCAAGGTCGGCGGGCTGACCCTGACCGCCACCCCGGCCCGCCACTTCTGCGGACGCGGTCTGCGCAACACCCAGCACACCCTCTGGGCGTCCTGGGCCGTCGCGGGGGAGAGTCACCGGATATTCCACAGCGGCGACACCGGTTACTTCGACGGCTTCCGCGACATCGGCGCCGACCACGGCCCCTTCGACGCCACGATGATCCAGATCGGCGCGTACAGCCGGTACTGGCCGGACATCCACATGACCCCCGAGGAGGGTGTCCGCGCGCATCTGGACCTCCAGGGCGGGGACGCCCCGGCAGGGGTGCTGCTGCCGATCCACTGGGGGACCTTCAACCTCGCCCCGCACCCCTACGCCGAACCCGGTGAGTGGACGAAGGACGCCGCCGAGGAAGTCGGCCAGGCGGTGGCGTTCCCGCGGCCGGGTGAGCCGTTCGAGCCGGCGGGGAGGCTGCCGGTGGAGGCGTGGTGGCGGGCGGTCTCCGTTCCGATCGCGCACCCCTGGCGGCGTCCCCGGAGTGCTGAGGGTGTGGCCGAGGCGAGCAAGGGTGATCTCGACCTCGCCGGTGAGCGGTGACGTCGGTCGGGGACGAGCCCGGCGAGACGGCCCGGCCCGGTTCGGGCACGGCGAGCCGCCGTGCGGGCGGCCGACCTCGTCGTGCGGGGCTCGCTCTTTCGGGGTGACTCCCCTGACGTCGCGCGGGGGCGAGGTCACCGCCGCGACCATCCCGGTGGCCGTCGACGGCGAGGCCCTGATGCTGCCCACACCCGAGGTCCGCGCCGTCCGGCAGTGTGCCCTGCGCGTCCTGGTGCCCCGGGACGGACCGGGAGCCGCGCCGCACGAACCGCCGCCGGACCGGCGGCGGATCGTGCCCCTGCCCTCGGCCGTCCCTCGCGTCGAAGGCTGACCGAGGTCCCCTGCGGCTGACCCGCCGCCGACGGCTTCACGGCCCCGGCGAGCGCGCGATCACCGCCTCCGTAGCGATCGCGCCCCCACCAGTGCCGTGAGGAACCCCTCGGACAGACGCGCGGCTGGATTCCCGGCGGCAGGTGCGTGCGGCTCGGCCTGTTCACAGGCACGGACAACCGCTCGCACGTGGGAACCGGGGAAGGTGTCCGCATAGGCCCTGCGGTCGTCGGCGGCGTAGGCGAGCGCCAGCGCGTCGCTCAGCGCCAGCGCGTGCGCCTCGGCGAAGGCGCGCGCGTTGGCGGTGCAGCTCAGCGCGGCGTACTCGTGGCCGTAGGCGTCGGCCTCGGCCGGGGACCGGCCCTGGGACAGCGCGTAGTCGCGGGCCCCCGCATGGCCCTCGGCGTAGGCGGTCGTCCGGTCGTACGCGGCGGCGTGGAGGTGGAGCAGGACCGGATGCAGCGCGGTCCGCCAGGCGTCCGGGGTGGCCGCACGCCCCGCGGCCGCCGCGGTATGCAGACGGGCGAGTGAGGAGAACGGCACCGTCTCCGCGCCGGGCACCGTCTCGGCGACAAGGGGAAGGACCGTGTGGCGATGCCAGTCGTGGACCACCGACAGGCCGGAGCCCACCGACGGATCGGTGGTCGTGTCCTCCCCGTACCGCTCCTGGAGCAGCGCGTACAGGCGAAGGGCCCAGCCGTCGCGGACGTCGGCCGACAACTCGTCGTGGAGGGCCGTCGCAACGGACCACAGCCCTACCGGAGATGCCGGGCCGGACAGCGACCCGGACCTGGGCTCGGCGTCCGGTGACCTCGGCGCGGTCAGGAATCCCGCCGCCCCGTCGGTCGTGGAAGTCATGCGGTACCGCCCTCCTGTCCCCAGGGGATCGATGATGTGCGAGGAATGGATCAGTGGTGCAGGGGCGTGCCCTCGACGGCGATCCGGCGGCCGAGCCGCGTGAGGGGGAAGTAGTCCCACACGGCGTGGTGCTGCACGCTGCGGTTGTCCCAGACCACCAGGGTGCGCGGCTGCCATCGCACGCGGCACTGCAGCAGCGGGGTGCGGGCTATGTGCGCGTACAGCATGCCCAGCAGGGTGTCGCTCTCGGTGCGGGAGAGCTGAGTGATGTGCGAGGTGTAGGGGGCGTTCACGAAGAGCAGCTCGCGGCCGGTCTCCGGGTGCCGGACGACGACGGGGTGCTCGGTGCGCGGCACGTCGTACTCGGCTGGAGGGGTCTGCCCGGCGGCGGTCCACGGCAGGGCGCCGTCGTGCAGGGCGGTCAGGCCGCCGAGGAACTCCTTCATCGCGGGGGAGAGCAGCTCGTAGGCGAGGTGCATGTTGGCGAACAGGGTGTCGCCGCCGCTGCCGCCCTCGGGAACGGTCGTGAGGTACAGCAACGACCCGAGGGAGGGCGCCGGGTCCGCCGTACCGTCGGAGTGCCAGCCGTTGCCGGCCACGGCCCGGGAGTTTTTGTCCGCGCTGATCTCCAGGATGTACGGGTCGGCACCCTCCACGGGGAGGGTGACAGGGTGCAGTTCACCGAAGACGTTCGCGAACCGCTTGTGCTGCTCGGGGGTGAGGTCCTGGTCGCGGAAGACCAGGACGTGGTGGGACTGGAAGGCGTGCTTGACCTCCTTCTCCTGCTGGGGCGTCAGCTCCTGCGACAGGTCGAGGCCCGAGACCTCCGCGCCCAGCAGCGGGGTGAGGGGGCTGACCGAGAGGGTCTCGTACGGCTCGGCGGGCCGGGTCGTCAGACGTTCGACAGCCTGAAGGGCGTACTGCTCCATGGGGACCTCCGGGAGGGGACGGGGGGAGAGGAGTGGAACGGATGGGGGCGGGGCGGATCACAGTCCCCGGTCGAGGAGTTCGGCGACCACGAGGCGGCCGAAGGCGAGGTTGCCGTGGATCGTGTCGTCCGGCAGGCAGAAGGCGGGGCGTTGCTCTCCCGAGCGGTCGGTCACCCGGGCGCGCAGGTCGACGATCTCGACGCCGCGCGCGGCGACCTCGTCACGGACGACGTCCTGCGCGGCGTGGAACACCTGTGCGTCCGACATGTCGGGGATGCGCTGCGGAGGCATGACCGCCACCACCCGCAGACCGAGCGCGGCCGTGTGGTCGTAGAAGGCGAGCGCGCCGCGGATCATGGCCTGCACCAGGGCCGAGAAGAACGCGCCGCGAAGGAAGGACTCCGGGAAGTCGCCGCGGCGGTCGCGGTGGACGTCCCAGTTCTGCCGGGTGGCCACCGTGTGGGCGCTGAATCCGAAGGTGCACACCAGTGGCACCGGCAGCCCGGCGAGCCCCCCGGCGCCCAGGGCGTCGAGGAACTCCCGGTAGAGCCGCTGCCCTTCGGGCGCGCGCAAGCGGATTTCGGTGCCGTCGGTGTCGAAGAAGGGGCCCAGGAAATCCCGGCCCGAACCGACCGGCCCGCCCGCGAAGGGCAGTCCCGCGGCCCGCGCGGCCTGACCGACGCAGGCCGCGTGGGAGTCACCGAGCAGGAGGAACCGGGCGGGGGCCGTAGTAGTCGAGCAGGGCGTCGTCACAGGAGTGGTCCTCTCCGCCGGCGGTGGGCGGCGGCTGCGGGGGAGTGTGCGGTGTGCGGGCCGGTTCGCCCCGTAGCGCCCGGAAGAAGTGCCCCATCACGAAGGCCACGCCCTCGGGACGGACGGTACGCAGGTTGGCCTCGAAGAAGCCCCGCCGGCCCCCGGAAGCCGACGCACCCGAGGTGTCTGACGTATCCCGGTCATCCGAAGGGGCCGGGAGAACCGGGAGCCCCGGCAGTCCCGTGACGATCTCGTACGACGGGAAGTAGTCGACGCGGGCGTCCTCGTCCGCGAGCTGCCCGGCAGCCGCCCGCAGCACCGACTTCGAGAAGGTGGTCGCGACCAAGGCGTGCCGTCCGGTGGCGGTGGCCGTCAGCGGCACAGGAGAGACCGTGAGGACCGTCCGCAGACCGGGGTTGACGCCCCGGGCCATGGCCAGTGCCTGCGTGAGGTCCTCGTGCACCTGCGAGACCGTGTGGTTGCGCAGGACGTACCGGCCGGCGTCGAAGGAACCGCGGACGGTCCCCGGGCACATCGGCAGCACGGCGTCCCGCTCCGTGTCGTGCCACGCCTCGGTCAGGCCGAGGGTGAAGACGAAGACCTCCGCCTCGGCCAGCGCGGTGCGCAGCGCGGCGAGGGTGACCTCGCGGGAGCGCAGCAGCTCACCGGGCGAGGCGAACCCCTCCGGCTCCACCGTGGGCCGGTACGGGTCGTAGAAGCGCCCGTCCTCCTCCCACACCTCGCCGGGGGATGTGCGGGAGCCGAGTGCCCAGGCGATCCACTGGCGCAGAGCGGCAGCGGTATAGATGTTCCCCGTGCGGAAGGAGAACCGGCGGTAGCCGCGGGCCGATCGCTGCTCGGCGGTCAGTCCCGGGGGCGGCGGCTCCGCGTCGTACCAGTGCATGCCCTCTTCCAGCAGGGCGCGTCCGATGTGGCCGGCGAAGCAGGACCCGGCCGTGATGACGGGCGCGTCCTGGTCGATGGGCCACTTCGGCGTCCACAGGTCGGCGATGTCCAGCGGGTCCCGTTCGGCGACCGCGCTGCGCCAGAAGGAGCGCTCCGGCAGGCTCTGATAAGGGTGTGGTGCCATGGGGGAGTGCCTCCTCAGGGCTGCCGGGTGGAAGGACGCGGGCCGGCGGCGAGTACGGCGGCGACGTCCCGCGCGTGCGGCGCGGCGACGAGGCCGTAGTGGTCGGCGTCGACCCGGAGCACCCGCGAGGTCCGGGGCAGGTGTGCGTCCCAGGCACCCGACGGTGTCGGCCGCGGGGCGAGCACGGAGGTGTCCACCGGGCGTTCGGCGAGCCACAGGGTGGTGGGTGTCGTGGTGATCCGCGGCAGCCGGTGCTCGGCCATGGCGGCCAGGTTGGCCCGGCAGCAGCGGGCGAGGCGCTCGGCGTACGCCCGGCCCGGATCGGTCAGGCCGTCGGCGCGGCTGCCGCCCAGCTCACGGGCGAAGACCTCGTCCACCTGCGCCTTGTCGTACGCGGCGAACTCCGGTCCGGCGCCCGGCGGTGGAGGGTCGAGAAGGTACAGGCCCGCCGCGGGCCGCCCGTCCCGTTCGGCGAGGGCCGCCATCGACAGGGCGGTCCACGCCCCGAACGACCAGCCCGCCAGCCGCAGCCGGGGACCCGCGTCGGGGAAGGCGGCCCGCACGGCCCGCAGATAGTCGGCGGCGCGGTCGGCGATCGACCAGGCGGGCAGTCGCGGATCGCGCAGCGCCGGGTCGGGGATCAGACAGACCGTCAGTTCGCCGGGCAGGGCCGAGACCAGCGGCCGGTACGCCTGGATGTCGCCGCCGACCGGATGGACCAGGCACAGGACGTCCTCGCCGGTGCCGCGCTGCCAGATCTCGACCTCCGCCCCGGCACCCGAGTGGGCGGGTCGACGGGCGTCGCCGCCCAGCTTCCCCAGGATCTCCGTGAGGGTCACGTGGTGGCCGAGGGAGGCGAGGTCGATGTCGGTGCCGTGACGGCGTTTCACCTCCTCCAGCAGTTCCAGGAGGGTCAGCGAGTCGGCCCCCAGGTCGTACAGGGAGGCGTCGGGGTCGACGGTGTCGACGCCGAGCAGTTCGCACAGGACCTCGGTGAGGCCGGCCGCCGGTTCGCCCGACAGGGCTCCCCCGGCCGCGACCTGCCTCGCGTCCTCCCCCGACCGGGTCCGGTCGGCGGTGGGCCTTGCCTCGTAGAAGGCTTGGGCCTGCGGCAGAGGTGTCGTGCTGACCATCAGGTGCGGCAGTCGCAGGCTCAGGGCATGGGCGAAGACCGCCGCGCCGTCCTCAGGGGAGAGCGCGACCTTCAGGTGCTCCTGGTGGCGGATGTCGCCGGCCGGCGCCCGCCGCGCCATGCCGACCTCGCCCCAGATGTCCCAGCCGATGCTCAACCGGACGGTCGCCCCGCCCGCCGGGGGCGTGTAGTGGGCGAAGGAGTCCAGGCAGGCGTTGGCCGCCGCGTAGTCGAACTGGCCGACCCCGCCGTGATGGGCCGCCATCGACGAGCAGTAGGCCACGTACGCCGGGGTGTGGCGGACCGCGAGCCGTTCGATGAGCAGGACGCCGCGCAGCTTGGCCGCGGTGGCGCGGCGGGCGGTGGCAGCCACCCGCCCGGCGAGGAGTCCGCCCCAGGCCGTGCCCGCCGCGTGCACGACACCGGCGAGGCCGTCGAGGTGCGGGGCGAGCCGGTCGGCGATCGTGTCCAGGTCCTCCGCGGCGAGGTCGGCGCCGACCAGGGTCACACGGTCCCTGTACGGCCGTAGCCTCGCCGGCACCTCGGTGCCACGGGCGACCAGGACCACGCGGTTGGCGGGGTCCGCCAGCAGACGGGCGGCCAGGGTGACACCGATGCCGCCGGTCCCGCCGAGGATCAGATGCGTACCCGGCTCTGCCACCCGGTCGGCGGTGGACGGGAATGCGGGCGCGGGGACCGGCTGGACCGGGCGATGCCACCAGTAGCCGTCGCGCAGGGCGACCACGCGCGGGGCGAGCGTGTCGTCACCCAGCAGTTCGAGCAGGTGCGGCGCCCAGTCCGCCGGGTCGGGGCCGGGCAGGTCGATCCAGCGGGGGGCCACCCCCAGTTCCTGGCGGGGTGTCTCGATGCCCGCCGCGAGGAGGCCGGCCAGGGGTGTGGCGACGGCGCCGGTGACGGGCTGTGCCCGGTGCGACAGCAGCCATACGCGGGGCCTTGAGGCGTCCGGCAGGTCGGCGAGGGCCTTGCCCAGCGCGGCCACCGCGTCGAGGCAGAGCCGCTGGGCGTCCTCCAGCGCGTGCTCGTCGACCCGGCCGTCCAGGGCCAGGGGCAGCGTGTGCAGCCAGTCGATGCCGTCGGCTCCGCCGTCCGTCCGGGCAGCACCGTCGCCGATGAGGGTGAGGAGGGTCGTGAGCTGTGCCGCGTCGTCGGGGGCGACCTCGTAGTGGTCATCGGCGAGTCGGCCGAGAGCCGTCGCGGGGCGAACCCGCACCACCCGGCCGTAGTGGTCCTCGAGGAACCGCCAGGTGTCCGCACGGATGTCGCCGCCGATGCCACCGCCGAAGTCCGCGGTGACGACGACGGCGGTACGCCGTGCGGTACGGGACTTTGCGGGGCCGTCCGTCGGCGTACCGAGGACGTTCACGGCGCCGGGAGCCGCGCCGATGGCTGTGCCCGGTCCCGAGGGAACACGGGTACGGGCCCGGCGCAGCCGGGTCCACTGCGGCTGGTGCAGCCACTGATCGGCGGGCAGCCGCCGAGACGGCGGGCCGGCGTCCTTTGGAGCCCGCGAGGACGCGGACGGGGGCGCGGCCCGGCCGGGGACGCGCGGGAAGTCGTACTCGGACAGGTCGAGAGCGGGCGGAGGGAAGTCCCAGGGAGCGCAAGCCGGTCCCTCGGGCCAGGCGACGGTGCGACCGGCCGTCCACGCCTCCGCGAGGTGACGCGGGTCGCCGCTCCGCACCCGCACCTCACCCTGGGCGGCCTGGACGGCGACCGGCGTGGGCGCGCGCAGCCAGGTCGAGGCCGACGCGGCGTCCAGGCACACCGCCGCCGCACGGTGACCCAGCGTGGGGCGCCCGGCCTGAAGGTGCCGCAGCACCTGCGGATAGGCGGCGGGGTGCGCGTCCAGGTAGTCGGCGATGCGGCGGCCGTCGGCACGCAGGGCTGCCTCGCTGCTCGCGGAGAGCACCACGCACGGCACAGCGGCGGGCGCCGTGGCGGGCGTAGCAGGTGTGGCGGATCCGGGCGCCGGTACGGACGGCCGGTCGGCGGGGTGTTCCAGGAGCAGGTGGGCGTTGGTCCCGCCGATCCCGAAACTGCTGACGGCGGCCACCCGGGGCACGTCCTGGGGCCAGGGTTCGGCCGTCACCGGCACCCGGAACGGCCCCGCGTCGATCTGCGGGTTGAGGCGGTCGAAGTCCGGCGTGGGCGGGACCACCCCGTGGTGGACGGCGAGCACGGCGCGGACCATGCCGACAACGCCCGCGGCGGCACCCAGGTGCCCGATCTGGCTCTTGACGGAGGACAGCGCCAGGCCCGCGTCGTCCGCCAGGCCGTACGCGTCGCGCAGCGCGGCGGCCTCCACCGGGTCGCCCAGGACGGTGCCGGTGCCGTGCGCCTCCACATAGCCGAGGTCGGTCGCCCTACGGCCGCTGCGGCGCAGGGCGGCACGGATCGCGGCCCGTTGGCCGGAGCGGGCGGGCGCGCTGTAACTGAGCTTGTCCGAGCCGTCGTTGTTGATGCCGGAACCCGTGACGACCGCGTACACCGTGTCGCCGTCGCGGCGGGCGGCGGCGAGGGGTTTCAGGACGACCACACCGGTGCCGCTGGCCCCCACGGTGCCCGCGGCGTCCGCGCTGAACGGCCGGCAGTGCCCGTCGGGGGAGAAGATGTGCTGCGGCCGGTAGGTGTAGCCGCCGGTCAGTTCGGTGTCGACGAGGACACCGCCGACGAGCATGACCTCGGCGTCGCCCTGGCGCAGCAGCCCAGCGGCGAGGTGCACGCCGACGAGCGAACTGGAGCACGCCGACTGCACGGTGAAGGCGGGGCCGGTCAGCCCCAGGTGGTAGGCCGCCTTGGTGGCGAGGAAGTCCTTCTCGTGGTGCAGGGCCATCCGGAAGGCGTCGGGCAGTGCGTCCGGATCGCCTTCGCGCAGCATGTTCTGGAAGTAGGTGTTCTCCCCGCACGCCGCGATCAGCCCCACCCCCCGTCCGGCCGGGTCACCGATGCCGGCGTGGGCGAGCGCCTCGACGCAGCTCATCAGCAGGTGGCGCTGTTGCGGGTCCATGAGCCGGGCCTCGCCCGGACTGAGGGTGAAGCGTCCCGCGTCGAAGGCGAGGAGACCCTCCATCTGGCTGCGGGCACCGACGCGGCCGTCCGCCGCGGGGAAGTGCTCGATGCCACGGCGGCCGGAGGTCACCAGGTCCCAGAAGGCAGCCAGGTCGGGCGCGCCCGGCAGCCGCACGGCCATGCCGATGACGGCGACGGGTTCGTCGGCGGCCTCCGGGGCCGGTCGGACCACGTCGGCGTCCCGGCCGGATCGGATCGCGCCGGCGGCCCGGTCCGGTTCGGCCGCGCCCGCCACCCGGCCCGACAGGGCCCCGCCCGCTTTCCCGACCGGTCGTACCGCCACGTGAGCCGCCTCCTCCTCCCCTCCGCGTCGCCCCTCCAGGAACCGGGCGAGGGCGCGGAGCGTGACGTGTTCGAAGAGGTCCGGTACGGAGAACGAGAGCCCGTCCTCGCCCGCGCAGGCGAGCTGGAACCGCATGAGGTCGAGGCTGGTGGCGCCGGCGTCGAAGTACCGCTGCCGCACGCCGACAGGTCTGCCGGTGACGTCCTCGAACAGCGCCGTCAGACGCTCCTCCAGCGGTGACAGGGCGGCGGCAGCCGGCTCGCCCTGGCGCAGATCGTGACCGGGGGCGGTGAGCGTCGCGCGCCGGTCCAGCTTGCCGCTCGGGGTGCGCGGCAGTGCGGTCACGCGACGGAAGCGGGCGATGCGTACATGGGCGGGCAGCAGCGCCGACAGGTGTTCCGCGAGCCCGGCCGGTTCGGGGTCCTCGCCCCGGCACTCCAGCGCGGCGACCAGACGGCCGTCCGCCACGGCCGCGACCGCGTTGACCACGCCCGGGTACTGAAGGAGCGCGGCCTCGACCTGCCCCAGCTCCAGCCGGTGACCGGCGAGTTTGATCTGGGCGTCGTCCCGCCCCGCGTAGTGGAGCAGGCCCCGCGCGTCGAAGCGGGCGAGGTCGCCTGTCCGGTACAGCACGCCCAGCTCGGGGTCGTCGGTGAAGCGTTCGCGGTGCGCGGCTCGGTCGCCGAGGTAGCAGCGGCCCGCCATGGGCCCGCCGATCAGCAGCGCGCCGGTGGCCCCCGGCGCGACGGGGAGACCGCTGTCGTCCACCACCCGGAGGACCGCGCCCGCCACGGGCCGCCCGATGGCGGGGCGCAGCGGCCAGCCGGCCGGGTCGCCCTCCAGGCACAGGGCGCTGACGACATGGGTCTCGGTGGGACCGTAGTGGTTGAACAGACGCGCACCCGGCAGTGCGGCGAACCAGCGGCGGATCGCGTCGGTGCACACCAACTGCTCGCCGGCAGTGACGACTTCGCGCAGCCGCGACGGGTACCGCCCGGTGCGGACACCGTGTTCGGCGAGCAACTGGAGTGCCACGTACGGCAGGAAGACACGTTCCACCGCCGCGGACTCCAACTGTGCGAGCAGGGCGGGCGCGTCGTGCCGCCAGCCAGGATCGACCAGGTGCAGCAGTCCCCCGGAGCACAGCGTGGTGAAGATCTCCTGGAAGGAGACGTCGAAGGAGAGCATCGAGAACTGCTGGGTACGGGCCGGCCGGTCCAGTCCGCCCGCGACGCGCTGCCAGGTCAGCAGGTTGCACAGGGTCCGGTCGGGGACCTGGACGCCCTTGGGGACGCCGGTGGAGCCCGACGTGAAGAGCGTGTACAGCGGGCGCAGCCCCTCGTGCGCGTACGGCACGGGCACTGCGGCGGGTGTGCCGGCGGACATGTCGGCGGGTGCGTCGGTGAGGGTGACGACGTGGCGGGGGAGCGACGGCGGCGCGAGGGTTTCCAGGACACCGAGGTCCCGCCGGGTCACCAGCACGCACAGGGGGTCCGCCTGGTCGAGCACGTGCCGCAGGAGGGCCGACGGATAGGCCGGATCGAGGGGGACGACGGTCACGCCGAGGCGGGCGGCGGCCAGCAGCGCCACGATGTGCTCGACGGACGGCTGGAGGTAGAGCGCGACGGACGCCGGAGCGGCGGGGTCGTCCGGCAGCGGATGGCGGTCACGCACATCGGTCGCCAACGCATGGGCCCGCGCGTCGAGTTCGGCGTACGTGAGGGTCGTCCCGCCGTCCGTGAGGGCCGGAGCGTGCGGGGTGGCGGCCACCTGCCGGGCGAAGCCGTCGGCGACGGTCGGGAAGTCGGGGACGAGGGTCTCGCCCCGGCCGGTGTCAGGCAGACCGCGGCGGTGGTCGGCGATCAGTTCGCGCAAGGTGACGTCGTCGCCGCCGGTCAAGTGGTCCAGGCACCGGCGGAACAGCCGCGCCGCCGCCTGCGCGCGCTCGGCGCCGAAGTCGTCGCGGTACTCCCACAGGCAGTCGAAGCCGGACTCGTGCTCGACGACCGACAGGGTGAGCGCGCACTTGGCGCCGAGCGGCTCGGGCCACACGGGCCGCACCTCGCAGCCGCCCAGCCGCAGTGTGGAGAAGTCGGTGTTCTCCAGGACGAACAGATAGTCGAAGAGGGGGGTGCGCTCGCGGAGCACCGGATCGGACAACAGGTCGGCCAGGGCCACTTCCTGGTCCTCCAGGACGTCCCGGACGGTGTCGGCGTGCGACGCGAGCCGGATGGCCAGACCGTCGTGGGGGCGCAGCTCCAATTTCAGCAGCACGGTGTTGGCGAACATACCGACGGCGTCGGCGAACTCGGGCCGCGACCGGCCCGAGACCGGCGACGCGAGGAGGGGACGCTCCTGGCCGGTCACGCCGTACACGCTTGTGGCGAACGCGGACACCAGCAACTGGAAGCGGGTCATCCCGCGTTCCGCGGCGAGTCGGTCGAGGGCGGCCCGGCGTACCAGGTCGAGGGATGTCCGCAGCAGCCTCGCCCGGGGCCGGACGGCCACCGCCTCCGAGGCGGGCAGGACGGGCGACGGTTCGCCGTCACAGCCGTAGTGCTCGGCGAGCCGGGCCCGTCGCCGTCCGTACGCGGCGCTCGCCTGCCACTCCCGCTGCCACCGCGCGAAGTCCAGTGGCGTGAACGTGGACGCGGTGCCGGGCCCGCCCGACTCGCCACGCAGCGCGGCGGAGTAGGCGTCGCCGAGGTCGCGGAAGAGGAGGTTGAGCGACCAGCCGTCCACGGCGACGTGGTGCAGGTGCAGCAGCAGCACCCCCGCGTCCGGACCGCCCACCCACGCGGCGCGCAGCATACGGGTGTCCGTGAGGTCGAAGCAGTGGTCGAAGAACCGGTCCGCGAGGTCCCGCCACCCCTCGTCCGTGTCGCCGTCGAGGCCCCGCGGATCCAGGGCCTCGCCGCCGCCGAGCGACTCCCAGGGGTCGTACGGGTCGCCCGCCCGCTGGCGCAGCCCGTGCGGAGTGGGGACCAGTCGCGTCCGCAAGGCCGTGTGTCGTTCCACCAGCACGCGCACCGCCCGGCGCAGGGCCGTACGGTCGACGTCGCCCTGGAGGCGGAAGACGAGCGGTACGTCGTAGGCGCGGTCCTCGGGGTCCCGCTGGTGCAGGAACCAGAGGCGTTCCTGCTCCCTGGTGGCCGGCGCGGTCGGTTCGCCGGAGGCGGCCGGCACGGGTGGGTGCTCGCCGGTCGCGGCGTCCTGGGTGTGCACGGCCTCGGCGAGGGCGGCGAAGTCGGCGGTGAGCACCAGGCTCTGCGGCAGGTCGACGTGGAAACGCCGCATGACCTCGAAGCGGAAGCGCAGCGCCTTCAGGGAGTCACCGCCGTGCGGTATCCACCGGTCGTCGGGGCGCAGGCCGGCCACCCCGAGGATGCCCGCGGCGAGGTCGAGCACGGGCCGCTGCTCGTCGCTGACGCGCGCCTCGCCCTCGTACGAGCGCCGCCATGGTGCCGGGGTGTCGCGCAGCAGCGCGTCCCGGTCGACCTTGCCGTTGGCGGTGAGCGGCAGTTCCGGTACGAGATGGGTGTGGTGGGGCCGCATGTACGGGGGCAGCCCGGTCGTGAGGTGCCGGTCGTAGGCGTCGAAGGAGAGGTCCCCAGGATCGCCGCCCGGGACGACGAAGGCGAGTAGTTCGTTGCGGCCGGCCTCGTCGCGGCGGGTGCACACGTACGCCTGGCGCACGGCCGGGTGGGCGAGGACGCGTCGCTCCACCTCCCCCGGCTCGATACGGAAGCCGCGCACCTTGACCTGACGGTCGGCCCGGCCGACGTAGGTCACCCGGCCCTCGGTGTCCCGGCGTACGAGGTCACCCGTGCGGTACCAGCGCTCCTCGCCGCCCGCCTCGCCCTCCGGGTTCGCCAGCATGACGAAGCTCTGCTCGGTCTGCAGGGGCAGGTTGCGGTAACCCCGGGCCAACGCGGGACCCGCGAGCAGGAGTTCGGCGATCTCGTCCGGCTCCGCGGCGCGTCCGTCCTCGGTGCGCAGCGACGTGCTCGTGCCGGGCAGCGGTGTGCCGAGGGGGACGGTGGCGCCCGCGAAGTCCCGGGGGATCGGATGGCAGAGGGCGAACGTGGTCGCCTCGGTCGGCCCGTACACGTTGTGCAGGACGGTGCGCGAAGCGGTGTTGGCCTCGTACCATCGGCGTATCAGTCGCGCGTCGAGCTGCTCGCCGCCGACGAGGACCTGGGAGACGGTGCCGAAGCAGTCGGGCACCCTCTCGACGACGGTGTTGAACAACGCGACCGTGATGAACAGCGTGTCGATGCGCCCGTCCGTCAGCGCCCCGGCGAGCCGGTGCGGGCTGTGCACCTGCTCGTCGTCGAGGATCACGCAGACACCGCCGGTCAGCAGCGGTACCCAGACCTCGAAGCTGAGCGCGTCGAAGGCCGGGTTGGACAGGCAGGCGTACCGGGCGCCGGGCCGCAGGCCGATGTAACCGGGCTCGGCGAGCCGCAGCACGCCCGCGTCGGTGACCTCGACGCCCTTGGGGCGGCCCGTACTGCCGGAGGTGTAGAAGACGAAACCCGTCCCGGGGTCCCCGATGTCCGCCGACGTCTTTCCGGGCGGATCGGTCCTGGCGTCCCGCACCGCGTCCGGTTCCTCGTCGCGCAGGAGCAGGTCGGCGTGGAGGGCTAGGAACTCCCCGCCGATATCGGGGAGTTCGTCGTGGACGACGGCCACGGCGCCCGAGTCGTCGAGGATGTGACGTTGCCGGTCGGACGGGCTGAGCCGGTCCAGGGGGACGACGGTGGCACCGGCTCGACGGATGCCGAGCATCACGCACACCAGCCGCCAGGAGCGCGGCAGGCAGACGGCGACGGCCTGCCCCGGCCCCACCCCGAGGTCGCGCAGCCGCGCGGCCACCCGGCCGCTGAGACGGTCGAGACCGGCGTGGTCGAGCAGGTGCGTGTGGTCCTCGACGGCGACGGCGGACGGGGTGCGCCGGGCCCGGGCGAGCACCGCGTCGGCGAGAGCGGAGGCCGATCGGCTCGGGGAGGCGCCGTCGGAAGGTGCGGTGACGTCGGTGCTCATCGGGCTCCCGCCACGGGGAGGGCGGCGGCGGACGCCGGCGCGGACCGGTGGCCGTGGTGGGCCAATTCCGCCGTCAGCAGGGCACCGACACGGACCGCTTCGGCGCCTTCGAGGATCTCCCAGTGGTCACAGGCGAGGGTCTCGACCTGGAAGTCGCCCTCGGCCCGCCGCCGCCAGAAGGCACGGACCTCGGCGTGGAACGGCGTGTCGTCGCCGTCCGGCACGGCCTGAGCGAGGACCAGGCGGGTCGGGGAGGCGGCGGGCAGGTACTCCCGGGCCGTCGACCGGTTGTGGTTGTACAGCCGGAAGTAGCGCTCGATCTGCGCGTCGTCCATGCCGGGATACATCCCGTTGAACCTCACAAGCTTGTCGCGGAACTCCGCCTCGTCGACGGCGGTGATCGCCGCACGGGCCGCGGCGTCGTCGGTGGCCTGGGTGTCGAGGAGGACGACACTGACGTCACGGCGCCCGGCCCGGCCGAGGATCTCCCCCATCCGGTGGGCGACCAGCCCCCCGTAGGACAGGCCGGTCAGCACGACGGGGCCGTCGTCCATCGGGCCGAGGAGGCGCAGATACTCCTCCGCCATGGCCTCCACCGTGGGCAGGACGTCCTCGCCGGGGTTCACGCCCGGCGACTGGATACCGTAGAGCCCGGCCTCGGCGGGCAGATGCTCGGCCAGCGGGAGGTAGCAGAACGCGGTGCCCCCGGCCGGGTGGACGCAGACCACCCGTGGCCCCGCACCGCGCCGGAACTCGATGAGACTGCCCGGGGCGGAGTCGGTGCCGTCCTCGCGCAGCAGCGCGGCGAGCGCCTCGATCGTGGGCCGCGTCATGACCTCGGCGATCGGCAGATGCCGGCCGAACGCCTCCGTGACGGCGTGGGCCATCTTGATGGCCGACAGGGAAGTGCCCCCCACCTCGAAGAAGTCGTCGCCGACGCCTATGTCCGGGTGGAGCAGCACGCTCCGCCATATCCGGTACAGGGCGTGCTCGACGTGGTCGCGCGGGCTGGCGGTGTTGACCTGCGTGGAGGTCCGCTCGTGGGCCAGCGCCAGCAGAGCGGCACGGTCGACCTTGCCGCTGCGGTTGAGCGGCAGGGCGTTGAGGTCGACCACGACGGCGGGGATCATGTAGTCGGGCAGACGGCGGGAGAGCGCGGCGCGCCAGTCGCCGGCGGCACGCGCCGGCGCCGTACCCCGACCGACCCCGGCGACCAGCCGGCTCTGCCCCGCGGCGTCGCGGTCGGCGAGGACCACGGCCTCCCGGACACCGGGCAGTGCCATCAACGCCGCCTCGATCTCAGCCGGTTCGATCCGGAACCCGCGCAGCTTGACCTGGTCGTCCGCGCGCCCCGCGTAGACCGCCTCACCGTCCGGCTGCCGCCGGGCCAGGTCGCCGGTGCGGTAGATCCGCTGGCCGGGCACGAAGGGGTCGGGCAGGAACCGCTCCTCGGTGAGGTCGGGGCGGTTGAGGTAGCCGCGGGCGAGGGAGGACCCGCCGAGGTACACCTCTCCCACCACGCCCGGAGGCACGGGCCGCATACGCTCGTCGAGCAGGTAGAGACGGGTGCCGGGGAGTGGGCGGCCGATGGGGCAGGGGCGCTCCAGCGGACGCGGCGCGTAGTAGGCGGTGCTGTACAGCGTCGCCTCGGTGGGCCCGTAGCCGAAGCAGATCCGCAGGCCGGGCAGGTGCAGGGTCATGCGGTGCAGAGCGGCCTCGGTGAGCGATTCCACTCCGGTGAGCAGTGTGCGCAGCGCCAGCCCCCGCAGCCGAACGGCGGGGTCCTCGTCGATCCACTTGACGTAGGCCGGCGGCAGGAACGCCTGGGTCACCCGACACTCGCGCAGCCACGCCAGCAGGGCCTCCGGGTCGCCGCGCAGCGCCTCGGGGACGAGGTGCAGCACACCGCCGGTGGTCAGGGGGAGCAGCAGTTCGTGGATGGAGGCGTCGAAGCCGATGCTGGACCAGGCCGAACCGACCTCGCCGGGAGCCGTGCCCATGCGGTCGTGCCAGGTGGCGAAGAGGTTGAGGACACTGCGGTGCTCCACCACGACGCCCTTGGGCCGGCCCGTGGACCCGGAAGTGAAGATCACGTACGCCGTGCGGTCCGGCGCGCGGTCGGTGCCGGACGGCGGCTGCTCGCTCTTTGCCCCCTCGGCCTCGACGGCGGCGAGCGCGAGCCAACCCTCGGGTCGGTCCGTGTCATCGCCCCGGTCGCTCAGTACGACGGGGCAGGCGGCGTCCTCGACCATGCCGGCAAGCCGCTCGCGGGGCTGCCCGGGGTCGAGAGGAAGGTAGGCGGCGCCCGCCTTGAGGATGCCGAGGATGCCGACCACGAGGTCGCACGACCGTCCGGCGTGCAGGCCCACCACGTCACCGGGGCGCACGGACCTGGCGACGAGGGCGTGCGCCAGCCGGTTGGCGCGGCGGTCCAGGGTCGCGTAGTCGAGCGACCGCTCACCGTCGACCACCGCGGTCAGTTCGCCGCGCGCCCGCGCCTGGGCCTCGAAGAGCGCCGCGATCCCGGACGCCGACCGCAGGGCGAGGGCGACCGGATCGGTCTTCGCGTCGCCCACCGCGTCGGCGGCCTCCGCATCGTTCTCAGGCCCCCGGTCGCCGGACGGCGTGGCGTCGCCCTCGCGCACCAGCCGCCGCGATTCCTCAGGGTCCATCAGTTCCAGATCCCGGATGTCACGGTCGGGATGGTGGGCCATGTCGGTCAGCAGCCGCCGCAGATACTCCGCCCAGCGTCGCGCCGTGGCGTCGTCGAACAGGGCGGTCGCGTAGTCGAGATGGCCGAGCAGACGCCCCTCGGACTCGGTCACCGACAGCGCGAGATCGAACTTGGCCGAGGCGTCGGCGATCGGCAGCGGCCGGGTTTCGACGCCGGGCAGGTCCAGCAGGTTCCGGCGATCCGGGACCCAGGCCAGCATGGTCTGGAACAGCGGGGTGTGAGCGGCGCTGCGAGGCGGATTGACCAGCTCGACGATGCGTTCGAAGGGCAGGTCCTGGTGGGCCAGTGCTTCGCGGACGACAGCCCGAGTACGGGCGAGCGCCTCGGCGGCGGTCGGCGCACCGGACAGATCGACGCGCAGCGGAAGCGAGTTGACCAGGAAGCCGATGAGGCCGGCCGCGCCGGGCCCGCGCCGGTTCGCCACCGGACTGCCGACAACGATGTCGTCCTGGCCGGAAAGGCGGGAGAGCAGGATGCTCCAGCCTGTCAGTACGGCCACGAACGGGGTGGCACTGTGCGCCCGGGCCAGCGCACGCAGCGCCGAGACCACGTTCGCGCTCAGTTCGAACTCGACCCGTCCCCCCTCGTACCGCTGCTCGACGGGACGCTGTCGGTCGGTCGGCAGATCGAGAACGGGCGGCGCGTCCGACAGGGCCTGCTCCCAGTAGCGTTCCTGGTCCGCGAGGGCACCGGCCAGTACCGCCTCGCGCTGGGTTCGCGCGTGGTCGGCGTACTGCGTGGCGAGCGGTGCCAGGGGAACCGGGTCGTCCGCACGCAAGGCCGCGTAGAGCACGCTGATTTCCCGCATCATGACGTTCATCGACGCGCCGTCGTAGACGCTGTGATGGAACGTCAGGAGCAGTACGTGGCGCTCGGGGGCCAGCGTCAGTAGACGGCCGCGCCCGAGGGGACCGGCCTCCAGGTCGAACTCCTGCTCCGTCTCACGGCGTTGCAGGGCAATGACCTGGGTGCCGGGGTCGCCGAGGCCGCTGAGGTCCTGCGAGGTCAGCGCGAAACCGGTGCCGGGCGGATCGATGAGTTGCCGGACACTGCCGGCCTCGGCCACCAGTCGGGTGCGCAGCGTCTCGTGGCGATCGCTGAGCGCGTCCAGTGCTCTGGCCAGCGCCCGGTGGTCGAGCGGGCCGGTGAGCGAGAGCGCCACGGTCTCGTTGTAGGCGGCACTCGCACCGGGCAACTGCGCGAGGAACCACAAGCGTTGCTGGGCGAAGGAGGTCGGCCGGACGTGGGGGGTGGCCTCGTCGCGATTCTCGGGGTCCGCGCACGAGCGAGGCGCGGGGACGGAGGTGGAGGTGTTCTGCACCGGCTTACCTGGTCTTAGCGTCAGAGAGGACGGGGGAGAGGGGGGACACAACCGTCCGGGATCACCGCATGAGCGGATGGCGAGTTGGCGGCCCGCCGGAAACCTTCGTGGTGCTGGCGATGATCAGTTACCACCAATGCGCATGTCAACACTTGACTTTCCGCCTGGCGGGAGGCTGCCTGGCCGTCCTGCAGGTGATCGCCGTCCGCTGGTCGGGGACCGGCACGCCGGCGGGGCCGGGGCTCATGAGCCCCGGCCCCTTCCCGTGGGGCCGGCGGTCGCGGCGGCGCACGGGCGCTTATCGCGACCGGCGCTTCCTGATCGCTTCCGACCAGGTCGGATCAATCTCTGACAGCATCGACATGACCGTCACGGCGCGCTTATCGGTCTGTCGTACGAGACCTCATACCAGAGCGGGACGATTGCCGTAGGACTTTGTCAACTGCCCACCGCACATGATGCGTTGCCGACTACTGTCAGTGTCCGTCGGGCGACGCAGGGCCGAAATCCTCTCGGCGTCGTCGACCGGCACCGAGCCGCCGCATGCCCGTGTCAGGCCGAACGGGCCCGCCCCGGCTGCCGACCGCCGGACCAGTACGAGGACGCCCGATGTCACACCTCCGCGCACCCGCCGCACGCGCAGACCGCCGTGAGGGCGGGCGGCACGGGCGGCCGGTCGCCCACACCGCTCCCTCGCTGCCCGAGGCCCACATACGGCCCCAGCTGCTGCGACTCGCCGTCCTGCCGCCGCTCGCGGTCGCCCTCAGCGCCTGCGCGGCCGTGCTGTTCACCGTCCGCTCCACCGGCGCCCGCACCAGCCTCACGCTGTGGGCCGTACTGGCCTGCGCGGCCTGTGTGACGCTCGCGGGCATCGGGATCGCCGTGATCGCCGCCGGTCGCGCCGCCCGGGCGGTGCACGACCGCGTCGGCGCGCTGCGCCGCAGCAGCGCCCGCCGGGAGGCCGATCTGCGCACCCTGGTCGAGGCGTTGCGCCGCGGGGAGCTGCCACCGCAGCGCAAGCCGCGCGGCGGTCCGCCGCAGGACGCCGACGACTTCGAGCTGCTCGCCGCCGACCTGGCCCGCGCGCACGACGGCGCCGTCACCGCCGTCGTGCAGGCCGCGCAGCTCTCCAGCCAGGCCGGCAGCGAACAGAAGCTGGAGGTCTTCGTCAACCTCGCGCGGCGCCTCCAGTCGCTGGTGCACCGCGAGATCGCGATCCTGGACGACCTGGAGAACGAGATCGAGGACCCCGAGCTGCTCAAGGGGCTCTTCCACGTCGACCACCTCGCGACCCGTATCCGCCGCCACGCCGAGAACCTCGCGGTGCTCGGCGGCGCCGTCTCCCGGCGCCAGTGGAGCAACCCCGTCTCCATGACCGAGGTGCTGCGCTCGGCCATCGCCGAGGTCGAGCAGTACTCGCGCGTGCGTCTCGTGCCGCCGATCGACGGCACCCTGCGGGGGCACGCCGTCGCCGACGTGATCCATCTGCTGGCCGAACTGGTCGAGAACGCCACGGTGTTCTCCGCCCCGCACACCCAGGTGCTGCTGCGCGCCAACCTCGTCACCTCCGGTCTCGCCGTGGAGGTCGAGGACCGCGGACTCGGGATGCCCGTCGACGAGCAGAACAGGATGAACGCCCTGCTCACCGATCCCGACCAGGTCAACGTGGGCCGTCTGCTCGCGGACGGCCGGATCGGGCTGTTCGTGGTCTCCCAACTGGCCCGGCGGCACGGGATCACCGTCCGGCTGCAGACCAACATCTACGGCGGTGTCCAGGCCGTCCTCGTCGTGCCGCAGGCGCTGCTCGGCCACCAGCCCGACGCCGACCGCCCGGCCCCTCCGCCGCAACAGCACCCGCAGCCAGGGCTCGCACCGGCACCCGAGGCGCCCCGGCCCGCGCCGCCGGCACCGCCCGCGTCGCCTCCGCAGCGCCACCGGCCCGCGACCGAGGCGCCGGCCGCGCCCGGCCACGCCGTCCCCGGCGCTCCCTCAGCCCCCGTCCCGGGCGCGATCGCCCCGGCCGCCCCCTCGCCCCTGCCGATGCGCGGCACCCACAAGGAGCGGCCCAACCCGGCCGAGGCAGTGCCCGGCATCCGGCCCGGCGACCGGCCGACCGTCGAGGAACACACCGCCGCGCCGCTCGCCCCGCGCACCGGCACCGTCCGCGGCACCATGGGCAAGCCCCAACTGCCCCGGCGCCGCGCGCAGGAGCACATCGTGCCGCAGCTGCGCGGGGGCCCGGCACCCCGCCAGGACGTGGAGGACCCCGTCGGTCACGACCCCGGCCTGATGGCGGCGTTCCAGCGCGGATTCGGCCTCGCCGAGGCCCAGCAGCAGGCGGGGGCCGACCACGCGGAACCCGCGCACCCGGCACCGGGCCACCCGGAGGCCCCTTACGGGGAGTTCGCCCCGCCACCGGAGCCGCCGTCCACGGAGCCCGCACGCCTGGAATCCTCGCACTCCGGGCCCTCGCACTCCGGGCCCTCGCACCCGGAGCCCGCGCACCCGGAGCCCGCGCACTCCGGGCCCGCGCACCTCGACTCCTCGCACCTCGACTCCTCGCACCTGAAGAGCCCGCCGTCGGCCACCCCACCGGACGTCCGCCACGCGGACGTCATCCCCCTGCCGACGCAACTCCCCATGGCCGTACCGCACATGGACGCATCCCACATGGAGGGACTGCACATAGCCGTACCGCACATGGACGCATCGCAGATGGACGTACGGCACACGGACGCCGCGTACGGGGACGTGCGCCCGCACTGGGACACCGCCCGTTCGGCCCCGGACCATCCCGCCCGCCACGACGGGGGCGGACCAGCCGGATGACCGCAGCCGCCGTCGCCACCCCCACCGCAATGACCGCCGGCGCGCCCACGGGCGCGCCCGCGGACCTTCGTATCCCAAGGAGTCGATCCACCATGGCGACCGATGCCCCCACCGGCCATGTATCCGATCTCGACTGGCTGATGAGCGGCCTCGTGCAGCGCGTGCCGCACACGAGCAGCGCGGTGCTCCTCTCCTGCGACGGGCTCGTGAAGTCGGTCCACGGACTCGACCCCGACAGCGCCGACCACATGGCGGCCCTGGCCTCCGGCCTCTACTCCCTCGGCCGCAGCGCCGGTGTCCGGTTCGGCGACGGCGGCGACGTCCGTCAGGTCGTCGTGGAACTGGACTCGACCCTGCTGTTCGTCACCACGGCCGGTTCCGGCACGTGTCTGGCCGTGCTGGCCGGCCGCGAGGCCGACGCCGCCGTACTCGGCTACGAGATGGCCATGCTCGTCAAGAGCGTCCGCCCCTACCTGGTGACCGCTCCCCGGCAGCAGTCCGTCGAACCCCCGGCGATGAGGCCTTGAACGTGACGGCAGCCGGCGACGGGCCGTGGCTCGACGAGGCGGCGGGACGACTGGTGCGTCCCTTCACGGTCAGCAACGGCCGTACCCGCCCCTCCGTCGCGCTCGACCTCATCTCCCAGGTGAGGGTCACCGGAGCCACCCCTCTCGGCTATCTCGGCCCGGAGCACGCCCAGGCACTCGACCTGTGCCGGGCGCCGGTGTCGGTCGCCGAGGTCGCCGCGCACCTCAGGTTGCCGGCGGTGGTCACCAAGGTGCTGCTGTCGGACCTCGTCGACTCCGGGGCCCTCACCACCAAACCCCCCGAGTTCCAACACAACCCTACGGACCGGGCCCTTCTGGAGGCAGTGCTCGATGGACTACGACGACAACTCTGACTACGACGACCGCTCGGACCACGACTCCGACCGCGCACACGACCACGACCACGACCACGAAGCCGACCCGTTCCCCACCGCGCTCAAGATCCTGGTCGCGGGCGGCTTCGGCGTCGGCAAGACCACCTTCGTCGGCGCCGTCAGCGAGATCGCACCGCTCAGCACCGAGGAACTGCTCACCACCGTCGGTGCGGCCACCGACAACCTCGACGGCATCGAGAACAAGGTCGAGACGACGGTGGCCATGGACTTCGGCCGCATCACCCTCGACCCGGAACACGTCCTGTACCTCTTCGGCACACCGGGCCAGGAGCGCTTCTGGTTCATGTGGGACGAACTGTGCGAGGGCGCCCTCGGCGCGGTCGTCCTCGCCGACACGCGCCGCCTGGAGGAGTGCTTCGCGGCCGTCGACTTCTTCGAGGAGCGCGGCCTCGGATTCATCGTCGCCGTCAACGAGTTCGACGGCGGTCACCGCTACGACCCCGAGGAGGTGCGCGCCGCCATCGACCTGCACCCCGAGGTCCCCGTCGTGTGCTGCGACGCCCGGATCTCCGCCTCCGGCGTACAGACCCTGCTCGTGCTCGTCCGCCATCTGATCGCCCACGCACCCGTCACGCCCGCGCCCAGCCATGGCGCCCACATGTGATACCCGCACACACCGCACCGGAGCCGCATATGACGTACGCCCACAGCGACGGGACCCGGAGATGAGGTACGACCCACCGCGCCCGGCCGGTCGGCTGCTGCTCACCCCCGAGGACAAGGAGGCCCCCGCACGCACGCGGCGACTGCTCCAACTGGGCCTGGGGGAGCGTCCGGAACCCGCCCTCGACGCCTACGCCGGCCATCTGGCCTCGCTGACCGGTGCGCCGTACGCCATGGTCAACTTCCTCGGAGAGTCGGGCCAGTTCTTCGCGGGACTGCACGCGCCGGACGTCGGGCTCGTCGTGAGGGAGGACGGGAGCCGGCCGGTGATGGGCCGCTTCCTGCCCCGCGACCACGGGTTCTGCCCCCATGTGGTGGTCCGGCACAAGGCGCTGGTGCTGGAGGACGTCCGCGACTACCCGCGGTTCGCCGGAAATCCGGTCGTGGACGAGTTCGGCGTGCACTCCTATCTCGGCGCGCCGCTCATCGACACCACGGGCATGACGCTCGGCACCGTCTGCGTCGCCGATGTCTCCCCCCGCCCCTGGGGGCGTTCCGGTCTGGAGACCATCAAGGCGACGGCCGCGGATCTCGTCGCACGGCTCGAAGGACCCGGGGACGGCGGAGTTCTGCTCTGACCAGGTGAACGTCGCGCCGGACGTGTGAAGGAAAGCTGCGGCGGCGGTTAAGAAATCCTCGATGGACCAGGACGGCGGCGTACGGCAGATTGCTGTGCGATTCCACTTCCCTCCCCGTCCGGGGGCTTCTTCTGCATGCCCGCGGCAGGGATCTCACCCTCAGGAGCCGTAGCGGTGAAGGCACTGGTCAAGGACAAAGCGGAGCCAGGACTGCGGCTCATGGACGTCCCGGATCCCGAGGTGGGCCACGGTGACGTACTGATCAAGGTGCTGCGCACCGGGATCTGCGGCACCGATCTGCACATCCACTCCTGGGACGGCTGGGCGCAGCAGGCGATCCGCACCCCGCTGGTCCTCGGACACGAGTTCGTGGGCGAGGTCGTGGAGACAGGCCGGGACGTCACCGAGATCAAGGCCGGCGACCGCGTCAGCGGCGAGGGCCATCTCGTGTGCGGCAAGTGCCGCAACTGCCTGGCCGGCCGCCGCCACCTGTGCCGGGCGACCGTCGGGCTCGGGGTCGGTCGGGACGGAGCCTTCGCCGAGTACGTCGTGCTGCCCGCGACCAACGTGTGGGTGCACCGCGTGCCGGTGGACCTGGACGTGGCGGCGATCTTCGACCCGTTCGGCAACGCCGTGCACACCGCGCTGTCGTTCCCCCTGGTCGGCGAGGACGTGCTGATCACCGGGGCCGGCCCGATCGGTCTGATGGCCGCGGCCGTGGCCCGCCACGCGGGTGCCCGCAACGTCGTCATCACCGACGTGAGCGAGGAGCGACTGGAGATCGCCCGCAAGATAGGGGTCAGCCTCGCCCTGAACGTGCGGGAGGGTTCGATCGCGGACGGTCAGCGCATCCTCGCTCTGCGGGAGGGCTTCGACATCGGTCTGGAGATGTCCGGCCGCGCGGAGGCCCTCCAGGACATGATCGCGAACATGACGCACGGCGGGCGGATCGCGATGCTCGGCCTGCCCGCGCAGGAGTTCCCGGTCGACTGGGCCCGGGTCGTCACCTCGATGATCACCATCAAGGGCATCTACGGCCGGGAGATGTTCGAGACCTGGTACGCCATGTCGGTGCTGCTGGAGGGCGGCCTCGACCTCGCGCCCGTGATCACCGGCCGGTACGACTACCGCGACTTCGAGGCGGCGTTCGCCGACGCGGCGAGCGGCCGTGGCGGCAAGGTCATCCTCGACTGGACCGCGTAACCCCCACAGCACCTTTAGGAGACCCCGTCATGTTCGACTCCGTGCGCGACGACCTGCGCGCCACCCTCGACGAGATCCGCGCCGCCGGTCTGCACAAGCCCGAACGCGTGATCGACACCCCGCAGTCCGCGACCGTCAACGTCTCCGCGGGCGGCCGCCCCGGCGAGGTGCTCAACTTCTGCGCCAACAACTACCTCGGCCTCGCCGACCACCCCGAGGTGATCGCCGCCGCCCACGCCGCCCTGGACCGCTGGGGCTACGGCATGGCGTCCGTCCGCTTCATCTGCGGCACGCAGGAGGTGCACAAGGAGCTGGAGGCGCGGCTGTCGGCGTTCCTCGGGCAGGAGGACACGATCCTGTACTCCTCCTGCTTCGACGCCAACGGCGGCGTCTTCGAGACCCTGCTCGGCCCCGAGGACGCGGTCATCTCCGACGCCCTGAACCACGCCTCGATCATCGACGGCATCCGGCTGTCCAAGGCACGCCGCTTCCGCTACGCCAACCGCGACATGGCGGACCTGGAGCGCCAGCTGAAGGAGGCGGGCGAGGGTGGTGCGCGCCGCAAGCTGATCGTCACCGACGGCGTCTTCTCCATGGACGGCTATGTGGCACCGCTGAACGAGATCTGCGACCTCGCCGACCGCTACGACGCGATGGTCATGGTCGACGACTCGCACGCCGTCGGCTTCGTCGGCCCCGGCGGGCGCGGCACCCCCGAGCTGCACGGCGTGATGGACCGGGTCGACATCATCACCGGCACGCTGGGCAAGGCGCTCGGCGGCGCCTCGGGCGGCTACGTCGCCGCCCGCGCCGAGATCGTCGCGCTGCTGCGCCAGCGCTCCCGTCCGTACCTCTTCTCCAACACCCTCGCTCCGGTGATCGCCGCCGCCTCGCTGAAGGTGCTCGACCTGCTGGAGTCGGCGGGCGACCTGCGGGAGCGGCTCGCCGCGAACACCGAGCTGTTCCGGCGCCGGATGACCGAGGAGGGCTTCGACATCGCGCCCGGCAACCACGCCATCGCGCCGGTGATGATCGGTGACGCCGGCCGGGCCGGGCGGATGGCCGAGCTGCTGCTGGAGCGCGGCGTGTACGTGATCGGCTTCTCCTACCCGGTCGTGCCGCAGGGACAGGCGCGCATCCGCGTCCAGCTGTCGGCGGCACACTCGACGGAGGACGTCGACCGCGCGGTGGAGGCGTTCGTGGCGGCGCGCGCGGAGCTGGACGCCTGACCCCTCCGACCAGGGGCGATCCACCGGCGAGGCGCGTTTGAGAGAATCGATGCCATGATCGAGGCACGGCGGCTCCACATCCTCCGTGCGGTGGCCGACCACCGCACCGTCACGGCGGCTGCCGCCGCGCTGTACCTCACCCCCTCCGCGGTGTCCCAGCAGCTCACGGCCCTGGAGCAGGAGACGGGGCACCGGCTGGTGGAGCGCGGTGCCAAGGGGGTGCGGCTCACCCCGGCCGGCGAGATCCTGCTCGGCCACACCAACGCCGTCCTCGCCCAGCTGGAGCGGGCGGAGGCGGAGCTGGCCGCGTACGGCTCGGGGGCCGCCGGCACGGTGAGCGTCGCCTCCTTCGCGACCGGCATCGCCCAGGTCGTCGCGCCGGCCGTGGCCCGCCTCGCGCGGACCGCGCCCGGCATCTCCCTGCGGGTCCGGGACGCCGAGGGGGACGCCAGTCTGCCGATGGTGCTGGACCGGCAGGTCGATGTCGCGGTCGCCGTCGAGTACCGCGGGGCTCCGCCGGCCGACGATCCGCGGCTGGCGCACGCCCCGCTGTACGCCGAGCCCTTCGACGCGGTGGTGCCCGTCAGCCACCGGCTGGCGGAGACGGGCGAGGTGCCGCTGGCGGAGCTGGCCAAGGACACGTGGATCGGCCCGTACCCCGGCAACCCCTGCCATGACGTGGTGGTGCTGGCCTGTGAGGCCGCCGGGTTCCAGCCCCGCTTCGACCACTCCTCGGACGACTTCCGCGCGGTGGTGGCCCTGGCCTCGGCGGACGCGGGTGTGGCCCTCGTACCGCGTTCCGCGCTGCGCGGGGTGGACCTCACCGGTGTCGTGGTCCGTCCGGTGGACGGGGAGGCGCCCACGCGCCGGGTCTTCGCCGCCGTACGCCGGGGCGCGGAGGGGCACCCCCTGATCCGGCCGGTGCTGGAGGCGCTGGGAGAGGCCGCCCAGGCGTGAGCGGGTCCGGGGTGAGGATTCCGTAACACGGCTGTCTCATATCCGGGATAGCGTCCCGGATGTGAGACATGACGATCTCGGTGTCCCGTACGACGTCGACACCCGGCTCGGCGCGCGACTGGCCGAGCTGCGGTCCGGGCGTGGCTGGTCCCTGGGGGAGCTCGCGGAGCGCAGCGGGGTGAGCAGGTCGACCCTGTCCCGCGCGGAGCGCGCGGAGATCAGTCCCACCGCCGCCATGCTGAACCGCCTGTGCGCCGTCTACGGGCGCACGATGTCCCAGTTGCTCAGCGAGGTCGAAGGCGAGTCCGCGCTGCTGGTGCGGGCGGCCGACCAGCCGGTGTGGGAGGACCGGGCCTCCGGATTCGTCCGGCGGTCCGTGTCGCCGCCGCACGCGGGGCTGCGCGGCGAACTGGTCGAGGCGCGGCTCGCGGCCGGTGCGGACATCGCCTACGACCGGCCGCCCGTGCCCGGTCTGGAGCAGCACGTCTGGGTGCTGGAAGGGGCCCTCGCGGTGACGGTGCGGGACGTGGAGCATCCGCTCGCGGCCGGGGACAGCCTGCGGCTGCGGGTGTGGGGGCCGACGCGCTTCCGGTGCGCCGGGGAAGAGGACGTGCGGTACGTGCTGGCGGTGGTGCTGCCGTGATCGTGGAAGCGCTGACCGGGACGCAAGTGCGCGAACGTGCCGAAGAGTTGGCGGATCTGCTGGTCGCGACGGTGCACGGCGGCGCCTCGGTGGGCTTCCTCGCGCCGCTCGACCGGGCGGAGGCGCTCGCCTGGTGGCGGGGGCGGGCGGCCGGGGTGGCCGCCGGTGGACTCGCCGTCTGGGCGGCCCGCGAGGGGACACGGGTCCTCGGGACCGTGAGCCTGGCCTTCGCGGACAAGCCCAACAGCCGGCACCGGGCGGAAGTGGTGAAGCTGATGGTGCGCGGGGAGGCGCGCGGGCGGGGCCTGGGGCGGCGGCTCCTCGACACCGCCGAGCGGGCGGCCGTCGCCGCCGGCGTCACGCTCCTCCACCTCGACACCGAGACCGACAGCCCCGCCGAGCGCCTCTACCGCGCGGCGGGCTGGACGCCGCTCGGCGCGATCCCCGACTACGCGGCGACCCCGGCTGGGGTGCTGCGGCCGACGACCGTCTACTACAAGCAGGTCGGAGCACACGTCCTCGCCGGGTGACTGTCGGTGCCAGGCGCTACCTTGCGTCTCATGCCGGATGCCGAAGACGTACGCCGTAAAGCCCTGTCCCTGCCGGACACGACGGAGAAGATCGCCTGGGGCATGCCCACGTTCCGGGTCGCGGGAAAGATGTTCGCCACGCTCCCGGAGGAGGAGACCTCCCTCGCGGTGCGCTGTCCCAAGGAGGAGCGCGACGAACTGGTCCTGGCCGAGCCGGGGAAGTTCTGGGTGGCCGACCACGAGGCGCAGTTCGCGTGGGTGCGGGTGCGGCTCTCCGCGCTGGAGGACGAGGGCGAGCTGCGGGACATCCTCGCCGACTCGTGGCGGCAGGCCGCGCCGCCCCGGCTGCTGGAGGCACATCCGGAGCTCGGGCTGCCGTCCGGGGGGTGAATCTCGCCTTCTGGCTGTCGGAGCGGGGTGGCATGATCCCCGGGGGGTGGAACCGGGGCGCCGGGCGGCAGGGGCTGCCGTGGACGTGGGGAGGGGAGCGCGGGGATGGGCGGGACGCCGGACAACGTTGCCGACGTGGGGGAGCGGGGCAGCGCGGGAGAGGGCGGCCGGGGCCGTGCGGGGAGCGGTCCGGGCGGTGGCGAGACCCGTTCGGGGAGCGGTCCGGGCGAGGACGGTGTTGAGGCGGCCGTACCGCCGGTCTGGTCGCGGGACTTCGGGTTGTTCTTCGCCGCCCGAGCCGTGGCCCGTCTCGGCGACACCATGCTCCCGGTGGCGCTCGCCGCCGGCCTGCTCCAGCACGGGTACGGGGCCGGCGCGGTGGGCCTCGCCATGGCGTCGACGGCCGGGGCGTTCGCGGCGCTGGTCGTCTTCGGCGGGGTCGTCGCCGACCGCTTCAGTACGCGCAAGTTGATGATCTGGGCCGACGCGGTGCGGCTGGGCACACAGGCACTCACCGCGGCACTCTTCTTCGCGGACCGCGTGGTGCTGTGGGAGATCTGTGCGATAGGCGTGGTCAACGGTGTCGCGAGCGCCGTCTTCCAGCCCGGTGTCGCGAGCATGGTGCCCCGGCTCGCCTCCGACGTCCAGGGCGCCAACGGCGCCGTGCGCATCGCCGAGTCCTCGGCCCAGCTCGTCGGCCCCGCCGTCGCGGGCGTCCTGGTCGGCGTCGCGTCGGCGGGCGGTGTCTTCGCCGTGCACTCCGCCACGTACGCGGTCAGCGCCCTGTGCCTGCTGCTCCTCCGGCTGCCGCCGCTGCCGGGCAGCCTGCCCGCCGGGCGCGGGGCGAGTGCCTTCAAGGCCGATCTCGTGGAGGGATGGCGGGAGTTCAGGTCGCGCACCTGGCTGTGGGCGGTCATCGCCGTGTGGTGCCTGTACATGATCACGGTCTTCGGCCCGACCGTGCCGCTGGTGGCGACGGAGGTGGTCCAGGAGCACGGACCGCGCGCCTACGGGTTGGTCAACTCGGCCCTCGGCGCCGGCACCGTCGTCGGTGGGCTCGTCGCCCTGCGGCTGAGGCCGCGCCGGATGCTGAGGGCCGGGGCGATCGCCCTGTTCGGCTTCGCGGGGTTCCCGGCGACGGTCGGACTCGGACTCGGCATCCCCGCGATGGCGCTCGGGGCGGCCGTCGCCGGGGCCGGGATGTCGTTCTGGGGCGTGATGTGGGCGACCAGCGTGCAGACGCAGGTCCAGCCGGCCGTGCTCAACCGCATCCACGCCTACGAAGTGGCCGGCTCCCTCGCGATGCTGCCCGTCGGCCAGGCCCTCGCGGGGCCCGCCGCGGCGGCGCTCGGCGCGGACCGGGTCCTGCTCGTGGCCGGTGTGATGAGCGTCGTCGTCGTGTTGTCCCTGCTGGCGGTGCCGGCCATCCGGGACCTGGTACGCGTCGACACCCACCGCTCCCGGACATCGGCGGCCGCCGCCTCGCGGTGATCGCCGCGAGGCGGCTCGCGCGGCGACCACGTGCCGCGCGGGCCGCGGGCGACAAACGGATGCGCGACCACCGACCCGAGTGCGGTATTGTTTCCCTGCGCGTTCACCCGGGGGAAACCCCAGGTCAGACCGCACCGGGACGTGGCGCAGCTTGGTAGCGCACTTGACTGGGGGTCAAGGGGTCGCAGGTTCAAATCCTGTCGTCCCGACTGGAGACAGTCGTAGATCAGGGCCGGTTTCGGAGGTATCCGAAACCGGCCCTTGATCGTTCTTCGGGACCGCGGGGAGATCGTCGCCCACCTGGAGACCAAGGGCCGCACCAGCCGCGGGAGCCCCCCTTCCCGCGGTGCGGCGATCTTCGTCTCGGCCCGGTCCGCCGCCGGGCGGATACGCGCAGGACGGTTCCGCGCGGGTCTGGGTTGCAAAGGTCTGTCCTGCCGCAACCGTCATGCCCGAAAATATGTCTCTCATCCCGTGCTCGATGCTCCGGGGCGGGTGAGGTACCGGGGCACGGCGGCCTTGGGGGGACGGACATGAGCACTTGGACGGTGCCGGGATACACCGAGTCGCTGGAACTCGGTTCGGGGGCGAGCGGACGGGTCGTGCTCGCCGTTCATGTGGAGACCGGGGTTCCGGTCGCGGTGAAGTACCTCAACGACTCCTTGCGCACCCGGCCGGGTTTCGTCCAGGGGTTCCGCTCGGAGGCGCGGCTGCTGGGCGGGCTGGGGAGCCCGTTCGTCGTCGGCCTGTACGAGTACGTCGAGAGCCCCGACGGGGCCGCGATCGTGATGGAACTGGTCGACGGCATCTCGCTGCGCACCCTGCTGACCAGGCAGGGCCCACTGCCACCGGAGGCGGCGCTCACCGTCCTCAAGGGCTCGCTGCTGGGGCTGGCCGACGCGCACCGGGTCGGAGTCGTCCACCGCGACTACAAGCCCGAGAACGTCCTGGTCGGCACGGACGGGTCCTCCCGCCTGGTCGACTTCGGCATCGCGGTGGACTCCGGCGTCAGCGCGCGCATCGCCGGGACGCCGGCCTATATGGCGCCGGAGCAATGGACCGGTGCGCCCGCCTCGCCCGCCGCCGACGTGTACGCGGCCACGGTCACCTTCTTCGAGTGCCTCACCCGCCGTAAGCCGTACCGGGGCGAGAACTTCGCCGAGCTGGCACTGCGGCACCTGGACGCGCCGATTCCGGTGGAACAGGTGCCGGAGGCGGTACGGGGTCTGGTGGCGCGCGGCCTGGCGAAGAACCCGGCACAGCGGCCCCCGCACGCCGAGGAGTTCGTGCGGGAACTGGAAGCGGTGGCGGAGGCCTCGTACGGGCCCGACTGGGAGGAGCGTGGACGCAGAGCGCTCGCCGCGCTGGTCGCGTTGCTGCCCCTGCTGCTGCCGTCGGGCCGTACGTCCCCGGCCTCCACGACGGACTTCGCCCGCACGGTGCTGCGTCAGCCCTCCCCGGGAGGCCGGCTGCGGCCGTGGCTGCCGGGCCGGACGGGACTCCTGCTGTCGGCGGCCCTGGCGCTGCTCGGCGTCCTTCTGGCATATGGTGTCCGGCCGGCCCCGGCCGCTTCCCCGGACGAGGCGGTGCGGGCGCTGGCGACGACCAGCGCGCGACCCGGGGCCGGCCCCGTCGCGCAGTCGAGCGAGACGCCCACACCGACGCCCTCCGCCTCGGCGACGAGCGAGGGTCCGACGCCCTCCGCCTCGACCAGCACCAGCCCGACGCCGACGGAGTCGTCCAGCGCTCCGGAGACGTCGTCCGCTCCGAGTCCGTCGGAGGAGCCCACGGACCCGGTGACCACGACGCCACCGCCGGTGACCGAGCCTGTTCCGCCCGCCGTGAAGGACATCGCGGTGACGGAGTTCCGGCAGACCGGGCCGTCCACGGCCACGGCGACGCTGACCGTCACCGCCGACGGCACCGGACCACTGACCCTCGCCGTCACGTGGTTCTCGGGCCAGGACCGGGATGAGCCGGGGGCGCCCGACGGGGCCGCCCAGGCGTTCGAGCTCAGTGGAGACACCACCTACAGGGTCACCGTCGACCATGCCTTCCAGAACGCCGACTGTTTCTGGTACTGGACGGTCCAGGCGGCGACCGACCCCGCGAGCGCCGACGGCGGCGCGTCCCAGCGGATCGGAGTCGGCGGCGGGGTGTGTGTGCGATGACCACACCCGACGACCGTGTCCCCGAGGAGCCCACCCGCAGTCCGGGCGGCCCTTCCGCCGACGCCGAGTACAGCGCGACGGTGCTGGGCAGCCACTGGTTCACCGGCCCGGAGCACGAGGAACCCGCCACGACGGCCCTGGACGAGTCGGCCACGACGGCCCTCGACGAGTCGGCCACGACGGCCCTGGAAGGGTCCGCCGCGACGGCGGCGGACCGGGTGGAGGGCACGGTCCTGCACTTCGGCCCCGGCGTCACGGCGGCGACGGCCCACCGCATCCACGGCACACAGCCCGTCGCGCCCGCCACGCCGCCGCGCACCCCACGCGGCCGGCTCCGCCCTTACGCGCTGCCGGCACTGGTGTTCCTCTGCGTCCTCGCCCTCCTGGCGTGGCAGCGGCTCGGCCCCTCGGTGGAGGTGCGCGACGTGTCGGTCACCGCCCGCCCGCAAGAGCTGGGCTGCGGAGGGACGGCGCAGATCCTTGCCCAGGTCACCACGAACGGCCGCCCGGGTACGTTCACCTACCGCTGGTTCCGCAGCGACGGCACGTCCTCGGGCGTCCTGCGCGAACGTCTGCCGCGCGGTCAGCGTCACGCCACCCTCAGTCTCCGCTGGACCTTCGAGGGCGAGGGCCACCACGCCGGCCGGGCGGAACTCCGCGTCCTCACGCCGTCGAAGCGCACGGCGGTCACGAGGCTGACCTACGACTGCCGATGACCTCGCGGTGGCCCGTTCGGCCGAAGTGGCCACCGTGGGCGCCGCCTTGCTCCCCGCACGACGACCGAGGCCGTCCGGTCCCGCACCCAGAGAGGGGCGGGACCGGACGGCCTCGGTGTCGTATCGGGTCAGACCAGGTCGAACCGGTCCAGGTTCATGACCTTGTCCCACGCGGCGACGAAGTCCGTCACGAACTTCCCCTCGGCGTCGTCGCTCGCGTAGACCTCCGCGACCGCGCGCAGCTCGGAGTTGGAGCCGAAGACGAGGTCGGCGCGGGTACCGGTCCACTTGACCTCGCCCGTGGCGGCGTCGAGGCCCTCGAACGTGGACTGGTCCTCGGACGTCGACTTCCACGACACACCCAGGTCGAGCAGGTTGACGAAGAAGTCGTTCGTCAGCGTGCCCGGGTTCTCGGTGAGGACGCCGTGCTTCGACTGCTGGGAGTTGGCACCCAGGACGCGCAGACCGCCGACTAGCACCGTCAGCTCGGGAGCGCTCAGCGTCAGCAGGTTCGCGCGGTCGAGCAGCAGGTACTCGGCCGGCAGCCGGTTGCCCTTGCCGAGGTAGTTGCGGAAGCCGTCCGAGGTCGGCTCCAGCGCGGCGAACGACTCGGCGTCCGTGTGCGCGTCCGTCGCGTCGACGCGCCCCGGGGTGAAGGGCACCTCGACGTCGTGGCCCGCGTCCTTGGCGGCCTTCTCCACGCCGACCGCGCCGCCGAGGACGATCAGGTCGGCCAGGGAGACCTTCTTCGTGGAGCCCGCGTTGAACTCCTGCTGGACGCCCTCCAGGGTGCGCAGGACCTGGGCGAGCTGGTCGGGGTCGTTGGCCTCCCAGCCACGCTGCGGCTCCAGGCGGATCCGGCCGCCGTTGGCGCCGCCGCGCTTGTCGCCGGAGCGGAACGTCGAGGCCGAGGCCCACGCCGTGCCGACCAGCTGCGGGACGGTCAGACCGGAGCCGAGGAGCCTGGCCTTCAGCGCGGAGATCTCCTCGGCGCCGATGACCTCGCCCTGGGCCTCCGGCAGCGGGTCCTGCCACAGCAGGGTCTCGGCCGGGACCTCGGAGCCGAGGTACTGCGACTTCGGGCCCATGTCGCGGTGGGTCAGCTTGTACCAGGCACGCGCGAAGGCGTCGGCGAACTCCGCCGGGTTCTCGTGGAAGCGGCGGGAGATCGGCTCGTAGATCGGGTCGAAGCGCAGCGACAGGTCGGTGGTGAGCATCGTCGGCAGGTGCTTCTTCGACGGGTCGTGCGCGTCCGGGACGGTCGCCTCGGCGTTCTTGGCCACCCACTGCTTGGCGCCGGCCGGGGACTCCGTCAGCTCGTACTCGTACTCGAAGAGGTTCTTGAAGAAGCCGTTGCTCCACTGGGTGGGCGTGGTCGTCCAGGTCACCTCCAGGCCGGAGGTGATGGTGTCACCCCCCTTGCCCGTGCCGTAGGTGCTCTTCCAGCCGAGGCCCTGCTCCTCCAGGGAGGCCGCCTCGGGGTCGTTGCCGACGTGGTCGGCCGGGCCGGCGCCGTGGGTCTTGCCGAAGGTGTGGCCACCGGCGATGAGGGCGACGGTCTCCTCGTCGTTCATCGCCATCCGGCGGAACGTCTCACGGATGTCGCGGGCCGCGGCCACCGGGTCCGGGTTGCCGTTGGGGCCCTCGGGGTTGACGTAGATGAGGCCCATCTGGACCGCGCCGAGGGGGTTCTCCAGCTCGCGGTCGCCGCTGTAGCGCCGGTCGTCGAGCCAGGTGGTCTCGGGACCCCAGTAGACGTCCTCCTCCGGCTCCCAGACGTCGGCGCGGCCGCCGCCGAAGCCGAACGTCTCGAAGCCCATCGTCTCCAGGGCGACGTTGCCGGCGAGGATCATCAGGTCGGCCCAGGAGATGCTCTGGCCGTACTTCTTCTTGACCGGCCACAGCAGACGGCGGGCCTTGTCCAGGTTGGCGTTGTCCGGCCAGCTGTTCAGCGGCGCGAAGCGCTGCTGGCCCGCGCCGGCGCCGCCGCGGCCGTCGCTGATGCGGTAGGTGCCGGCGCTGTGCCAGGCCATCCGGATGATCAGCGGACCGTAGTGGCCGAAGTCGGCGGGCCACCAGTCCTGCGAGGTCGTGAGCACCTCGGCGAGGTCGCGTTTGACGGCCGCCAGGTCGAGGGACTCGAACGCCTCGGCGTAGTCGAAGTCCTCACCGAGCGGGTTGGACACGGCGGGGTTCTTGGCGAGGATCTTCAGGTTGAGGCGCTCGGGCCACCACTGGCGGTTGCCGCCACCCTGTGTGGGGTGAGCGGCGCGCCCGTGCGGGACGGGGCAGCCGCCCGCGCCCTCCGCCTTGGAGTCGGTGACGAGTGCATCCGGGTTCTCAGCCATGGGCATCCTTCTTCGGGACGTGGATCACGGTGCTCAGGAAGTACGGGTGGAGCAGGCGGGGCACAGGCCCCAGTAGATGACCTCGGCCTCGTCGACCGAGAAGCCGTGGTCGTTCGACGCGGTCAGACAGGGCGCCTGGCCGGTCGCGCATTCGACGTCGGTGACCGTGCCGCAGGACCGGCACACGAGGTGGTGGTGGTTGTCCCCGACGCGGCCCTCGTAGCGTGCCGGGCTGCCCGCGGGTTCGATCCGGCGGACGAGGCCCGCCGCCGTCAGCGCGTGCAGCGCCTCGTACACCGCTTGCAGCGATATGTGGCCCACGCGATCGCGCACGCCGGAGGCGAGCGCCTCGACGCCCAGGTGGTCACCGGCCCGGACGGTCTCGAGCAGCGCGACGCGAGCGGCCGTCACCCGCAGGCCGGCACCGCGCAGTTCCTCGGCGGTGGTCGGTTTCGGGGACGTGGTCATGCGGAGGAACCTATCGCGGCAAAGACGAACGACTCAAGAAAACGAAGCGTTAAATCAAGGCTGTGTCGGACGGCGTGTGCGTCTTTCGGCCCGGCCCGGTGGTGGGGGACGCCGTGGGGGACCAGCATGGTGACCGACCGTCGTCCGGATCGCGCGGAGGTGAGGGAGATGACCGGGCTGCCCGAGGTGGTGTCCCGTGAGGACTGGCTGACCGCGCGCAAGGAACTGCTGGTCCACGAGAAGGAGCTCACCCGGGCCCGCGACCGGGTCAACGCGCGTCGGCGACGGCTGCCGATGGTCCGCGTCGAGAAGCCGTACACCTTCGAGGGACCGGACGGCACGGTCGGGCTGGCCGACCTGTTCGAGGGCCGGCCCCAGTTGGTCGTGCACCACTTCATGTGGGTCCACGACATCGACGCCGACGGCGTCGAGCACCCCCGCGACCACGGTTGCTCCAGCTGTTCCTCCGCCGCCGACCAGATCCCCGCCCGGCTGCGCCAACTGCACGTGCGGGGCACCTCCCTGGCCGCGGTGTCCCGTGCGCCGTACTCCAGGATCGCCGCGTTCCGTGACCGGATGGGCTGGACGTTCCCCTGGTACTCCTCCGCGGGCAGCGACTTCAACTACGACTTCCACGCCACGCTCGACGACCGCGTGGCACCGGTGCTGCTCAACTACCGCACTCCGGCCGAGCTCGCCGTCGTCGGCATGCCATGGGAGGAGAGCTGGCGTGGCGACTACCCGGGCGTCAGCGCCTTCCTCCGGGTCGGCGACGAGGTGTTCCACACCTACTCGGCGTTCGGCCGGGGCATCGAGGAGTTCCACAACGGCGACAACTACCTCGACCTGACCGCGCTCGGCCGCCAGGAGTCCTGGGAGGAGCCGAAGGGCCGCGCCGAACCCCTCGGTCTCCAGGTGGGCGGCCCCGCGGTCCGCCTCCCCGACGAGTACGGCGAGGCAGCCGGCGTCACCCCGCCGCCAGGGACACCTCCGTCGCCTTGACCAGGGCGACCACGGGAGAACCCGGCGCCAGGCCGAGGTCGTCGACCGCGTCCCTGGTGATCGCGGAGGTCAGCTCCCCGCCCTCCACCGCGACCTTGACTGCGGCCATCGCGCCGCCCGTGCCGACCCCCAGGACCGTGCCGCGCAGCCTGTTGCGGATGGACAGTCCGTCCACCGGACCCGTGGCGAGGGAGACCTCCGTGGACTTGACGAGGGCGCGCACGGCGCTCCCCTCCGCCAGCGCCAGGTCCCGTACCGCGTCCACGGTGATCGCCGCGGTGATGTCCTGCCCCCCGTCGAGCCGTACCCCGACGGTGGCCATCACCTCGCCGGCGGTGATGGCGGTGACGGTGCCGGACAGCTGGTTGCGGATACTCAGGGCCATGGTGAAACACCTCAAAAGGGGAAGAAACGGTGCTCGCTGCGCGTCCTACCGTAATCGCGCGATCGCACAGTGTGACCCAACCCACACCGGTGGCGTGGAACTCCACCCGCACCGTCCCCGACTCCTGTACCGGCACGGTGCGAACCGAGTGACACCGTGCGACGCGATCTGGAGACCGGTGATGCACGACCCCCGACCACCCGCCCGCCGCGCCCCGAGGGCGCTCCGGGACCTGCTGCCCCCGCCCGCCCTCGGCGGCTTCCTCCTGCTGCTCGCCGTCGTGTTCGTGGTGGCCTACGCCGTCGGAGCGGCCGTCGGCCCGGTCGCCCCCGGCATGCACCGCCCCGACGGCGGTGCCACCGAGGAGGCGGACCCCCACACGGGCACCGGCACGCACGGCGACCGCACCGGAGGCCACACCCCATGACGACCACGCCGGCCCCCGCCCTGACGACCACCGACCTCGCCGTGGGCGGAATGACCTGCGCGGCCTGCGTGCGAAGGGTCGAGAAGCGGCTGGCCCGCCTCGACGGCGTCACCGCCACCGTCAACCTGGCGACCGGACGGGCCCGGGTGACCCACCCGACCGACGTGCGCCCCCAGGAACTGGTCGCCACGGTCGAACGGGCCGGCTACACCGCCGCCCTGCCCGCACCCTCGCAGCCCGCGGAGCCCGCGCCCCCGGACGACTCCGAACTCGGCCGGCTGACGGTGACGGCGCTGCTCGCGGTGCCCGTGCTGGTGCTGTCCATGGCGCCCGCCCTGCAGTTCCGCAACTGGCAGTGGCTGTGCTTCGTCCTCGCCGCGCCCGTCGTCGTGTGGGGAGCCTGGACGTTCCACGTACGGGCCGTGCGGGGGCTGCGGCACGCGGCGTCGACCATGGACACCCTGGTCTCGCTCGGCGTGCTGGCCTCCTTCGCGTGGTCGGCGTACGCGCTCTTCCTCGGCGGCGCGGGCGCCCCCGGCATGCGGATGCCGTTCAGCCTGGTGCCGTCCGCCGGGGACGGTGTCGCGCACCTCTACCTCGAAGCGGCCGTCGCCGTGCCGCTGTTCGTGCTGGCGGGCCGCGTGCTGGAGGAACGCGCCCGGCGCGGCACCGGCGCCGCGCTGCGCTCGCTGGCGCGGCTCGCCACCAAGGAGGTGTCGGTGCGGGACGCGGACGGCGGTGAACGGCTCGTCCCCGTCGAGCGGCTGACGGCCGGGCAGGTCTTCGTCGTGCGGCCGGGAGAGCGGATCGCCACCGACGGCGAGGTGATCGAGGGCAGCTCCGCCGTGGACCTCGCCCTCGTCACCGGGGAGAGCGAACCCGTCGAGGTCGGGCCCGGCACGGCGGTGGTCGGCGGGGCGGTCAACGCCGGCGGGCTGCTGCTGGTGCGCGCCACCGCCGTCGGCGCGGACACCCAGCTCGCCCGGATCACGGCGATGGTGACGGAGGCCCAGGCAGGCAAGGCGAAGGCGCAGCGGCTGGCCGACATCGTGGCCGGGGTGTTCGTCCCGGTGGTGCTGACCCTCGCCGTGACCGTGCTCGGGTTCTGGCTGGGCGCCGGGGCCGATCCCCAGGCCGCGATCACCGCGTCCGTGGCCGTGCTGGTCGTCGCCTGCCCGTGCGCCCTCGGCCTCGCGACGCCCACCGCCCTGATGGCCGCCACCGGACGCGGCGCGCAACTCGGCGTGCTGGTCACCGGGCCGCAGGCACTGGAGGGGCTGCGGCACATCGACACCGTCGTCCTGGACAAGACCGGCACGCTCACGTCCGGGCACATGACCGTCGCCCGGATCACCACACCGCCGGACGGGCCCGGACGGGACGCCGTGCTGCGGCTGGCCGGGGCCGTCGAGCAGGGGTCGGAGCATCCGCTCGGGCGGGCGATCGCCGCCTACGCGCCCCGGCCGCTGCCCGGCGTGCACGACTTCTCCGCCGTGGCGGGACAGGGGGTGCGGGGCCTGGTCGAGGGACGGCTGGTCGAAGTCGGTTCCTGCGCGGGAGAGTTGCCCGGAGAACTGGCCGCGGCCCGGGAGGCGGCCCACGCGGCCGCGCGGACGCCGGCCCTGGTCCGGGTGGACGGGACGGCCGCGGCGGTCGTCGAGGTCGGGGACGTCGTACGGCCGGGCAGCTACCGCGCGGTGGAACGGCTGCGCCGCCTCGGAATCGAGCCCGTGCTCGCCACCGGCGACGCCGAGGCGCCCGCCCGGGCCGTCGCGGCGTCCCTCGGCATCACCGAGGTGCACGCCCGCCGCACCCCTGAGGGCAAGACGGAGCTGGTGCGGCGGCTGAGGGCGGACGGACGCCGGGTCGCGGTGGTCGGCGACGGGGTCAACGACGCCGCCGCGCTGGCCGGTGCCGACCTCGGCATCGCCATGGGCGGCGGCACGGACGTGGCCATCGGGGCGGCCGACGTCACGCTCGTGCGGGGGGACATCGAGGCACTCGCGGACGCGGTGCGGCTGGCCCGGCGCACTCTGGCCACGATCCGCGCCAACCTCGTCTGGGCCTTCGGCTACAACGCGGTGACGCTGCCGCTCGCCATGGTCGGGCTGCTCACCCCCATGCTCGCCGCGGCGGCGATGTCGGTCAGCTCCCTGCTGGTCGTCGGCAACAGCCTGCGGCTGCGCACCTGGCAGCCGGGGCGTGGGCGGAGGCTCGCCCGATGAGCCGGGCGCGCCGCGCCGACACCCTGCTCACCGTCCTCGCCCCGGTGACGGCCTGCGCGGTCGCCCTCGGCGCGCTGACCGCGTGGGTCGACACCGGCCGGGCGGGCGGTCCGCCCCGGATCGAGGTCGCGCCCGGCCGGGTCTTCCTGCCGTTCGGTGACACCACCGACACGGCGGCGTTCTTCGACATCACCAACTCCGGGGGAGCGGAGGACCGGCTGGTCGCGGTGACCTCCGACGGGGACGGCCCGGAACCCGCGCTCAGCCGCCACCGGATGACCGACGGCGGAGCCGCCTATCGTGCCGTCGTCGGCTCCGCCCCCGTCCCCGCGGGCGGGGACCTGTCGATGACACCGCTCGGCCTGGACGTGACGCTTCGGGCGGGCCCGGGCTGGCATGTCGGCGACGTCGTGCCGTTCACGCTCCACTTCGAGCACAGCGGCCGGGTCGAGACCTCGGCGGTGGTGGTCCTGCCGGGCGGTCAGGGGCGGGCGGCGACGCGGCGGTCGTCCGCCCCGCGGGCGGGCGGGGCGGACGACACGTACCGGTACCGCGGGGCCGAACGAGGGTATGGGGAAAGGCAAGATCAAGCCAGGACCGAGTGACCTGCGGCAAGGTGTGAAAACGGGCGGACCGGCCGATTCGGGCCCCGGTTCGAGGGTGGGAAGCGGGCGGGGCGCGACGCGCGGAGGCCGGAGAGCGAGGCGGGACGGCGAACAGGCCGTCTCCCACCAGGGGTCGGCCCCGAAAACGGGAAGGTTCCGGCATATGTGTGTGGTCTGTCTCACGCGTCTCGGATTGAGTCACCGACACCACCCAATTCCGTACTCACCGTTGACGACCGCGCGCCGGATGCAAGGATGAGGGCCGTCATGACTGCCGGGTGGTGTTCTCGCATGGTGCGGGCCGCGATGTTCGCGGCCGTCTGTGTGCTGCTCGCCGCCCTGGGCCATGTGCTCATGTCCGGCAGCCATGTGCCTTGGTGGGCGCTGGCCGCCGGTGCCGCCGCGACCGGCGGCGCGGGCTGGGCGCTGGCGGGCCGGGAACGCGGACTGCCGCTGGTCGTGACCGTCGTCGTCACCGCCCAGACGGCACTGCACTCCGCCTTCTCGCTCGCCCAGCCGACGGCCGCCGGGCCGGAACCGGGCACGCACACGAGTGCCACGCCGCACGACATGTCGGCGATGACCACGGGCACCGCGCACACCCACGCCATGGATGCCATGGACAGGGGACATGGCGCCGCCGTGGGCCACGCCATGGACGGCTCCTCCTCGTTCGGCATGCTCGCCGCCCACCTGCTGGCCGCGCTGCTGTGCGGACTGTGGCTGGCGCACGGCGAGCGCGCCGTGTTCCGACTCCTGCGGGCGGTGGCGGCCCGACTGGCGGCACCGCTGCGGCTGCCGCTCGCCGTGCCCGCCGCGCCGCACCACCCCGTCCCGCGCCCGCGGCGCCACGGGGCGGCGTGGTCACCACGACGGCTCCTGCTCGTCCACGCGATCACCTCTCGGGGGCCGCCGCCGGGGACCGCTGTCTGACGACAGCCGGTAGCCCGGGGCAGCCTGAGTGCGCCTCGGGCCACGGCCGTACGCCCGCGCGGGCACCGACGCCGCGCGGGGCGCCGTACGGCCGACCCCCCACTCACCGGATCCCGCACCGCACGCGCGCCCGCGCGCCTTCGGGCGGGGTCCTGGACGGCCGACGAGGACACCAGGTGATCATTCCTGCCCTGCCCGACGTACGCGAGAGAACCGAGGACCACGGGAAGTCCGACGACCACGAATCCATCGCGCCCCACGGGGGAGCGTCCACCGACGACTCGATAACGGCATGGGCGCTGGCCGCCCGGGGCGGTGACCCGGCGGCGGTCGACCGCTTCGTCCGGGCCCTGCACCGCGACGTCCTGCGCTATGTCGCGCATCTGTGCGGCGACCCGCAGGCCGTCGACGACCTGGCGCAGGACACCTTCCTGCGCGCGCTCGGCAGCCTGCACCGGTTCGAGGGACGTTCCTCCGCGCGGGCCTGGCTGCTGTCGATCGCGCGTCGCGCCGTGATCGACAGCTATCGCTACGCCGCCGCCCGGCCACGTCTGAGCGACGTACCGGACTGGCGGCTGGCCGTGGAACTGGCCCAGCCGCGCGACCTGCCCGGCTTCGACGACGGCATCGCGCTGCTCGATCTGCTGGCCGCGCTGCCCGAGGAACGGCGGGAGGCGTTCGTGCTCACCCAGTTGCTGGGACTGCCGTACGCGGAGGCCGCGGTGTTGAGCGGCTGCCCGGTCGGCACGGTGCGCTCCCGGGTGAACCGGGCCCGCGCCACGCTCGTCGACCTGCTCGCGGCGGCGGACCGACCGGCCGCGCTGGTCGCCTGACCGCCGGGAGGGTGCCGGTCCTGACCGGCGCCCTCCCGGCAGAGGGCCGCGCCCGCGTGACCGGGGCCCGCCCGGCACGCCGACGGCTACCGCGTCATCCGGACCGGCCGCTCAGAACGCCAGCCCCACGTGGGCCAGCGCCTGCTTCAGCAGCACCCCGTGCCCGCCCGGCATCTCGCCCTGCAACGCCGTCGAGGCCGCCTCGTGCGGCTCGAACCACTCCAGGTCCAGCGCGTCCTGCCGGGGCCGGCAGTCGCCGGTCACCGGCACCACGTAGGCGAGGGACACCGCGTGCTGGCGCGGGTCGTGGTACGCCGTGATGCCCTGGGTCGGGAAGTACTCGGCGACCGTGAACGGCTGGAGGGAGGACGGGATCCGGGGCAGCGCCACCGGGCCGAGGTCCTTCTCCAGATGCCGCAGCAGGGCGTCCCGGACCCGCTCGTGGTGCAGGACCCGGCCGGAGACGAGGGTGCGACTGACCGTCCCGTCCGGTCCGATGCGCAGCAGCAGGCCGATGCTGGTGACTTCACCGCTGTCGTCGACGCGCACCGGCACCGCCTCGACGTACAGGATCGGCATGCGGGCGCGCGCCATCTCCAGCTCGTCGGAGGACAGCCAACCGGGCGTGGTCTCGGTCATGTCAGACATTGCTTGATCATACTTTCAGGTGTCGTCGGAAAACCGGTAGACCCGGTGGGCGTTGTCCCGCCCGGCCCACCGCACGATGCGCAGCGCGTCGGGCAGGCTCAGCTCGTCCGAGTCCACCCGCTCCTGGAGCAACCCGGCCAGCCCCCGCCGGAAGGCCAGGGCACCCAGCAGGTGGAACTCCGCCACACCGTAGGCGTCGGAGCTGTACAGCAGTTTGCGGAACGGCGTGATCTCCGTCGCTTCGGCCAGCACCGCGCCGGCCCGGCCCGGCCCCACGTGGTGCAGGGTCAGGCCGACGTCGAGGTACACCTGCTCGAACACGGCGGCGAGATAGGCGGCCTGACGCTGGAAGGGCCAGCAGTGCAGCAGCATCACCGGGATCGTGCCGGACGTCAGATGCAGCCAGTCGGTCAGGTGGGTGGGGTCCGCGCGGTGCAGCCGGATGTCGTTGTCGCCGAACCCGGTGTGCAGTTGGAGCGGGAGCCCGAAGCCGACGGCCGTCCACAGCAGATGCCGTACGAGCACGGGGTCCGCCAGCCGGCCGCCGCCGCGCGGCAGACCCCGGACGGCCGCGGTGATCTCGTCCTCGCCCGGGCGTGCCGGGTCCAGGTCGAAGCCCGTGCGGTAGGCGGCCACCGACTTCACCGCCACCACGCCGGGCCGCCGGACCGCCTCCCACGCGGCCGCCTCGAACGTCCGCGCGTACGCGTCCGGTTCGACCCCGGCCGCGAGCACCGCCTCGGCGACGGTCTCCAGCCGTACCACCTCGTGCGCGACGGCGCCCGCGCCGGCGGCCTCGGCCAGCTGCCCCGGCGTGGTGAGGCCCTCCGGCGTGTGGCCGGTGTCCACGCAGAACACCGACGTCCCCGCCGCGGACAGGAAGCGCCGGTTCACCTCGTCCGCGCCCAGCGCGGCCCGGCGGGCCACGTACTCCTCGGCCGGGGCGTGGCGCGGCAGGTCCAGCACGGGTGCGCAGTGGCGGCGGACGGCGACACCGACGGGGCTGTCGAAGGGCGAGACGCCCGGCCATGCCCCGCCCTCGGTGAGCAGCGCCGCGAAGCCCGGCATGTCCAGGCCGGCGGTGACGACGCCGTGGCAGTGGTGGTCCACCAGCGGCAGCGTGTCCAGCGCCTCCGCGACCGGTCCGGGCGCGCCCATCTCAGTACACCCAGCGGTAGGCCGCCGCCACCCGCGCGTCGTCCAGTCCGGCGACGGCGGCGACCTCCCCGAGCCGTACGGCGATCACCGCGTCGGCCAGCACCGGTCCCAGCGCGGCCCGTACGGCGTCGTCCCCGCGGAACGCCGCGACGGCGTCCTCCAGCGACTGCGGCAGCCGCCGCACCCCCCGCCGTGCCGCCTCCCGTGTGTCCAGCAGCGCCGGGTCGCCGGTGGTCGGCTCCTGCAGCGGCGCCGCCGTCGCCAGGCCGTCCAGCCCGGCGGCGATGACACAGCCGAGGGCGAGATAGGGGTTGGCGGCCAGGTCCACGGGCTTCACCTCCAGGTTGGCGGCCTGGTCGCGCAGCCCGGCGGTGCCCGTGACGACCCGCACCGCGGTCTCCCGGGTCTCCAGGCCCCAGGCCGTGAAGACACCGGCCCACTGCGACGGCCGCAGCCGCAGATAGCTCGCCGGGCTCGGGGCGGTCACCGCCAGCAGGCCCGGCAGATGGCCGAGGACGCCGGCCGCGAAGGACTCGGCGTCCGCCGTCATGCCGTACCGGCCGCTGCCGCCGGAGTGCAGGTTGACGCCGTCGCGCCAGGCGGAGAGGTGGAGGTGGCCGCCGTTGCCGACGCCCTCGCCCGACACCGCGGGGGCGAAGGAGACGCGCAGGCCGTGCCGCTGGGCCACCGCGCGGACCGTCTGCCGCAGCAGCACGCTCCGGTCGGCCGCCGCCACCGGGTCGAGCGCTCCCACCGAGATCTCGAACTGCCCCGCCGCGTACTCGGGGTGGAGCTGCTCCACGTCCATCCCCTGCGCGGCGCACGCGGCCAGCAGTTCGGCCGTGCAGTCGCTCAGCTCCACCTGCCGGGTGGCCCCGTACGCCGGTCCCGACACCGCCGGTACGAACTCACCGTCGGGCGCGGACCCCAGTCCGAACGCCCACTCGACCTCCACGGCCGCCCGGAAGGCGACGCCGTGCTCGCGGGCGGCGCGCTCGACGACCCGGCGCAGGAACGTGCGGGAGCAGGCCGGGTGCGGCTCGCCGTCCTGGGTGATCCGGTCCACCGGCGCCCACGCCCAGCCGGGCTGTGCGGCGAGCACGGTCAGCCGGTCCAGGTCGGGGTGGAGGCGCAGATCGCCGTCGGGTGAGCCGAGCACGTCGGTGCGGACGACGGAGTCGTCCGCGAGGAACGTGTCGAACACGGGTGACATGCCCACACCCCAGGCCGCGGCCGCCGGGAGCCGCGCCGTCGGGATCCCCTTGACCCGGCCCACGCCCGCCGTGTCGACGTACGAAAGGACGATCCCGTGCACGCCCCGCGAGGACAGCTCGCCGCTCAGCGCGGAGGCCCGTTCGCTCTCGCCGGGGCGGCCACCGGGGACCGGGTCGGCAAGGTCCGTCATACGTCCTCCTCGGCGGGCGCGGCGGCCGGGTCGGTGCCGGGGTCAGGGTTTCACGGCCACCGCGCCGTACTGCGGTACCACGACGGGGGACTGAAGCTCGGCGCGCCAGGCGGAGCACGACACCATGCCCGGTTCGAGCATGTCGAGCCCGTCGAGGAACGCGGCGATCTCGGCGCCGCTGCGGGCGGTCACCGGCGGGGTGGCGTTCTCGTTCCAGAACTTCATGGCCGGGATCTGGCCCTCGCCGCCCAGCTCCGCGTCGTGCGTGGGGTGCGTCATGACCAGGTAGCTGCCCGAGGGGACGGCCGCCATGACGCGGCGGACGATCTCCAGGGCCTCCTCCGTGTCCAGCACGAAGTTGAGGATGCCCAGCATCATCACGGCGACGGGACGCGTGAGGTCCAGGGTGCGCGAGGCGCGGTCGAGGATGGTGTCCGGGTCGCGCACGTCGGCGTCGATGTAGTCGGTGACGCCGTCGGAGGTGCCGGTCAGCAGGGTCCGGGCGTGTATCAGCACGATGGGGTCGTTGTCGACGTAGACGATCCGCGACTCGGACGCGAGGCGCTGCGCGATCTCATGCGTGTTGTCCGCCGTCGGCAGCCCGGTGCCGATGTCCAGGAACTGCCGCACCCCGCGCTCGCCGGCCAGGAAGGACACCGCCCGGCCCAGGAACTCGCGGTCCGCCCGCGCGATGTCCCGGACCAGCGGGAACATCGAGGCGACATGGTCGCCGACCTGGTGGTCGACCTCGTAGTTGTCCTTGCCGCCGATCCAGTAGTTCCAGACCCGTGCGTTGTGCGCCACACCGGTGTTCAGGCGCTCCGCCGGGGTGGGAGCCTCGCTCACGTCTCTTCCCTCTCCTCGCCCGTACCGCAGTCGGCGCCATTGTGCCGCGTTCAAGATCGGGCCGTGGGCGAACGGGAGGACCGGGACCTCACTCGCACGGGTGAGCGCAATGGGTAGGGTTGACGGTCGCACCCGGAACGACGAGCGGCGCGCGACCGAGAAGCCCAGGGAAATCGAGCACCCCGGGGAAGCGGCCGAGCGCCTCAGGAAACAGGACATGCCCCACTCCCACCCGACCACGTCCGCCGCCCCGGCGCCCGGCACCGCGGACATCCGCCTCGTCGTCACCGACATGGACGGCACGCTGCTGGACGACGACAAACGACTGCCGGCCGGGCTGTGGGAGGTGCTGGAGCTCCTGCGGGAGCGCGGGGTGCTGTTCAGCCCTGCCAGCGGCCGCCAGTACGCCACGCTGGCACGGGAGTTCGCCCGTGCCGCCGAGGGCATGGTGTTCATCGCCGAGAACGGCACCTACGTCGTCCGGGACGGCGTGGAACTCAGCTCCGACACCCTGACGCCGGCCGTGGTCGAGGACGTCGTCCAGGAGGTGCGGCGGCTCGCGGCGGACGGGGTCGACGTCGGCGCCGTCGTCTGCGGCAAGCGGTCCGCCTACGTCGAACGCGCGGACGAACCGTTCCTTGCCGAGGTCCGCAAGTACTACGTCGAGCACCGCGTCGTCGACGACGTGACCGCGGTCGACGACGACATCCTCAAGGTCGCCCTGCACGACTTCGGCCCCGTCGAACGCCTCACCGCCCCGGCCCTCGCCCGCTTCGCCGCCACCCACCAGGTCGTCGTCTCCGGCGCGCACTGGGTCGACATCATGAACCGCACCGCCGACAAGGGCGCCGCCGTCCGCCGCCTCCAGCGCGAGCTCGGCATCACCCCGGCGCAGACCGTGGTGTTCGGCGACTACCTCAACGACCTGGAGATGCTCGACACGGCCGAGTGGTCCTACGCCATGGCGAACGCCCACCCGGAGGTCGTGCGACGCGCCCGCCACCTGGCTCCGTCCAACACGGACAACGGAGTGCTCCGCACCCTCACGCGGCTGCTGGACCTGCCGGAGATTCCGGACGCCGACATCAAGGGGCGGTAGACCGGGACGGACGTCGCGGCGTCCGTCTCTCGGAGGCGGCCGGGCAGCAGGGCATTGTTCGCCCAGCGCGTCCTCACCCAGCAGGAGAAGGCCGCCGAGCGGGCGGGCCGCGCTGAAGGACCGCCGGCTGGACACCGAGCGGTCCCGGCTCACCCGGTGAGGGCGGGAAGCCGCGGCTGACCCGCACGGCCCGGGGCGCGGCCGGGGCTCAGTCGTCGCCGTCGCGCCGGTCGCCCCTGTCCTCGTCCTCTTCCGAGTCGCCCCGCCGCTCGCGTTTGTCGTCCTCGGGTCTCTCCCGCCGCTTCGTCGCGGAGGGGGCCGGGGACGACCCGCCGGACACCACCGCCGGGGAGGACGGCGACGACGCCGGGGCGGTACCGGTCGTGCCGGCGGAGCCCGTGGGCGAGCCGCTGGAGGAGTCCGTGGGCGAGCCCTCCGTCGCCGTGTCGTCGGGCGAGAACCACAGCATGCCGGCGGCCATCGCCGCCAGGAACAGCGCCACCGCGGCCGCCGTGCCCACCACGCGCGGTCGCGGCAGCCCGCTCCGCGCCGCCGCCGGCCGGCCGCGGCGCCGGGACGCCGTCCTGGAGGAGGACGGCAGCATGTACGTCGTCGCGGGCCCGGTATCGCCGGCGGGCGGCGCGGGGGAGGCGGCCGGCACGGGCGCGGTGGCGGGCAGCGGCCCGGGGCGGCCCTGCCAGGCACCGGCCGCGAACCAGTCGGCGACGTCCATGGCGGCCGGCCGGTGCTCGGGCTCCTTGGACAGCAGGCCCAGCAGATAGCTCTCGAAGGCGGGCGGCAGTGCGACGCCGAGCTGCCTGGGCGGTACCGGAGGGGCGTCCAGATGCTGGTGGAGGATGGCGATCGGGGTGTCCGCCTGGAACGGCGGGCGCCCGGTGAGCAGCTGGTACAGCACGCAGCCCAGCGAGTACACGTCGCTGGCGGGCCCCGCCGGGCGGCCGAGCGCGCGCTCCGGGGCGAGGTAGAGACTGGTGCCGACGATCTGGCCGGTGGCGGTGAGCGCGGCGCCCGGGTCGTCGAGGAAGCGGGCGATGCCGAAGTCGCCGATCTTCAGGGTGCCGTCCGCGTCCAGCAGCAGGTTGGCCGGTTTGATGTCGCGGTGCACGACGCCCTGCTGGTGGGCGGCGGCCAGTCCGGCGGCCGCCTGGGAGGCGATCAGCGCCACGCGCTCGGCGGGCTGCGGGCCCGCCTGGGCGAGCAGTCCGGCGAGGCTGTCGCCGTCGACCAGCTCCATCACCAGGAACAGCCGGTCGTCGTACGTACCGAAGTCCAGCACGCCCACCACGTAGGGGTGGTGCAGCCGTCCGGCGGTCTGCGCCTCCAGGCGGAAGCGTGAGGCGGCCGTGGGGTCGGAGTCCTGGGGCAGCAGCAGCTTGACGGCGACCCGTCTGCCGAGGGTCTCGTCGTACGCCCGCCAGACCTCTCCCATCGCGCCGCGCCCGATCGGATCCTGCAGCTGGTACCGGCCCGCTATGAGCACCTGTGATTCATCCTCATGCTGTGTGAAGTCTCGGCGCCGCAGGCCGTAACTCACCGCCGGTGCGGGTGAGGTGGGGGTGTACCGCAGCTGGCACAGCCTACCGGGAAGGGGCCGTCCTCATGATCACCCGTACGGATGGCCCGGGCTCGCGGCAGACGGCAGGATGGCCGTCACGGTCCTCAGCAGTCCAGCAGTCCAGCAGTCCAGCAGTCCAGCAGTCCAGCAGTCCCGCAGTCCCGCAGTCCCGCACGCGCCGCCCGCGGGCGGCGCGTGCCCCGTCGGAGGAGAACGAAGCCGCCATGAGCGAACCCGTCGCCACAGCACGCCTCGCCCTCGAACTCACCGCCGGTCTCAAGCCCGAGAGCCTGGAGGAGCTCTACCGCGATCTCCACCGTCACCCGGAACTGGCCTTCCAGGAGCACCGCACCGCCGCCGTGCTGGCGGGCCGGCTGCGTGCCGCGGGATACGAGGTGACGGAAGGGGTGGGCCGCACCGGTGTCGTCGGCGTGCTGGCGAACGGCGACGGGCCGGTCGTCTGGCTGCGCGGCGACATGGACGCGCTGCCCGTGTCCGAGGCGACGGGACTGCCGTACGCCTCCACCGTCGACGGCGTGATGCACGCCTGCGGGCACGATCTGCACGTGACGTGGCTGACCGGCGCCGCGGAGGCGCTCGCGGCGGGCCGGGCGGCCTGGTCGGGCACGCTCGTGGTGGTCGGGCAGCCCGCGGAGGAGGCCGGCGGAGGCGCGTCGGCGATGGTCGCGGACGGGGCGCACACACGTTTCCCCCGCCCGGACGTGCTGTTCGGCCAGCATGCCGCTCCCGGACCCGCGGGGTGCTATCCGCACACCCCCGGCCTGATCATGTCGGCCTCCGACGACATCGACGTCGTCGTGCACGGCGTCGGCGGCCACGGCTCCCGCCCCGAGTCGACCGTCGACCCGCTCGTGACCGGCGCGTACATCGTCACCCGGCTCCAGTCGGTGGTGTCCCGCGAGGTCGCGGCGGCGCAGTTGGCGGTGCTGACGGTCGGGCGGTTCCACGCCGGTACGCAGGCGAACATCATCCCCGCCGAGGCCCGGCTCGCGCTGAACGTGCGTACCCAGGACCCGGAGGTGCGCGAGCGCGTCCTGGCCGCCGTGCACCGCGTCGTCACCGCCGAGTGCCAGGCGGCGGGTTGCCCGCGACCGCCCGTGATCACCGTGAGTCCCGGATATCCGAACACCGTCAACGACGCCGCCCTCGACGAGGAGATCGCCGCCGTGCACCGCGAACTGTTCGGAGACCACGCGGTGTTCTCCTTCGGCCCGGCGATGGGCAGCGAGGACTTCTCCCTGCTGGCGCCGGAGGGAGTGCCGTACGACTACTGGTACGTGACGACGACGCCGGCCGACGTGTGGGAGGCGGCGGCGGGGGAGGCGCTGCTGGAGCGGCTGGCCAACGTGCCCGGCAACCACAGCCCGCTCTTCGCGCCCGACCTCTCGGTGCTCCTCCCGGGCGTGCGGACGCTGGTGTCGGCGGCGCTGAGCCGCCTCGGGTAACCGTGCGCCGTCCGGAGCCCGCTTGTGTGCCCTGTCGCCGGTGTGTCAGATTTCGACGACCCGCACGACCGCACACCGCTCGACCAGAAGGAACGCGATGAGCACCGAGACGCTGGAGTTCCAGGCCGAGGCGCGGCAGCTCCTGCAGCTGATGATCCATTCGATCTACTCGAACAAGGACATCTTCCTGCGTGAACTGATCTCCAACGCCTCCGACGCCCTGGACAAACGACGCCTCGCCGGACTCACGGACGACAGCCTGCGCGCCGAGGACCCGCACATCGGCATCGAGGTGGACAAGGACGCCCGCACGCTGACCGTGCGGGACAACGGCATCGGCATGTCACGCGAGGACGTGGTGGGGCTCATCGGCACCATCGCCCGGTCCGGAACGGCCGAGACGCTGCGCCGCCTCAAGGAGAGCAAGGACTCGGCCGAGCTGATCGGCCAGTTCGGCGTCGGCTTCTACTCCGTCTTCATGGTCGCCGACCGGGTCCGCCTGCTCACGCGCAAGGCCGGCGAGGAGACAGGTGTGCGCTGGGAGTCGGACGGCGACGGCACGTACACGATCGAGACCGTCGAGGACGCCCCGGTGGGCACCTCGGTCACCGTCCACCTGCGCCCCGCGGACGAGGAGGACGCCCTCCACGACTACGCCGAGGAAGGGAAGATCCGGGAGATCGTCAAGCGGTACTCGGACTTCATCACGTTCCCCATCCGTATGGCGGACGAGACGCTCAACTCGATGAAGGCGCTCTGGGCCCGGCCGCGTTCCGAGGTCGAGGACGAGGAGTACCAGGAGTTCTACCGGCACATCAGCCACGACTGGTCGGCGCCCCTGGAGATCGTCCAGATGCGGGCGGAGGGCACCTTCGAGTACGAGGCCCTGCTCTTCCTCCCGGCGCGCGCCCCCCACGACCTCTTCCAGCGCGACGCCCGCCACGGCATCCAGCTGTACGTCAAGCGCGTGTTCATCATGGACGACAGCCGCGAGCTGCTGCCGGGCCATCTCCGCTTCGTCAAGGGCGTGGTGGACGCCGCCGACCTGTCGCTGAACGTCTCCCGGGAGATCCTCCAGCAGGACCGGCACATCCAGCTGATCCGGCGCCGCCTGGCCAAGAAGGTCCTGGCCACCGTCAAGGACCTCCTGCGCAACGACACCGAGAAGTACCGGACGTTCTGGCGCGAGTTCGGCGCCGTGGTCAAGGAGGGCCTGCTCGACCCGGCCGAGGACCACAAGGCGATCCTCGACATCGCGTCGTTCGCCTCCACCGCCGGCGACGAGCCCACCACCCTGGCCGAGTACGCCGCCCGGATGAAGGACGGCCAGGACAAGATCTACTTCATGACCGGCGAGAGCCGCGCCCAGATCGAGAACTCCCCGCACCTGGAGGCCTTCAGGGCCAAGGAGTACGAGGTCCTGCTGCTCACCGACCCGGTGGACGAGATCTGGGTCGAGGCGGTGCGGCAGCACGAGGGCAAGGAGTTCCGGTCCGTCGCGCGCGGCGCGGTCGACCTGCCCGCGGAGGAGGAGGTGTCCGAGGAGCGGTCGGGCGCCTACGCGACCCTGCTGACCTGGCTGAACGAGACCCTCGACGAGGTGAAGGACGTCCGGCTGACCACGCGCTTGACGAGTTCGCCGGCGTGCCTGGTCAACGACGCCGACGGCATCACCCCGGCCCTGGAGCGGATGTACCGGGCGATGGGCCAGGAACTCCCGCCGGTCAAGCGCATCCTCGAACTGAACCCCGAGCACCCGCTGGTCGGCGGGCTCAGGTCGGCGTACGAGGAGCGCGGTGCGGACGCGGAGCTGGCCGAGACCGCCGAGCTGCTCTACGGCACGGCCCTGCTCGCCGAGGGCGGCGACCTCGCCGATCCGGCGCGCTTCGCCAAGCTGCTCGCCGACCGCCTCGCCCGCACGATGTGACGGGTGCCGAACCGGCCGCGGCCGGCCGTGCGGGTGGCACGGCGGTCGCGGCCGGTTCGGCGTCACCGGCGTGCGTCACCGGCGTGCGTCACCGGCGGGCCGGGGTGCTCTCATGCCGTCGCCGATCCTGGACGTGCGGAGCAGTTCGGCGCGTTCCTGCTCGTCCGTCCCGCCCCACACGCCCGAGTTCTGCCCGCTGCTCAACGCGTGGCGCAGACACTGGTCGATCACCGTGCACCGGGCGCAGACGCGCTTGGCGGCCGCGGTGTCCCTCAGCGCCGGTCCCGTCGTGCCCACGGGGAAGAACAACTCGGGGTCCTCGTCCACGCAGGCGGCTCTCGTCAACCACTTCATGCGGGCGTGGGTGCCCTGGACGAACCGGTGCAAACACGGGCGGTCTCGAATTCCTCGACCGGCACGCGTTCACGGGCGGATCGGCCGGGCGGCGGGGCGGCGGGGCGTCCGGACATGGCTGTCCCGGCCGTCCCGGCCGCCCCGGTGCGGGCTTCCCGGGATCTTCCCTGGCGGGGCGCGGGAGGCTATAGTCCAAAACTAGCAGTGCTAATTAAACTTCGGGGCTGCTGATCCAGCCCCCGGTCAGGAGTCCTGTCGTGCGTCCCGTCCACTTCGCGGCCGCCCGCCGCACCCCCATCGGCAAGCTCCGCGGATCCCTCTCGTCGGTACGTCCCGACGACCTCGCCGCGGCGGTCGTCCGCGCCCTTGTCGCCGAAGTGCCGGCGCTCGACCCGGCCCGCGTCGACGACGTCTACTGGGGTGCCGCCAACCAGGCCGGCGAGGACAACCGCAACGTGGCCCGCATGGCCGCCCTGCTCGCCGGCCTCCCCGAGTCCGTCCCCGGGGCCACCGTCAACCGCCTGTGCGCCTCCGGCCTGGAGGCGATCACCCTCGCGGCCCGCACCATCGCCGCCGGCGAGGCCGACATCGTGGTCGCGGGCGGCTCCGAGTCGATGAGCCGCGCCCCGTTCGTGCTGCCCCGTCCCGACGAGGCCCTGCCGCACCGCATGGAGACCGTCGACACCCGCCTCGGCTGGCGGCTGGTCAACCCGGCGATGAAGGAACTGCACGGCCTGCTCTCCATGGGGGAGACGGCGGAGGAGGTCGCCGAGCGCTACGGCGTCTCGCGCGAACGCCAGGACGAGTTCGCGCTGCGCAGCCACCGGCTGGCCGCCGAGGCCCGCAAGAACGGCCACTTCGACGACGAGCTCCTGCCGGTGAGCCGTCCCGACGGCGCGGTGGTCGACAGTGACGAATGCGTCCGTGAGGACACCTCGTACGAGAAGCTCGCCCGGCTGAAGCCCGTGTTCCGCCAGGGCGGCACGGTGACCGCGGGCAACGCCTCCCCCATGAACGACGGCGCCGCGGGGCTGCTGCTGGTCAGCGAGGAGGCGCTGAACGAACTGGGGCTCGAGTCCCTGGGCCGCTACGTCGCCGGGGCCTCCGCCGGCGTCCACCCCGACGTGATGGGCATCGGCCCCGTCCCCGCCACGCAGAAGGTGCTGGGGCGCGCCCGGTGGAACGTCGGCGAGATCGAGGAGGCCGAGTTCAACGAGGCGTTCGCCGCACAGGCCCTCGCCTGCGTGGACCGGCTGGGCATCGACCCCGAGCTGGTCAACCCGAGCGGCGGCGCCATCGCCCTCGGCCACCCGCTCGGCTGCTCAGGCGCCCGCATCCTGACCACGCTCCTGCACCGGATGCGCCGCACGGGCGCCGGGCGCGGGCTGGCCACGATGTGCGTGGGCGTGGGCCAGGGCAGCGCGGTGCTGGTGGAGCGGGCCTAGCGGGGTTCCCCGCCCGGATCGCGTCGGCGTCGCCGGGGCTGGGCCTGTAGGGGCGGGAGCCGCCGGGACGGGGCCCGTAGGAGCGGGACCCGCCAGAGGGGCGTCCCGCCGGAGGAGCGTCCCTCGGACAGGGCCGCGTGCGGGCCGCGTGACGGGACGCACCGTGCCCCGACCAAATGCATGGGCATACCATCGGTATCCGCATGGACACGATGACGCTCTGGCACATCACCGGCTGGGAGTTCGCCGCCCTCGCCTTCGCCGCGCTCCTGGTCGGCTTCTCCAAGACCGCCGTGAGCGGGGCCAACACGGTCAGCCTCGCCGTCTTCGCGGCGGTGCTGCCGGCCCGCGCCTCGACCGGGGTGCTGCTCCCGATCCTGATCGCGGGCGACGTGCTCGCGGTCCTCACCTACCGGCGGCACGCCCACTGGCCCACGCTGTGGCGGCTCTTCCCCGCGGTCGCGGCGGGCGTCGTGTTCGGCACGCTGTTCCTGGTGTGGGCCGACGACGGGATCGTCCGGACCTCGATCGGGGCGATCCTGCTGCTGATGGCGGGTGTGACGATGTGGCGTCGCCGCGCGAGGGAGGCGACCGGCGCGGAGCCCGACTCCGTGACCAGCGGGAAGGGCCGTGTCAAGGCCCGTTCCTACGGCGTCCTCGGAGGCTTCACCACCATGGTCGCCAACGCCGGTGGCCCGGTGATGTCGATGTACCTGCTGTCGGCGGGCTTTCGCAAGCTGGGCTTCCTGGGCACGTCGGCGTTCTTCTTCCTGATCGTCAACGTGTCCAAGGTGCCCTTCAGCGCGGGGCTCGGCCTGATCGACGGCCGGTCCCTGCTGCTGGACGCCGCGCTCGTCGGGTTCGTGGTGCCCGGCGCCGTCCTCGGCAAGTGGGCCGTGGACCGGATCAACCAGCGGCTGTTCGAGCAGCTGGTGATCGCGGCGACCGTGGTGGGCGGCCTGCATCTGCTCCTGCTTTAGTGCCTCTCGTCCAGCCCGAGCAGCGAGGGGACGTCGGCGAACGAGTCGATCACGTGATCGGGTGTGCCGCCCGCCTCCCGGTGCGTCTCCGGCAGATACTTCCCGGTCCTCACCAGCACTCCCGTCATCCCGGCCCGCTGCGCCGCGAGGACGTCGGACTCGATGTCGTCGCCGACCATCATCGCCTCGCCCGCGCGCACACCGAGCCGGGCCAGCGCCGCCTCGAAGAACGCCGCCGAGGGCTTGCCGGTCACCACGGCCTCGACACGGGCGGCTCGCTCCAGCCCGGCCAGGTACGCCCCGGCGTCGAGCCGCAGGCCCGCCTCCGTACGCCAGTACAGGTTGCGGTGCATGGCCACGAGCCGCGCACCGCGCTGAAGGTGCCCGAAGGCCCGGTCGAGCGCCGGGTAGGTGAACTCGGGACCGGCGCCACCCACGATCACCACGTCCACCGTCTCGTCCCCGGCGTCCAGGTCGCCGTCCACCAGCCGCACGCCCTCCAGGTCCTCCCCGATGTCCCCGCTGTTCAGCAGCAGACAGCGAGCCCCCGGGAAGTGCTCCGCGAGGTGGGCGGCGGTCGCGGACGGCGCGGTCAGGATGTCCTCCGCCGTCACCGGGAAGCCCGCCCGCGCCAGCGTCCCGGCGAGTGACGCGCGCGTCCGGGACGTCGTGTTGGTCACCAGGGCGAACGGCAGTCCGGTGTCCCGGACGGCCCGCAGGGCCTCGACCGCACCGGGCAGCGGCCGCCACGAGACGGTGAGGACACCGTCGATGTCGATGAGCACGGCGTGCACTGGATCCATGGCTGGACGATAGCCATGCGGGCGCGTACCACAAGGCCCCCGCCGATGACGGGGACGGCGATATGGGCCGATCGGCCGCACCCGGTGAGGCCCCACGGGCGCGTCACCACATCCCGCCCGGACGTCCGTCGCGCCCCGGCGATTCCCACGGCGGCGAGTGGTGTGGCGGCGCCGCCGGGCCGGCCGCCGGTCGGGGGTGGCCCGGCCCCCCTTCACCGTCGTCGACGCCACGCGCCCCCTTGCCGCGGGACCACCGCGAACGCGCGCTGGGCCCGCCCCCGTCCGGTGGCCGGCCGGGACTCAGAGGATCTTGCGGTGCAGCAGCGCCGACAGCACCAGCGCCCCCGGCAGCAGCGGCAGCCACACCGTGAGCAGGCGGTAGGCGATGACGGTCGCCGTCGCCAGGCCCACCGGCGCGCCGAAGGCCGCCATGGCGAACACCAGCGCGGCGTCCACCGGTCCGATCCCGCCCGGCGCGGGCACGGCACCGACCGCGGTGCTGGCGATCAGCAGGGCGAAGACCACCTGCGCCCAGGACAGCTCCAGCCCGAGCGAGAAGCCGACGGTGGCGATCACGCTGCCCTGGAGCAGCGGGGTGGCGGCGGCCCCGCCCCACAGCGCGAGGACACGGCTCGGCCGGGTGTGCAGCACGCGGGCGTCGGTGGTCGCGGTACGCAGGAAGCGGACGGCGGGCCGGCGCAGGGCGGGCACGGCCGCCAGTACGCAGCCGGCGACGACGAAGGCGACGCCCACGCCGGCGGCGACCAGCAGCAGGGTGCTGTCGTCGGGGACGAGTGCGCCGAGGTGCAGCATGCCGGGGAGGGCGACGAGGAAGACGATCAGCACCGCCGTCTTCGCCACCGGCTTGACCAGCGAGTACAGCGCGAGGGACGCGGTGCCCCGGGCCAGGGGTATGCCCTGGCTCTGGAGGAAGCGCAGGGTCACCGCGTGGGCGCCGATGCTGGCGGGGAGCACGTGGTTGGCGGCGCCGGCGGCGAACTGCGAGGCGATCAGCAGCCCCGGCGGCAGCCGCTCGGGAATCGCGCCCTGCCGTACCAACGCGGCGGCCGGCCAGCCGAGGCAGGTGAAGAACAGGGCCGCGAGCAGCCAGCCGGGGTCGGCGGCGGCGAGCCGGGCGGCGCCGTCGCGCACGGACGGCCAGTCGACGACCGCCCAGCCGCCGATGAGCAGCAGCGGCAGCGCGGTGAGGACATGACGGGTCAGGCGGGACCGGCGTGCGGCGGAGGGGGACCGGACGGGGGCGGCGGTGGCGAGCGCGCTGGGGAGAGCGGCGGCCGGGGGGACCAGGGACACGGCGTACGTCGTCCTTTCGCATCGCGCCCGTGAGGAGCGGGGTGGACGGATGCAAGGCGAGACAGGTGGGGACGGGCGAAACGTGCCCTCCCGGTATGACGCTGCGGTGTCCGGCAGCCGACGCGGCGCCAGCGGGCAGCGCAAGAAAGCCGCTGCGGAGGCGCCGGACGCCGACGGGTCGCCGTGGGAGCGGTCCCAGGGGATCGGGTGCCGCACGCGGGCTACCGGTCGCCCGGGTTCCGGCGCAGCAGGTACGTGTCCATGATCCAGCCCTTGCGCTCCCGGGCCTCGGCACGCAGCCGCTCGATGCGGGGCGCCGCCTCCGCGATCGGGCCGGAGGCGAGGATCTCGTCCGGTGTGCCGATGTAGGCGCCCCAGTAGATGTCGATGTCCTGATCGGCGTAGTGCCGGAAGGTCTGGTGGGCGTCGAGCATCACGACCACGTCGTCCACGCCCTCGGGGAAGCCCTCGGCGAGTCGCCGGCCCGTGGTGATCTGCACCGGCCGGGCGACCCGGTTCAGCCCCGTGCGATGCCGGGCCACCAGTGCCGAGACGCTGCTGATGCCGGGCACGACGTCGTACGTGAAGTCCACCGCGCCGCGGGCCCGGACCTCCTCCAGGATGCCGAGCGTGCTGTCGTACAGCGCGGGGTCGCCCCACACCAGGAACGCGCCGCTCTCGGTCTCGCCCAACTCCTCGGCGATCAGCCGCTCGTAGATTCCGGCACGGGCGCTGCGCCAGTCCCCGACGGCGGGCGAGTACGCCGCGCCGCCCGCGCCGCGGTCCCGGTCCGGATCACGCGCCTCGACCAGGCGGTACGTCCCCTCCGGCAGGTGCGCGTCGAGCATGTCCGTGCGCAGCCGGGTCAGATCGGACTTCACCTCGCCCTTGTCGAGCAGGAAGAAGACGTCCGTGCTCCGCAGCGCCCGGACCGCCTGAAGGGTCAGCTGGTCGGGGTCGCCCGCGCCGATACCGATGACATGAATCCTTCGCACGCCCCGAGTCTGCCGCACCTCGCGGACGGCGGACCCACCGCCTCCTGGGTCCCGACGGCGCCAGGCCGCGTCGCGCGAGGCGTGGACACGGCCCCTCACACCCCTCGCAGCCCTGGTGCCCGTGTCCCGGCGTCCACCGCCACGCCCCCGTCCACGTCGGCGGCCAGCGTCCGCGCCCACCGGGCGAGCCCCGGCAGGTCCAGGTCGTAGGGCCGCTTCCGCCCGGTCCGGCCCGCCCACTCCTCGAGCGCGCCCGCGCCCCGGCGCAGCAGCCGGGCGCCGCCCGTCGTGTTGCCGCGGGCCGCGTGGGTCAGACCGACTGCCAACTGGGCCAGGCCCCGCCACAGCGTGCGTTCGTCCTCCGGGCCCGACTTCCAGGCGTCCTCGAAGACCTCGTGCGCGTGGAAGGGCTTGCCCGCGTCGAGGAGGGCCTGCGCCTCGGCGACCGTCTCCGGCGGCCTCCGCACGACCCCCTCGGGCTGCCGTTCCACGCCCCGCGCGCCGTACGGCAGGGGCCGTCCGAGCCCGTCGCGCGGCCGTGCGCTGCGGGCGCGGCCCTCGCCGTCGCGGTCCCGTGCGCCGGTCCGCCGTCCCTCCGGTGTGCTGCCCATACGGCGATTGTCGCGCCCGGGGCCCCGCTTCGGCGCGTCCGGCGGTGTGGGGTAATGTACTCAGCGCGCGATCACGCGGTTCTCCGCGGCGAAGCGCATCGGGACGTGGCGCAGCTTGGTAGCGCACTTGACTGGGGGTCAAGGGGTCGCAGGTTCAAATCCTGTCGTCCCGACTGGAGACAGTCGTGGTTCAGGGCCGGTTTCGGAGATATCCGAAACCGGCCCTTGAGCATTTCTGGGGATCCCGCGGGGGACCGGTGTCCTGGACCGGCGTCGGCGGGTCGCGGCTCGCGGGGCCCACGCGCGGTCTCGCGCGTGGGCCCCGGCGGTCACCGCGAACGCCTCGCCAAGGCGGCGGCCAGTACTGTCCCCACCTGACGCAGGGGCTCGGGCCGGGTCATGTCGTTGTGGGCGGACGCGACGGGATGGATGTGCAGGCTCCCGGTCACGTAGGGCGCCCACCGACGGCGGACCTCCTCCTGCGAGTACCCGGTCTCCGTCGCGGGGAAGTGGACGATGTCGCCGGCGAAGTGCCCCGGCGTGGTGCGCCGGACCATCCTCCAGTTGTCGCGAGTGTTCTGGATCACCCCTTGGATGTGGTCCTCGGTCAGGTCCTTCAGAGCGGGGATCTCCTCCTTGATGATCTGCAATGTCCCGGGCACCGTGAGCGGACCGTCCGAGGTGTCCACCGGGTGCCCGAGGGCGTGCAGGAGCTGAACCATGACGGTGTGGTCGTCGGCCTCCGCATGCGGGGCGTCGGTGTCCGGCGGGTAGGCGTCCATCATGGCCAGCAGAGGCACCTCCTGCCCGGCCTGCTGGAGCCGTATTGCGACGGCGTGCCCGAGGTTGCCGCCCATGGACCAGCCCAGCAGGTGGTAGGGGCCGCTCGGCTGGACGCTCCTGATGTGGTCGACGTACCAGGTGACCAGCGCGTCGAGATCGGACGGAGTCGTCTCCGCCAGGGTCACGCCCGGAGCCTGCAGTCCGTACACGGGCTGGTCGGCGTCCAGGTGCCGCACCAGACCGATGTAGGACAGGCCGAAACCGCTGGCGGGGGGCAGGCAGAACAGCGGCGGCCGGTCTCCGTGCCCGCGCAGCGCCACCACCGGCTGGATGAGGTCCTCCTCGGTGCCGGTGCCGAGCAGTGATGCCAGGCCCGCCACGGTCGGGTTCTGGAACACGCTCGCGAGGGGCAGTTGCGCGCCGGTGGCGTTGCGGATCTCCCCGAGCAGCCGCACGGCGAGCAGTGAATGCCCGCCCAGCTCGAAGAAGTTGTCGTCCACCCCGACCACAGGAAGGCCGAGGACATCGGCGAACACCTCGCGGAGCAGGTACTCGTGGGAGGTTCCCGGTTGCCTGCTCGTCTGTCCGGCGGAGTGCTCCGGCGCCGGCAGCGCCTTGCGGTCGAGCTTGCCGTTGACCGTCAGCGGCAGCGCGTCCAGGACCACGATCGCGGACGGGACCATGTACTCCGGCAGCAGGGCGGACAGGCCGGCACGGACCTCCGCGATGTCCAGGCCGCCGTCCTGACCGCTCGCCGGGACGATGTATCCGGTGAGGCGTTTGTCGCCGGGGTGGTCTTCGCGGACGATGACGGCTGCCTGGCCGACGGAGGGGTGGGTGAGGAGTGCGGTTTCGATCTCGCCGAGTTCGATGCGGAAGCCGCGGAGTTTGACCTGGTCGTCGGTGCGGCCGAGGTATTCCAGGGCGCCTTCGGTGTTCCAGCGGGCGAGGTCGCCGGTGCGGTACATGCGTGCGCCGGGTTCGGCGTGGGGGTTGGCGACGAAGCGTTCGGCGGTGAGTGAGGGTCGGTTGACGTAGCCGCGGGCGAGTTGGACGCCGGCGAGGTAGAGCTCCCCGGTGACGCCGGGCGGTACGGGCCGCAGTGCGGTGTCGAGCACATAGACCTGGGTGTTCCAGACGGGGCGGCCGATGGGGACGACGCCGTCGGTGTCGGTGTCGGGTTCGCAGGTGAAGGCGGTGACGTCGATGGAGGCTTCGGTGGGGCCGTAGAGGTTGTGCAGGGGGATGCCGAGGGAGGCGGTGAAGCGGTCGCGGAGTTCGGCGGGCAGGGCCTCGCCGCTGGCCATGACGGCGCGCAGTGAGGGCAGTGCCCAGTGCGAGGCTTCGGCCGCCGCGACGAACACCTGGAGCATCGACGGCACGAAGTGGGCGATGGTGACGTTCTCGCGCTGGATGAGTTCGGCGAGGTAGGCGGGGTCGCGGTGTCCGCCGGGGCGGGCGACGACGAGGGTGGCGCCCTCGAGGAGCGGCCAGAAGAACTCCCATACGGATACGTCGAATCCGAAGGGTGTCTTCTGCACGACGCGGTCGTCGGGGGTGAGGCGGTAGGTGTCCTGCATCCAGGTGAGTCGGTTCACGACGCCTGCGTGCGGGACGGCGACGCCCTTGGGGCGGCCGGTGGAGCCGGAGGTGTAGATGACGTAGGCGGGGTGTGCGGGCAGGAGGGGTCCGCCGCGGTCGGTGTCCGACAGGTTGTCGCCGGGCCGCCTTCCCAGGTCGGTGACGGTCGTGGGGTCGTCCAGGACCACGCGTGTCACGGTCCGCGGCAGTGCGCCCTCGGTGTCACGGGTGGTGACGACCAATGCGGGCTTCGCGTCCTCCAGGACGTGGGCGACGCGCTCCGCCGGGTACTCCGGGTCGATCGGCACATACGCGGCGCCGGTCTTGACCACGGCGAGGAGGGTGGTGACGAGGTCGGGTGAGCGGTCCATCATGACCGCGACCCGCTGCTCGGGACCCGCGCCGTGTGCTGTCAGCAGTCGCGCCAGCCGGTTGGCCCGTGCGTTCAGTTCGGCGTAGGTGAGTTCGAGGCCCTCGTACCGCACCGCGGTCGCGTCGGGGGTGCGGGCGGCCCGCGTCTGGAACAGCTCGGGGAGCGTCGCGGGAGCGACCTCGCGGGCGGTGTCGTTCCAGCCGACCAACAGCCGCTCCCGCTCGACGGCCTGAAGCACCTCGACCTGACCGAGCGCGGTCGACGGTGCCGACTCCAGCGCCGACACGATGGCGTCGGCCGCAGTGGTCACCATCGAGGCAAGGGCGCCCGGATCGATCGGGGAGACCGACTGGGCCTTCACGGCGAAGCCCTCACCGGTGTCGTCGATGCTGACGGCGACCGGGTAGTTGGTGCGCTCACGCGCATTGAGCAGGTCGACACCGTCAAGCCCGGCGCCGGCGGCGGCCGCCTCGCTGTGGCGGTAGTTGAACAGCGAGGTGAACAGCGGGGTCTGCGCGGAGACCCCGCTGGCCTGCTGCGCCACCGCCAACGGAGCGTGCTCGTGCACCAGCAGTTCCGCGAGCTGCCGCTGCATCCCGCGCACGGCCTCCAGCACACCCCCGGCACTCGCGTTCACCCGGACGGGAAGGGTGTTCATGAACAGGCCGGGTACCCGGTCGGCTCCGGCGCCCGCGTTCATCCGGCCGAACAGCACGGTGCCGAACACCACGTCGTCGCGGCCCGAGGTGGCCGCCACGACGCGCGCCCAGGCGACGTGGAACAGCGTCGCCGGGCTGACACCCAGGCGCCGGGCCTGCTCCCGCAGCCGCACCGCGAGATCCGCGGCGAGCGGCGTCCGCGCCTCGGCCACGTCACGCCCGTCTCCGAGCACGTCCAGCAAGCCGTACGGCGCGGTCGGCTCGCTCACATCGCCGAGCAGAGCCGCGAAGAACGTCTCGTGCTCCTTGGAGGACACTCCCGCCCTGGCCTGCCCGACGAACTCCCGGAACGGCAGCGGCTCGGGCAGGGTGTCCTGCCGCCCGTCGAGGAAGGCCGACACCTCACCCATGACCACGTCCAGCGCGGTGTGGTCCTGGATCAGGTGATGGACCTGCAGGACCACGATCCAGCGGTCCCCGCCGGGCTGCCGGGCCATATGGGCGCGCAGCAACGGGCCTCGGGAGAGGTCCATGCTCGTCGGGCAGGCCGCGAGGAGCCGGTCCGCCATGTCCGCACTGTCGTCCGACTCCGAGGGGAGGTCCACCTCCCGCACGGTGAGCGTCGCCTGGCGCGCCACCACCTGGACCGGTTCGCGCAGCCCCTCCCAGGCGAAGGAGGTCCGCAGGATGTCGTGCCGGTCGACGACCCGCTGCACCGCGGCGAGGAACGCCTCCACCCGCGCCCGGGAATCGAATCCCAGCACGATCGGCAGGACGTAGGGGTCGCCTGCGTTCCCGCTCTCCATCAGGGAGTGGAAGAGGATCCCCTCCTGCAGCGGGGCCAGCGGGTAGATGTCGGCGATGTTGGCCGCCCCACCCGGAGCGTCGGCGGCGATCCGCTCGATCTCCTCGCCGGTGAGGTCGGCCAGCGTCACCATCTCCGGCGTGATCACCGTGGCGTCGGCGGGGATGCCGTTCGCCGGGACGGCGACCTGCCCGGCCGCCTGTTCGACGGCCGCGGCCAGTCGCGCCACCGTCGGGCTGACGAACAGCGAGCGGACATCCACCGCGATGCCCCGCTCCCGCGCCCGCTCCACCAGCGTCACCGCGAGCAGCGAGTGCCCGCCGAGTTCGAAGAAGTTGTCGTCGACACCGACCGACGGCAGGTCGAGCACCTCGGCGAAGACCGCGCAGAGGATCTCCTCCTGCGGGTTCGACGGGCCGCGGCCGGTGACACCGGCGCCGTAGTCGGGGGCCGGCAGGGCCTTGCGGTCGAGCTTGCGGTTGACCGTGAGCGGGAGCGCGTCCAGTTCGACGATCGCCGCCGGCACCATGTAGTCCGGCAGCAGGCCGGCGACGTGGGCGCGCAGGGCGGGACCGTCCGTCCCCGGGGCGGAGTCCCCGGTGGGGACGACGTAGCCGACCAGTCGCTTGTCGCCGGGCTGGTCCTCGCGGACGATCACGGCGGCCTGGGCGACGGACGGATGCGCCGTCAGCGCGGCCTCGATCTCGCCGAGTTCGATGCGGAAGCCGCGGATCTTGACCTGGTGGTCGGTGCGCCCCAGGTACTCCAGTTGCCCGTCGGTGTTCCAGCGGGCCAGGTCGCCGGTGCGGTACATGCGCTCGCCCGGTTCCCCGTAGGGGGTGGCGACGAAGCGTTCCGCGGTCAGCGCGGGCCGGTTGACATAGCCCCGGGCCAACTGCACGCCGGCCAGATACAACTCGCCCGCGACGCCGGGGGGTACCGGCCGCAGACCGGAGTCCAGGACGTAGGCGCGCATGTTCCACAGGGGCGCGCCGATGGGAGGAACGCCGGGTCCGGACAAGGGGGCGCTGGCCAGCGAGGCGACCGTCGCTTCCGTCGGCCCGTAGATGTTCAGCATGAGCCGGCCGCGAGACCACCGCTCAGCGGTCTCCGGCGGGCACACGTCACCGGCGACCACCAGGGTCATCGCCTCCGGGAGACCGCCCGCCGAGGCGAGCAGCGGCAGCGTCGCGGGAGGAAGGGTCGCGTGGGTGACGCGCTGCCGGGCGGCCAGTTGCGCCAACGGCGCACCGGGCGACATCTGGTCCGCGGAAGCCAGCACCAGGGCCGCGCCCGCCAGCCAGGCCGGCCACATGTCGGCCACCGAGGCGTCGAAGCTGGGCGAGGCGAACTGGAGCAGCCGGCTCTCGGGGCCGATCCCGAGCCGCTCGATGTGGTCGGCGGCGAGGTTCGGCACGCCACGGTGGGTGACCAGGACGCCCTTGGGACGGCCCGTCGAGCCGGAGGTGTAGATGACGTAGGCGGGGTGGGTGATCAGCAGCGGGGCGTGGCGTTCGGCGTCGGTCACGTCGTGGCCGGGGCGGCCCGCCAGCTCTTCCCGCAGCCGCGCGTCCTCCAGCGACAGGTGCACCACGTCGGTCGGCGGCAGTTCGTCCTGCGCCGCTTCGCCGCTGATGAGGACTGCCGGTCGGGCGTCGGTGAGCATGTAGGCGATCCGGTCCGCGGGATAGCGCGGATCGATCGGCAGGTAGGCGGCTCCCGCCTTGAGCACGGCCAGGATGGCGACGCTGAGGTCGATCGACCGTGGCAGTGCCAGAGCGACGATGTCCTCAGGCCGTACGCCGCGGTCGAGGAGAAGCCGTGCGAGCCGGTTGGCGCGGGTGTTGAGTTCCGCGTAGGACAGTTCGGTGTCCTCGAACACGACCGCGGTCCCGTCCGGGGTGCGCGCGGCCTGGGCCTGGAACAGCTCGGGAAGCGTCGCGAGGGGGACGTCGCGGGCGGTGTCGTTCCATGTCACAAGGATCCGGTCGCGTTCGGCGGCGTCCAGTACCTCGATGCCGTCGACCGGCACCGACGGGTCGGCGGTCACGGTGTGCAGGACCCGGACGAAGCGTTCGGCGATGCCGGCGGCGGTGTGGTGGTCGAACAGGTCCGTGGCGTAGGTGAGGACACCGTGCAGGCCCGCGGGGGTCCTGTCATCGGTGAGGTGTTCATTGAGCTGGACGTCGAGGTCGAACTTGGCGGGACCGGCCCCGGTGGGGAGCGCCTCGACGTTCAGGCCGGGCAGCTCCAGTCTGGCCTGCGTGTTGTTCTGCAGGGTGAGCATGACCTGGAACAGGGGGTGGCGGGCCATGGACCGGGTCGGGGTGAGTTCTTCCACCAGCCGTTCGAAGGGCACGTCCTGGTGCGCGTAGGCGTTGAGTGCGTGTTCGCGGATGCGGTCGAGGAGCTGCGTGAAGTCGGGGTTGCCTGACAGGTCGGAGCGTAGGACGAGGGTGTTGACGAAGAATCCGACCAGGTCGTCGAGTGCCTCGTCGGTGCGTCCGGCGATGGGGGTGCCGATGGGGATGTCGTCGCCGGCGCCGAGGCGGTGCAGCAAGGTGGCCAGTGCCGCCTGCACCACCATGAACACCGTCACCCCTTGCGCCCGCGCCAGGTCGACCAGTGCCCGGTGCACCTCGGCCTCGATGTGCAACTCGATGGTTCCGCCCCGGTGGGAGGCCACGGGGGGACGTGGCCGGTCGGTGGGCAGTGCCAGTTCCTCGGGTGTCCCGTCCAGTGCGTGGCGCCAGTGGGCGAGTTGTTCGGTGAGGAGGCTGTCGGGGTCGGTCGCGTCGCCGAGGAGGTCGCGCTGCCAGAGGCTGTAGTCGGCGTACTGGACCGGCAGCGGGGCCCATGCGGGGGCGGTGCCGGTGGCGCGGGCGGTGTAGGCGGTCGACAGGTCCTGGGCGAGGGGGCCCAGGGACCAGCCGTCACCGGCGATGTGGTGCATCACCACGACGAGTACCTGCTCGTCGGGAGCGGTCCGCAGCAGGCCGGCGCGCAGGGGGATCTCACCCGTCAGGTCGAACCGGTGGCCCGCGGCCTCGGCGACCAGGCGGGTCAGCCCGGCCTGCGCGACCTGTTCGGCGTCGACGACCGTGAGCAGGTCACCGACCGCGTCGGCGTCCACGATCCGCTGGTAGGGCCGGCCGTCAACGGTGGTGATCGTCGTGCGCAGGACCTCGTGCCGGGCCACGACGTCGCGGAGCGCGGCGTGGAGGGCGTCGGTGTCCAGGGTGCCGGTCAGGCGCAGTGCCATCGGGATGTTGTAGGTGGCCGAGGGGCCTTCCAGTTCGCCCAGGAACCACAGCCGCTGCTGCGCGAAGGAGAGAGGCACCAGCTCCGGCCGCTGCGCCGGCGCCAACGAGGGCCGGGACGCGCCGGAGGCGGTCAGCCGGCCCGCGAGAGCGGCCGGGGTGGGGGTCTCGAACAGTGCCCGGATCGGTACCTCCGTTCCGAACACCGACCGGATGCGGCTGACCAGACGGGTCGCGAGCAGGGAGTGCCCGCCGAGTTCGAAGAAGTTGTCGTCGACGCCGACCGACGGCAGGTCGAGGACCTCGGCGAAGACCGTGCAGAGGATTTCCTCCCGCAGGTTCGCCGGGCCGCGGCCGATGGCACCGGTGCCGTAGTCGGGGGCGGGCAGGGCCTTGCGGTCCAGCTTGCGGTTCACCGTGAGCGGGAGCGCGTCCAGGTACACCACGGCCGCGGGCACCATGTAGTCCGGCAGCAGGCCGGCGACGTGGTTGCGAAGGGCGGCATTGTCCGTCTGCGGGGCGGAGTCCCCGGTGGCGACGACATAGCCGACGAGGCGCTTGTCGCCGGGCGTGTCCTCGCGGACGACGACGGCGGCCTGGGCGACGGCCGGGTGGGAGGCCAGTGCGGCCTCGATCTCGCCGAGTTCGATGCGGAAGCCGCGGATCTTGACCTGGTCGTCGGTGCGGCCCAGGTACTCCAGCTGTCCGTCGGTGGTCCAGCGGGCCAGGTCGCCGGTGCGGTACATCCGTGCGCCCGGTCCGCCGAAGGGGCTGGCGACGAACCGCTGCGCGGTCAGCGCGGGCCGGTCGAGGTATCCCCGGGCCAGACCGGCGCCGGACACGTACAGTTCCCCGGCCACCCCGATCGGCACCGGCCGAAGCGCGGCGTCCAGCACGAACACCCGGGTGTCGGCGATCGGTTCCCCGATGTACGGGATCGCGCTGTCGGCGCTCAGCACCCCCATCGTCGTGCAGACCGTCGACTCGGTCGGGCCGTAGGCGTTGACCAGACGACGCCCTGCCGCCCACCGGCCGACGAGATCCGGCCGCAGCGACTCACCGGCGGTCACCAACGAGGTCACCGTGGGCAGGCTGTCCGCCGCGAGCTCGGCCAGCATGACGGGCGGCAGCGTCACATGAGTCACCTCGCCGGCGGTGATGAAGCGGGTCAGCGCCGGCCCGCTCACCAGGTCCTCCTGAGCCGCCAGGACAAGGGAGGCCCCGCTGCACAACGTCACCGCGATCTCGGCCATCGCGGCGTCGAAGCTGGGTGAGGCGAATTGCAGGACGCGGCTGTCGGTCGTGATCGCGAACTTCTCGGCTTGTGCGTCGATCAGGCTCGCGAGGCCGTGGTGGGTGACGGTGACGCCCTTGGGGCGGCCGGTGGAGCCGGAGGTGTAGATGACGTAGGCGGGGTGGGCGGTCAGCAGGGGCTGGTGGCGTTCGGTGTCGGACAGGTCGTGATCGGGGAGTTCCGACAGGGTGTGTCGCAGCTGGGGGTCGTCGAGGGACAGTTGTGTGATGTCGGCCGCGGTCAGCTTTTCCCGTGTTGTTTCGCTGGTGATGGCGAGTGCGGGCCGGCTGTCGGTGAGGAGGTAGGCGATGCGGTCGGCAGGGTAGGCGGGGTCGACGGGGAGGTAGGCGCTGCCGGCTTTGGTGACGGCGAGGATGGTGACGATGAGGTCGATGGACCGGGGCAGTGCGAGGGCGACCAGTTGCTCGGGGCCGACGCCGTGTGTGAGCAGGTGGCGGGCGAGGCGGTTGGCGCGGGTGTTGAGTTCGGCGTAGGTGAGTTCGGTGTCGCCGAACACGACGGCGGTGGCGTGCGGGGTGCGGGCGGCCTGGGTTTCGAACAGCTCGGGCAGGGTCGCCGCGGGCAGGTCGCGTGCGGTGTCGTTCCACTCCACCAGGACACGCCGGCGCTCCTCGGCACCCAGCACGTCGAGGCGGCCCACCGGAAGGTCCGGGTCGGCCGTCACCGCGTTCAGCACCTCCACGAGCCGCTCGACGAGCATGTCGACGCTCGCGCGGTCGAACAGATCCGCGGCGAACGTGACGATTCCGTTCACCCCGGCGGCACCGCCCTCGGCGTCGAACTCCTCCGCCAGGACGAAGGACAGGTCGAAGACCGGATTGTCGCCGACCTCGATTCTCTCTATGTCCATTCCGGGCAGATCGAGGGTGGCAGGCGCGACGTTCTGCAGCACGAGCATGGTCTGGAAGAGGGGGTGGCGCGCCGAGGACCGGGCGGGCGCGAGGTCTTCCACCAGGCGTTCGAACGGCAGGTCCTGGTGGGCGAGGGCGCCCAGGCTCTCGTCCCGGACGCGGTGGAGCGCGTCGCGGAAGGTGGGGTCGCCGGACAGGTCGTTGCGGATGACGAGGGTGTTGATGAAGAAGCCCACGAGCCGGTCGAGGTTCTCGTCGGTCCGTCCGGCGATGGGGGTGCCGATGGGGATGTCGGTGCCCGCGCCGAGGCGGGAGAACAGGGTCGCCAGCGCGGCGTTGAGCACCATGAACATGGTGACGCCCTCGGCGCGTGCCAGGTCGGTCAGCCGCCGGTGCAGTCCGGCGTCGATGTGCAGGCCGGAGGTGTCGCCTCGGTGGGTGGCCGTCCGGGGCCGGGGCCGGTCGGTGGGCAGGGCGAGCTCTTCCGGGAGCCCGGCCAGCCTTTCCCGCCAGTAGGCCAGTTGCGTGTGGTGCAGGCTCGCGGGGTCGCCCGGGTCGCCGAGGAGGTCACGCTGCCAGAGGGTGTAGTCGGCGTACTGGACCGGCAGGGGCTCCCAGACGGGAGGCCGGCCGCCGGCCCGGGCCGTGTAGGCGGCCGACACGTCATTCGCCAGGGGGCCCAGCGACCACGCATCGGCGGCGATGTGGTGCACCACGATCACCAGTACGTGCTCCTGCGGGCTCAGCCTGAAGAGCCAGGCGCGCAGCGGGATGTCGGTGCGCAGCTCGAACGCGGAGCGCGACACCCGCACGACCTCCTCGCGCAGGTCCGCCTCGGCGACGTCGATGAGCGGCACGTCGAAGGACACGGACTCCGAGGGGAGAACCGACTGCCGCGGTGTGCCGTCGGGGGCCGGGAAGACGGTCCGCAGCACTTCGTGCCGGACGAGGACGTCGCGCAGGGCGGCACGTGTCGCCTCGATGTCCAGGTCGCCCGTCAGGCGCAGGGCCACCGGGATGTTGTAGTTGGCGTTTCCGCCCTCCATTTCACGTACCAGCCACAGCCGTGTCTGGGCGAAGGACGGCGGCAGGACGTCCGGCCGCGGCCTGGGTGTGACCCGGGGCCGCGTCTCGTCCATGTCCTCCAGCCGGGCCGCGAGACCCGCGACCGTGGGGCTCTCGAACAGGGCACGGATCGGGACCTCCGCCCCGAGCACCGTGCGGATACGGCTGACCAGCCGTACGGCGAGCAGCGAGTGGCCGCCGAGGTCGAAGAAGTTGTCGTCCACCCCGACGTGCGGCAGGCCGAGAATGCCGGCGAACACCTGGCACAGGAGCTCTTCCTGGAGCGTCCGCGGCTCCCGGCTCCCCTCGGTCGTCTCGTACGCGGGTGCGGGGAGGGCGCGGCGGTCGAGCTTCCCGTTGGCGGTGAGCGGGAGTGCGTCCAGGACCACCACGGCCGACGGAACCATGTAGTCGGGCAGCAGACCGGAGACGTGGGCGCGGACGGCGGCGCCGTCCACGTCCGCTCCCGCGACGACGTAGCCGACGACGCGCTTGTCGCCGGGGCTGTCCTCGCGGACGACCAGGGCGGCCTGTGTGACCGCGGGGTGGGAGGTGAGGGCGGCCTCGATCTCGCCGAGTTCGATGCGGAAGCCGCGGATCTTGACCTGGTCGTCGGTGCGGCCCAGATGCTCCAGCTGCCCGTCGGTGTTCCAGCGGGCCAGGTCGCCGGTGCGGTACATGCGTGCGCCCGGTCCGCCGTAGGGGTTGGCGACGAAGCGCTCGGAGGTGAGCGCGGGGCGGTGGAGGTATCCGCGGGCGAGTTGGGCGCCGGCGACGTACAGCTCGCCGGGGGTGCCCGGGGGAACCGGCCGCAGGGCCGGGTCGAGCACGTAGATCTGGGTGTTCCACATCGGGCGGCCGATGGGCGTGATCCCCTGGCCGGTGCCGCCGGCGGAGCCCACGGGGTGGTCGGTGCAGCCGACGGTGGTCTCGGTCGGTCCGTAGTGGTTGACGACGGGCACGTCCGGGTGGTCGCGGTGCCACTGCTGGAGCTGCGCCGCGCGCAGGGGTTCCCCGCCGAGCATCAGCTGCCCCGTGGGTGCCCAGTTGCCGGGGAGGGTCTGGAGGAACGCCAGGTGGCTGGGTGTGGCCTTGAGGAAGGTGATCTCGTGGCCGGCGAGGGTGGCCGGGAGGGTCTCGTCCCAGGTCGCGATGTGGAGGCGTCCGCCGCTGGTGAGCGCGCCGTACAGGGCGGTGACACCGAGGTCGAAGGCGATGGACGCGTGGAGCAGGGTGCTTCCGCCGAGGTGGGGATAGGCGTGCCAGGTGCGGGCGATGTAGTTGACCACGCCCCGGTGGGTGACGGTCACGCCCTTCGGCCGTCCGGTGGAGCCGGAGGTGTAGATGACGTACGCCGGGTGCGCGGGCAGCAGCACGCCCTGCCGCTCGGCGTCGTCGAGGTCGCCGGCGGGCAGGCCGGCGAGGACGCCCGCCGTGTGCGGGTCGTCGAGGACGAGTTGGGGGACGTCCCCCTCCGGACGGAGGGCTTCCGTGGTGACCAGGAGCGCCGGCCGTGCGTCGGAGAGCAGGTAGGCGATCCGGTCGGCGGGGTGTTCGGGGTCGATGGGGAGGTAGGCGCCGCCTGTCTTCAGCACGGCGAGGAGGGCGACGATCAGGTCGGTCGAGCGGGGGAGCGCCAGCGCCACGAGGCGTTCGGGGCCGGCGCCGTGGGTGAGCAGGAGACGGGCGAGCCGGTTGGCGCGTGCGTCGAGGTCGGCGTAGGACACCTCGCTGTCCTCGAACACGACGGCGGTGGCGTCCGGTGTCCGGGCCACCTGAGCCCGGAACAGCTCCGGAAGCGTCGACGCGGGCACCTCGTGCGCCGTGTCGTTCCACTCCGTGAGGACCTGGTGGCGTTCGGCCGGGCTGAGCAGGTCGATGCCGGTGACGGGCCGGCCGGTGTCGTCGGCCACGGCGTCGAGGAACCGCACGAGCCGTTCGATGAGGGTGACGACCGTGGTGTGGTCGAACAGATCGGTCGCGTAGGTGATGACGCCGGCCAGGCCGTTCGGCCGGCCCTGGGGAGCGAAGGTCTCCTGGAGCTGGATGTCGAGGTCGAACTTGGCCGGCTGGGCGCCGCTCGGCAGCGGGGCGGCGTCGAGCCCCGGCAGGTCGAGGGTGGGCGAGGTGTTGTTCTGCAGACCCAGCATGATCTGGAACAGGGGGTGGCGGGCCATGGAACGGGTGGGGGCGAGGTCCTCCACCAGCCGTTCGAACGGCACGTCCTGGCGGGCGAGGGCCCCCAGGCTCTGCTCGCGGACGCGCCGCAGCATCTCCCGGAACGACGGGTCGCCGGACACGTCCGTACGGATCACCAGGGTGTTGACGAAGAACCCGACGAGCTCGTCCAGGCTCTCGTCGGTGCGGCCGGCCACCGACGTGCCGATGGGGATGTCGGTTCCCGCGCCGAGGCGGGACAGCAGGGTCGCCACCGCGGCGTTGAGCACCATGAACATGGTGACGCCTTCGGCGCGGGCGAGGGCGCTGAGCCGCTGGTGCAGTTCGGCGTCGATGTGCAGGCTCGCGGTGCCGCCCCGGTGGGTGGCCACGGGGGGCCGGGAACGGTCGCCGGGCAGCGCGAGTTCCTCCGGAAGACCGGCCAGCGTCTGCCGCCAGTGGGCGAGCTGCGCGTGGTGCAGGCTCTCGGGATCGTCGGGGTCTCCCAGCAGCTCACGCTGCCAGAGGGCGTAGTCGGCGTACTGGACCGGGAGCGGTTCCCAGGCGGGGGCATGGCCGCCCGACCGGGCGGCGTACGCGGTGGAGATGTCGCGCGCCAGGGGGGCGAGCGACCAGCCGTCGCCGGCGACATGGTGGAGGACCAGGACCAGGACGTGGTCCTGCGGCGCCACCGTGAACAGCCGTGCCCGCAGCGGGATCTCGCGGGCGAGGTCGAAGGGGCGGTGGGACTCGTCGGCCACCGCCTGCTCGAGCTCGCCTTCCGCCACCTCGGCCGTGGGCAGCCGGAGGTCGATCGCGTCCGGGCCGAGGATGTGCTGCTCCGGCGTGCCGTCGACGCTGGCGAAGACGGTGCGGAGGGCTTCGTGGCGGGCGACGACGTCGGTGAGGGCGGTGCGGAGGGCGTCGGGGTCGAGGTCTCCGGTGAGGCGGAGGGTGATGGGGATGTTGTAGAGCCCGGAGGGTCCTTCGAGTTCGCCGAGGAACCACAGGCGTTGCTGGGCGAAGGACAGCGGCACCGTGGCGGGGCGCGGCACGGCCGTCAGCCTCTGGCGTGCCGTCTCGGAGTCCGTCAGGCGCTGGGCGAGTCCGGCCACGGTGGGGGTCTCGAACAGGGCACGGATCGGGATCTCCGCCCCGAGGGTGGTGCGGACACGGCTGACCAGGCGGGTGGCCAGCAGGGAGTGGCCGCCGAGGTCGAAGAAGTTGTCGTCCACCCCGACGTGCGGGAGGCCGAGGACGTCGGCGAACGCCTGGGTGAGGAGTTCCTCCTGGAGGGTCCGTGACGCGCGGCCCGGGCTCGCGGCGGTGAAGTCGGGGGCGGGCAGGGCCTCGCGGTCCAGCTTGCCGTTCACCGTGAGCGGGATCGCGTCCAGGACCACCACGGCCGAGGGCACCATGTAGTCGGGCAGCAGCCGGGACATGTACTCCCGGACCGCCCCTCCGTCCGGGCCGTCGAGGACGGCGCCGCTCGCGTCGTCGCCCGGGACGACATAGCCGACGACGCGCTTGTCCCCGGGGTGGTCCTCGCGGACGACCACGGTGGCCTGGGCGATGTCGGGGTGGGAGGCCAGGACGGCCTCGACCTCGCCGAGTTCGATGCGGAAGCCGCGGATCTTGACCTGGTGGTCGGTGCGGCCGATGAACTCGAGCTGACCGCCGGCGGTCCAGCGCACCAGGTCCCCGGTGCGGTACATCCGCTCGCCCGGCCCGTCGTAGGGGGCCGCGACGAACCGCTCCGCGTTCAGCGCGGGCCGGTCGAGATATCCCCGGGCCAGGCCGGCCCCGGACACGTACAGCTCACCGGCCACCCCCGGCGGCACCGGCCGCAGCGCGGCGTCCAGGACGTACAGCCGGTTGCCGGAGACCGGGCCGCCGATCGGCACGGTAGCGCCCTCGACCCGCTCCACCGCGTGCCAGGTCGCGAACGTCGTCGTCTCCGTCGGCCCGTACACGTGCAGCAGGTGCTCCGGCCCGGCGGACTCCATGACCCGCCGGACACTCACAGGGTCGACCGCCTCGCCGCCGAACAGCAGGTACCGCAGGCTTCCGAGGCCCTCACGCGCCTCCGCCGCCAGGCGGTTGAACAGCGCGGTGGTGACGAACATCGTGGTGATACGGCTGCGCTCGATCCGCGCGGTGAGCCGCTCGGGAGACAGCAGCACGTCCCGGTCGACGCCCACCAGCTTCGCGCCGTTGGTCAGCGCACCCCAGATCTCGAACGTCGCCGCGTCGAACGACACCGACGACGCCTGGGCGACCACGTCGTCGTCGCCCAGCGTGACGTAGTTCGCCTGCTGAACGAGGCGGACGACGGCCTGCTGCGGTACGACCACGCCCTTGGGACGCCCCGTCGACCCGGAGGTGTAGATCACGTACGCCGGGTGGACGGCCGACGGCCTCCCGCCACGGTCCGCGTCCGACAGGTCCTGCGCACCGAGGCCCTCCAGCTCGGCGACCGTGGCGGGATCGTCCACCGCCACCACGCGCTGCTCGGGGATCTCCACGCGGGCATGGGCCTGTTGCGTGACCAGCAGAGCCGGGCGGGCGTCCGCCATCATGAAGGCGATCCGGTCGGCCGGATAGGCCGGGTCGACCGGCACGTACGCCGCCCCCGCCTTGACCGTCGCCAGCAGCGCGACCACCAGATCGGCCGAGCGGTCCATCATCACCGCCACACGGTCCTCCGGCCGCACGCCGTGGGAGACCAGGAGTCGCGCCAGCCGGTTGGCCCGCGCGTTCAGCTCGGCGTAGGACAGTTCGGCGTCGTCGAACGCGACCGCGATGGCGTCCTGCCTCCGGGCCGCCTGGGCCTCGAACAGCTCCGCCAGCGTGGCCTGCGGCACCTCCCGGCCGGTGTCGTTCCACTCGACGAGCACCCGCTCGCGTTCGATGCCGCTGAGGAGGTCGATGCCGGTGACCGGAAGCGCGGGGTCCGCGGTGACGGCGTCGAGCACGCGGACGAGCCGCTGGACGAGCGTGTCCGCGGTGGCGCGGTCGTACAGGTCGGCCGCGTAGGTGAGGGTGCCGGTCAGACCGGCGGGATGGCCGTCGGCGTGGTTCTCGCGGAGCTGGAGGTCGAGGTCGAACTTGGCGGGCAGGTCCCCGTTGGCCAGCAGCCGGCTGTCCAGGCCGGGCAGGTCGAGTGCCGGGTCGGTGGCGTTCTGCAGGGCGAGCATGATCTGGAACAGGGGGTGGCGGGCCATGGAACGGGCGGGGGCGAGGTCCTCCACCAGCCGTTCGAACGGCACGTCCTGGTGGGCGAGGGCGCCCAGGCTCTGCTCGCGGACGCGCCGCAGCACCTCCCGGAAGGAGGGGGCGCGCGATACGTCGGTACGGATCACCAGGGTGTTGACGAAGAACCCGACGAGGTCGTCCAGGCCCTCGTCGGTACGGCCGGCGACGGGCGTGCCGATGGGGATGTCGGTGCCCGCCCCCAGGCGGGAGAGCAGGGTCGCCAGTGCGGCGTTGAGCACCATGAACATGGTGGCGCCCTCGGCGCGGGCCAGCACGGTCAGCCGTGCGTGCAGGTCCGCGTCGATGCGGACGCCGGTCGTGGCGCCGCGGTGGGATGCCACCGGCGGCCGGGGGCGGTCGCCGGGCAGGGTGAGTTCCTCCGGCAGGCCGGCCAGGGCCTCGCGCCAGTAGGCCAGCTGTGTGCCGTGCAGGCTTCCGGGGGCGTCCTCGTCCCCGAGGAGCTCACGCTGCCAGAGCGTGTAGTCGGCGTACTGGACCGGGAGCTCCTCCCAGGCGGGGGCGTGGCCCCCCGACCGGGCGGCGTACGCGGTGGAGATGTCCCGCGCCAGCGGCGCGAGTGACCACCCGTCACCGGCGATGTGGTGGAGCACCACCACCAGGACGTGGTCCTGCGGCGCCACCGTGAACAGCCGCGCCCGCAGCGGGATCTCGCGGCTGAGGTCGAAGGCGCGTGCGGCCTCCTCCCCGACGGCCCGGGCGATTCCGGCCTCGGTCACGTCGCTCACGGGCAGCTGGAGGTCGACCGCGTCCGGGCCGAGGATGCGCTGGCTGGGCGAGCCGTCGACGCTCGGGAAGACCGTGCGGAGGACTTCGTGACGGGTGACGACGTCATGGACGGCGGCGCGAAGGGCCTCGGGGTCGAGGCCGCCGGTGAGGCGGAGGGCGATGGGGATGTTGTAGAGCCCGGAGAGTCCTTCGAGTTCACCGAGGAACCACAGCCGCTGCTGGGCGAAGGACAGGGGGACGGCCTCGGGGCGCGATGCGGCGGTCAGCCTCCGGCGTGCCGTCCCGGCGTCCGTCAGACGGCCGGCGAGTCCCGCGACGGTGGGCGTCTCGAACAGGGCCCGGATCGGGAGTTCCCTTCCGAGGGTGGTGCGGATACGGCTCACCAGACGCGTCGCCAGCAGCGAGTGGCCGCCGAGCTCGAAGAAGTTGTCGTCCATGCCGACCTTCGGCAGGCCCAGGACGTCGGCGAACAGCTGGCACAGGAGCTGCTCCTGCGCGGTCCGCGGTTCCCGGCTCTCCTCGGTCGTCCCGTACGTGGGCGCGGGAAGGGCGTTGCGGTCGAGCTTGCCGTTCACGCTCAGCGGGAGCGCGTCCAGGACGACCACGGCCGAGGGCACCATGTGATCGGGCAGCAGGCCGGCGAGATGGGCACGGACCGCGGCGCCGTCCACGTCCGGGGCGGTGGGGACGACGTAGCCGACGAGACGCTTGTCGCCGGGCTGGTCCTCGCGGACGACGACGGCGGCCTGGGCGACGGCCGGGTGGGAGGCCAGTGCGGCCTCGATCTCGCCGGGTTCGACGCGGAAGCCGCGGATCTTGACCTGGTGGTCGGTGCGGCCGAGGTATTCGAGCCGTCCGTCGGCGGTCCAGCGGGCGAGGTCGCCGGTGCGGTACATCCGTGCGCCCGGTCCGCCGTGGGGGTCGGCGACGAAGCGCTCGGCGGTGAGGCCGGGGCGGTTCAGGTAGCCGCGGGCGAGGCCGGATCCGGTGATGTAGAGCTCGCCGGGAACGCCGGGGGCGACGGGCCGCAGCGCGGTGTTCAGGACGTACAGGCGGGTGTTGGTGATCGGGGTGCCGATGTGGACGTCTGTCGGCGGTGTGAGCCGGCCGGTGGTGGCGCAGACGGTGGACTCGGTGGGTCCGTAGGCGTTGATCAGGGTGCGGTCGGCGGCCCAGCGGGTGACCTGGTGCGCGGGGAGGGCTTCGCCCGCGGTGATGAGGGTCGTGAGGTGCGGGAGCTCGTCGGGGTCCAGGTCGGGGAGGACGGCCGGGGGAAGGGTGGCGTGGGTGACCTTCCGGTCGGCGACGAGACGGGTCAGCGCCGGGCCGGGGAGCAGGTCGTCGCGGGCGGCGGCGACGAGAGTGGCGCCGGTGGACAGGGTGACGGCGATCTCGGAGACGGCGGCGTCGAAGCTGGGTGAGGCGAATTGCAGGACGCGGCTGTCGGTCGTGATCGCGAACTTCTCGGCCTGTGCGTCGATCAGGCTCGCGAGGCCGTGGTGGGTGACGGTGACGCCCTTGGGGCGGCCGGTGGAGCCGGAGGTGTAGATGACGTAGGCGGGGTGGGCGGTCAGCAGGGGCTGGTGGCGTTCGGTGTCGGACAGGTCGTGATCGGGGAGTTCCGACAGGGTGTGTCGCAGCTGGGGGTCGTCGAGGGACAGTTGTGTGATGTCGGCCGCGGTCAGCTTTTCCCGTGTTGTTTCGCTGGTGATGGCGAGTGCGGGCCGGCTGTCGGTGAGGAGGTAGGCGATGCGGTCGGCAGGGTAGGCGGGGTCGACGGGGAGGTAGGCGCTGCCGGCTTTGGTGACGGCGAGGATGGTGACGATGAGGTCGATGGACCGGGGCAGTGCGAGGGCGACCAGTTGCTCGGGGCCGACGCCGTGTGTGAGCAGGTGGCGGGCGAGGCGGTTGGCGCGGGTGTTGAGTTCGGCGTAGGTGAGTTCGGTGTCGCCGAACACGACGGCGGTGGCGTGCGGGGTGCGGGCGGCCTGGGTTTCGAACAGCTCGGGCAGGGTCGCCGCGGGCAGGTCGCGTGCGGTGTCGTTCCACTCCACCAGGACACGCCGGCGCTCCTCGGCACCCAGCACGTCGATGTCCCCGAGCGGCGCGTCAGGCGCCGATTCCAGCGCGGCTACCACCCCTTCGCCGACGGTCTCCATCATGGCGCACAGGACGTCGGGCGACCCGGGCGCGACGACCTGGGCCGTGAGGACGAACCCGTCGCCGATGTCGTCGACGATCATGCCGACGGGGTAGTTCGTGCGCTCCTGCATGAACAGCACGTCCACGCCCGGAAGCCCGTCACGCGCCTGCTCGGAATCCGTCAGGCCGTGGCGGTAGTTCAGGAGCGAGGTGAACAGCGGGGCGTCACCGCGTATCCCGCTCGTCCGCTGTGCCAGCGCGAGAGGCGCGTGCTCGTGCAGCAGCAACTCGGCCAGCTGGGCCTGAACGGCGTGTACGACGTCCCGCGTGCCGGCGCCGTGGGTGCCGACGCGGACGGGGAGGGTGTTGATGAACAGACCGACGGCGCGTTCGGCCCCCGCGCCCATCCGGCCGAACAGGATCGTCCCGAAGACCACGTCCTCGCGGCCCGAGGTCGCGGCCAGCACACGGGCCCACATGACGTGGAACAACGTCGCCGGGCTAACGCCGAGGCGCCGTGCCTGCTCACGGAGTCTTCCCGCGAGTCGCGGCTCCATACGGGCGGTCGCCTCGGCGGCCCCCCTGCCGTCTCCATGGACGTCCACCAGCCCGAACGGGGCGGTCGGCTCGGTGACGTCGCCCAGCAGGCGGCCGAAGTACGCTTCGTGCTCCTGCCGGGACACCTGGCCCCGTGCCCGGGCGACGACGTCGCGGTACGGCGAGGGCGCGGGCAGCTCGTCGTCACGTCCGTCGACGAACGCCTGCACCTCGCCCAGGATGACGTCCAGCGCCGTGTGGTCCTGGATCAGGTGGTGGACCTGCACCAGTGCGAGCCACTGCTCGCCGCCCGGCTGCGCGGCCACGTGCATACGGACCAGAGGAGCACTGCTGACGGTCATGGACGGGGGGCACACGGCCAGCAGCCGGGCCACCAGTTCATGGTCCTGCGCCGGAGCGTCGGCGTCGCCGGTCAGCACGACCTCCTCCACCGGCAGCGCGGCGTGCCGGAGCACCACCTGCACCGGTTCGGGCAGCCCTTCCCAGAGCACCGCGGTCCTCAGGTTGTCGTGCCGGTCCACCACCTTCTGCAGGGCGGTCACGAACTCGTCGAGCCTGCCGCGGGAATCGAAGCGGAGGACGGTGGGGAGGACGTAGACGTCGTCGTCCGTGGTGCCGCCGCCCATGAGGTGGTGGAAGAGGATGCCCTCCTGCAGCGGGGCGAGCGGGTACACGTCCGCCACGTTCGCGGCGCCGCCGGGGATGCGGGCGGTGATGTCCGCGATGTGCCCGGCGTCCAGGTCGACCAGGGGAAGCATGTCCGGCGTGATCACCTGCGCACCGGCCGGGATGCGGTTCTCGGGAACCTGTACCTCGGCCCGACCGGTGGTCGCCGCGAGACCGGCCACGGTGGGCGTGGTGAACAGGGACCGTACATCGACCGACAGACCACGGGCGCGCAGGCGTTCCACCAGCGTCACCGCCAGCAGCGAGTGCCCGCCGAGGTCGAAGAAGTTGTCGTCCACCCCGATGTGCGGCCGGCCGAGGATCTCGGCGAACGCCTCGCACAGGATCTCCTCGCGGGCGGTGCGCGGCCCACGGCCGGCCTGCCCCGAGGTGTACTCGGGCGCGGGCAGGGCGGCCCGGTCGAGCTTGCCGTTCACCGTGACGGGGAGGGCGTCCAGGACCATCACGGCCGAGGGAACCATGTAGTCGGGCAGCAGTCCGGCGACGTGGGTGCGGACGTCGGTGCCGTCGGTGTCGGTCCTCGGGACGATGTAGCCGACGAGACGCTTGTCGCCGGGCGTGTCCTCGCGGACGACGACGGCGGCCTGCGCGACGGCCGGGTGGGAGGCCAGGGCGGCCTCGATCTCGCCGAGTTCGATGCGGAAGCCGCGGATCTTGACCTGGTCGTCGGTGCGGCCCAGGTACTCCAGCTGTCCGTCGCTGCTCCAGCGCACGAGGTCGCCGGTGCGGTACATCCGCTCGCCCGGTCCGCCGTGGGGGTTGGCGACGAAGCGCTCGGCGGTCAGGCCGGGGCGCTCGACGTAGCCGCGGGCGAGCTGGGTGCCGGCGAGATAGAGCTCACCCGGGACACCGGGGGCGACGGGTCGCAAGGAGGCGTCGAGGACGTAGGTGTGGGTGTTCCACACGGGTCGGCCGATGGGCACGACCGGGGCGTCACCCGTGAGATCCGAGGCGTGGGTGACGTCGATGGAGGCCTCGGTGGGGCCGTAGAGGTTGTGCAGGGGGGTGTCGAGTGTGCGCAGGAACTGGTCGCGGAGTTCGGGGGAGAGGGCTTCGCCGCTGCACAGGACGGCGCGCAGGGTGGTGCAGCGGGAGGCCGAGGGGCCGGCGAGGAACACCTTCAGCATGGAGGGGACGAAGTGGCTGACGGTGACGTGCCGGGTCTGGATGAGCTCGGCCAGGTAGGAGGGGTCGCGGTGTCCGCCGGGGCGGGCCACGACCAGGACCGCGCCCTGGAGGAGGGGCCAGAAGAACTCCCAGACCGAGACGTCGAACCCGAACGGGGTCTTCTGCAGAACCCGGTCCGAGGCTCCGATCGCGTACTGGTGCTGCATCCACTCCAGGCGGTTGACCACCCCCCGGTGCGGTACGGCGACACCCTTGGGCCGTCCCGTGGAGCCGGACGTGTAGATGACGTACGCCGGGTGCGCGGGCAGCAGCGCACCGCGACGGTCACTGTCGTCGAGGTCGGCCGAGGAGAGCGCGCCGAGTGTGAGCGCCGTGTCCGCCTCGTCGAGGACGAGGTGCCGCACCTCCTCACCGGCGGGGAGACGCGGCTGGAGGGCGCCGGTGGTGACGACGACGGCGGGCCGGGCGTCGGAGAGTATGTGGGCGATCCGGTCGGCGGGGTGGTCGGGGTCGAGGGGGAGGTAGGCGCCGCCGGCCTTCACCACCGCCAGGAGCGTGACGACCAGATCCGCGGAGCGTTCGAGATGCACCCCGACGAAGGTTTCCGGGCCGACGCCGTGGTCGGCGAGGTGGCGGGCGAGCCGGTTCGCGCGGGCGTTGAGGTCCGCGTAGGACACCTCGACGTCCTCGAACATCACCGCCGTCGCACCGGGGGCGCGCACCACCTGCGCCTCGAACAGTTCCGGCAGTGTCGCCGCCGGGACGTCGTGCGCGGTGTCGTTCCATCCGGTCACGACCTGCCGTCGCTCGGCCGGGCTGAGCAGGTCGATGTCGTCGACGGGCCGCGCCGGGTCGGCGGTCACCGCGTCGAGGACCCGGACCAACCGCTCGGCCAGCGTCCGCACGGTGCCGTGGTCGAACAGATCCGCCGCGTAGCCGATACCGCCCATGAGGCCGGCCGGGACGCCGCCGGGGCCGAAGGTCTCCCTGACGGAGACGGCGAGGTCGGCCCTGGCCGGTGCCTCCCTGCTCGCCAGCACGCTCACGTCGAGGCCGGGCAGCGAGAGGCCCGGTTCGGCGTTGTCCTGCAACGCCAGCATGACCTGGAACAACGGCTGCCGGGCCAGCGACCGGGCGGGCGCCAGGTCCTCCACCAGCCGCTCGAAGGGCAGTTCCTGATGGGTGAGCGCGTCCAGATTCCGCTCGTGCACCCGGGCGAGCACATCACGGAACGAAGGGCGTCCCGACAGGTCGCCGCGGATCACCAGGGTGTTCACGAAGAAGCCGACAAGATCGTTCAGGGCGACTTCGGTACGCCCCGCCACCGGGGTGCCGATCGGGACGTCGGTGCCGGCGCCGAGACGGGAGAGCAGGGTGGCGAGCGCGGCATGGAGCACCGCGAACATGGTGACGCCCTCGGCCCGGGCGAGGGCGACGAGCCTCCGATGCAGATCGGCGGGGACGTCGAGGTCCGCGCTGCCGTCGCGGTGGCTCGGCACAGAGGGGCGCGGACGGTCGAAGGGCAGGGGCAGTTCCTCCGGCAGGTCGGCCAGGGCCTTCCGCCAGTACAACAGTTCCTGGTTCAGGAAGCTCGCCGGGTCGTCCTCGCCCTCGAGGAGTTCACGCTGCCAGAGGGCGTAGTCGGCGTACTGGATCGGGAGCGGTTCCCAGGTGGGGGCCTGGCCGCCCGACCGGGCGGTGTACGCGGTGGAGACGTCCCGTGCCAAAGGCGCCAGGGACCAGCCGTCGCTGGCGATGTGGTGGGCCACCAGGACCAGTACGTGGTCCTGCGGGCCCACCGCGAGCAGACATGCCCGCAAGGGGATCTCGCGGGAGAGGTCGAACGGGCGGCCGGATTCCTCGGCCATCACCCGCGCCAACTCGTCCTCCGTCACCTCGATCACCGGCAGCGGCACGTCGAAGCCGTCCGGGGTGAGGATCATCTGCTCGGGGACGCCGTCGTTCGTCGCGATCAGCGTCCGCAGAGCCTCGTGCCGCTCGACCAGGTCCGCCAGTGCCGCCCGCAGGGCGTCGAGGTTCAGGTCACCGGTCAGTCGCAGAGTGATCGGGATGTTGTACATGCCGTTGGGCCCCTGCAGTTCGCCGAGGAACCACAAGCGCTGCTGGGCAAAGGACAGAGGAATCATCGGAGTTGCTCTCTACGACAAGTGACGGACTGAACGGATGAGGGTGGCAGGACGCGAGGACCGGCGACCTGGGGCGTGTTCCGGAAGTCCCTTCGTCGCCCGAAGGGCGGGGCAGAAGGGACTCCCGGAACATGCGCTAGCGCGGCCTGGGACTCAGGACGGGCCGGCTGCGCTTCTCCGGTCCCAGTCGCTTCGCCAGGCCGGCGGGAGTGGGCGCTTCGAAGATCGCGCGGATCGGTACTTCCCTGCCGAGGTCGGCGCGGACATGACCGGCGAGCTGGGTCGCGAGAAGGGAATGCCCGCCGAGATCGAAGAAGTTGTCGTCCACTCCGATGTCGGGGACGCCCAGCACCTTCTCGAAGATGCGGCAGAGAGCCGCCTCTTCGGGTGACGCGGGTTCCCTGCTCTCGCGTTGGCCGGCGTACTCGGGCGCCGGGAGGGCGGAACGGTTCAGCTTGCCGTTCACCGTGAGCGGCAGAGCGTCCAGGACCATGATCGCGGACGGGACCATGTACTCCGGCAGCAGGGCCGCGACATGGGTCCGCAGAGCGCCGCCCGCCGCCCGGAAGGCACTGACGTCCTCGGCGGACAACTCGCGGGCGGGCACGATGTATCCGGTCAGGCGCTTGTCGCCGGGCTGGTCCTCCCGGACGACCACGGCGACCTGGCCCACCGACGGGTGGGTGAGCAGTGCGGCCTCGATCTCGCCGAGTTCGATGCGGAAGCCGCGGAGCTTGACCTGGTCGTCGGTGCGGCCCAGGTACTCCAGGGCGCCTTCGGTGTTCCATCGGGCCAGGTCACCGGTGCGGTACATCCGCTCACCCGGCTCGCCATGGGGATTGGCGACGAAGCGCTCGGCGGTCAGTCCGGGCCGGTTGACGTATCCCCGGGCGAGTTGCACGCCGGCCAGGTACAGCTCTCCGGCGACGCCGGGCGGCACGGGCTGCAGTGCGGCGTCCAGCACGAACACCCGCGTGTTCCAGACCGGGCGGCCGATGGGCACCACGCCTCCGGCGTCGGCGCCGGGTTCGCAGGTGAAGGCGGTGACGTCGATGGAGGCTTCCGTCGGCCCGTACAGGTTGTGCAGCGGGATTCCGAGGGAGGCGGTGAACCGGTCGCGCAGTTCGGCCGGCAGGGCTTCACCGCTGGCCATGACCGCGCGCAGTGACGGCACCGTCCACTGCGAGATCTCGGCCGCCGCGACGAACACCTGCAGCATCGACGGCACGAAGTGGGCGACGGTCACGTGCTCACGCCGGATCAGCTCGGCCAGATATCCCGGGTCACGGTGCCCGCCCGGACGGGCCACGACCAGGGTGGCACCCTCCAGCAGCGGCCAGAAGAACTCCCACACGGACACGTCGAACCCGAACGGTGTCTTCTGCACGACCCGGTCGTCCGACGTCAGCCGGTACGTGTCCTGCATCCACGCCAGCCGGTTCACCACACCCGCGTGCGGGACCGCCACACCCTTGGGCCGCCCGGTGGAACCCGACGTGTAGATGACATAGGCCGGGTGGGCGGGCAGCAGCGCCCCGCCGCGGTCGGCGTCCGAGAGGTCCGCGTCGGCCGGCCTTCCCAGCTCGGTCACGGTCGCGGGATCGTCCAGCACCACGCGTGCCACGGTCTCCGGCAGTACGCCTTCGGCCTCACGGGTGGTCACGACCAGCGCCGGCTTCGCGTCCTCCAGGACGTATGCCACGCGCTCCGCCGGGTACTCCGGGTCGATCGGCACATACGCGGCGCCGGTCTTGACCACCGCGAGCAGCGTGGCGACGAGGTCCGGCGAACGGTCCGCCATCACCGCCACCCGCCGCTCCGGACCCGCCCCACGCGCCACCAGCAGCCGCGCCAGCCGGTTCGCCCGTGTGTTCAGCTCCGCATACGTGAGCCGGAGGCCCTCGAACAGCACCGCGGTCGCATCCGGGGTCCGGGCCACCTGGACCTGGAACAGCTCGGGAAGCGTCGCCGGAGCGACCGCGCGGGCGGTGTCGTTCCAGTCGACCAGCAGCCGGTGCTGCTTGTCGTCCATAACCCGGATCGCACGCAACGGCCGACCGGGCTCCTCCTCCAGCGCCGTGACGAGTTCCTCGACCGCGGTCTCCATGAAGGCGACCACCGATCGCGGATCGACCGGGGCCACCGACTGGACGGTGAGGGTGAACAGGGGGTTCGTGTCGTTGACGGAGAATTCCAGCGGGTAGTTGGTGCGCTCGTGCCCGTGCAGCAGTTCCATCCCGTCGGGGCTCGGCGCCGCGGTGTCCTCGCTGTGGCGGTAGTTGAACAGCGAGGTGAACAGCGGCGTCCGAGCGGGAAGGGCGCTGGCCCGCTGAGCCAGGATGAGCGGTGCGTGCTCGTGCACCAGCAGGTCCGCGAGCTGCCGCCGCATGGCGTACACGGCGTCGCGCACGCTCACGGAGCCGATGTCGAGACGGGCGGGCAGCGTGTTGACGAACAGGCCGGGTACCCGGTCGGCTCCGGCGCCCGCGTTCATCCGGCCGAACAGCACGGTGCCGAACACCACGTCGTCGCGGCCCGAGGTGGCCGCCACGACGCGCGCCCAGGCGACGTGGAACAGCGTCGCCGGGCTGACACCCAGGCGTCGCGCCTGCTCCCGCAGCCGCTGCGCCACATCCGAGGCGAGCGGCATGCGTACCTCGGAGACACCGCTGCCGTCACCGTGCACGTCCAGCAGCCCGTAGGGCGCGGTCGGCTCGCTCACGTCACCCACAAGTCCCGCGAAGAACCGCTCGTGCTCGTGCGCCGGGATCGTGAGCCGTGCCTGCGCGACGAACTCGCGGAACGGCAGCGGCGCCGGCAGCGTGTCCCCGTTCCCGGAGAGGATCGCGCGGATCTCGTCGAAGACCAGGGCGAGGGACGTGCGGTCCTGCACGAGGTGATGCACTTCGAGCAGGACGTACCACTGCTGGTCGTCGGGGTCCTGGGCGACGCCGACCTGCAGCAGGGGGGCGCGCCGGACGTCCATCGGCGCGGTGCGTGTGGCCAGCAGGCCGCCCACGACATCCGGGCCCTCCAGCCGGAGGTTCTCGACCGGGACGGGGGCCGTGCGCAGGACGACCTGGACGGGCTCCCGGAGTCCTTCCCACAGGAAGGCCGTACGCAGGATGTCGTGCCGGTCGACCACCTGCTGCACGGCGGCGACGAAGGCGTCCACCCGCGGCCGGGAGTCGAAGCGCAGGACGTACGGCAGCGTGTACAGGTCGGTGCCGTTCTCGCCCTCCAGCAGGTGGTGGAAGAGGATGCCTTCCTGGAGCGGCGCCAGCGGGTAGATGTCGGCGATCGCGGCCGCGCCGCCGGGCACCTCCGCGACGATGGTGTCGATCTCCTCCGCCGTGAGGTCTGCCAGCGTGACCATCTCCGGGGTGATCGTCGTGGCCCCGGCGGGGATGCCGTTGTCCGGCAGCACCACCTGCGGAGCGCCTTGCAGCGCCGCCAGTCCGGCCACGGTCGGGCTGGTGAACAGCGTCCGCACATCGACCGCGACGTTCGCCGCCCGGGCCCGCTCCACCAGCTTCACCGCCAGCAAAGAGTGCCCGCCCAACTCGAAGAAGTCGTCGTCGACACCGACGGAGGGCAGGCCGAGCACCTCGGCGAACAGCGCGCAGAGGATCTCCTCCTGCACCGTCGACGGCCCACGCCCGGTGGCCCCGGCGCCGTAGTCCGGAGCCGGCAACGCCCTGCGGTCGAGCTTGCCGTTGACCGTCAACGGCAGCTCGTCGAGCGCCACGATCACGGCCGGGACCATGTACTCGGGCAGCACCCGGGCAAGGTGCGCACGGATCTCCGCGACGTCCGGGTCCCCGGCCGCCACCACGTACCCGGCCAGGCGCTTGTCGCCCGGCCGGTCCTCCCGCACCACCACGGCCGCCTGGGTGACGGACGGGTGGGCGAGCAAGGCGGCCTCGATCTCGCCGAGTTCGATGCGGAAGCCGCGGATCTTGACCTGGTCGTCGGTGCGGCCCAGGTACTCCAGCTGCCCGTCGGCGTTCCACCGGGCCAGGTCACCCGTGCGGTACATCCGCTCGCCGGGCGTGCCGTAGGGGTCGGCGACGAACCGCTCGGCGGTCAGACCGGGCCGGTCCAGATAGCCCCGGGCCAGCTGCACACCCGACAGATAGAGCTCGCCCGCCACCCCGGCCGGTACCGGCCGCAGCGCCGCGTCCAGCACGAACACCCGGGTGTTCCAGACCGGACGGCCGATCGGTACCCCACCGTCGGCGCCGGTACCACCCGGCTCACAGGTGAAGGCGGTGACGTCGATGGCGGCCTCGGTCGGGCCGTACAGGTTGTGCAGCGGGATCGGCAGCACCGCGTGGAACTGATCGCGCGACGCGACGGACAACGCCTCGCCGCTGCAGACCACGGCCCGCAGGGACGCGCACTCCCGGGCGGCGGGTTCGGCGACGAACACCTGCAGCATCGACGGCACGAAGTGCGCGACGGTGACCTGCTCGCGCCGGATCAGCTCGGCCAGGTACACCGGGTCACGGTGACCGCCCGGACGGGCCACCACGAGGGTGGCACCTTCGAGCAGCGGCCAGAAGAACTCCCACACCGACACGTCGAACCCGAACGGCGTCTTCTGCACCACGCGGTCGTCCGAGGTGAGCCGGTAGGCGTCCTGCATCCACGTCAGCCGGTTGACCAGGCTCCGGTGGGTGACGGTGACGCCCTTGGGGCGTCCGGTGGACCCGGAGGTGTAGATGACGTACGCCGGGTGATCGACGAGGAGGGCACGGGTGCGGTCGCCGTCCTCGATGCCGTCGGCGGACAGCCGGCCGAGAGCGGTGGTCAGTCGCGGGTCGTCGAGGACGAGGCGGGGGACCTGGCCGCCGTCCGCCGGGTTCAGGGCCTCGGTGGTGAGCAGGAGCACGGGTCCGGCGTCGGCGAGGAGACGGGTGACGCGGTCGGCGGGGTGGTCGGGGTCGACGGGGAGGTAGGCGGCGCCCGTCTTGAGGACGGCCAACAGGGCGACGACGAGATCGACGGAGCGCTCCAGGTGGACCGCGACGAGGGTTTCGGGCCCGGCACCGCGTCCGGCCATGAGACGGGCGAGCCGGTTGGCACGCGCGTCGAGGTCGGCGTAGGACAGCCGGGTGTCCTCGAAGACCACGGCGGTGGCGTCGGGGGCGCGTGCGACCCGCGCCTCGAAGAGGTCCGCGAGCGTCGCCACCGGCACCTCGTGCGCGGTGTCGTTCCACTCCGTCAGCACGGTGTGACGCTCGTCCGCGCCGAGCAGGTCGATGTCCGTGACGGACTGTGCGGGGTCGGCGGTCACGCTGTCGAGGACGCGGACGAACCGCTCGGCCAGCGACTCCACCGTGCCGTGCTCGAACAGGTCGGTGGCGTAGACGAGGGAGCCGGTCAGCCCGCCGGTGTCGGCTTCGCGGAGCTGGAGGTCGAGGTCGAACTTGGCGGGCCGGTCACCCGTGTCGAGGAGGTGGGTCTCGACGCCGGGCAGAGCGAGGCTCGCGGGACCGGCGTTCTGCAGAGCGAGCATGACCTGGAAGAGGGGGTGGCGGGCCATGGACCGCGCGGGCGCCAGGTCCTCCACCAGCCGTTCGAACGGCACGTCCTGGTGGGCGAAGGCGTCCAGACCCCGTTCGCGTACGCGGTGCATCAGCTCGCGGAAGGACGGTTCGCCCGAGACGTCGGTGCGCAGGACCAGGGTGTTCACGAAGAAGCCGACCAGCTCGTCCAGGCTCTCGTCCGTGCGGCCCGCGAGGGAGGTCCCGAGGGGGATGTCGGTACCCGCGCCGAGGCGGAAGAGCAGAGTGGCGAGCGCGGCCTGGAGCACCATGAACTCGGTGACGCCCTCGGCGCGTGCCAGGCCGATGATCCGCTGGTGGAGCTCGCCGTCGATGCGCAGGTCGACCGTGCCGCCGCGATGGGTGGCCACCGGCGGTCGGGGCCGGTCGGTGGGCAGGGTGAGCTCCTCCGGCAGGCCGGACAGGGTCTCGCGCCAGTAGTCCAACTGGTGGCTGAGGATGCTCGTCGCGTCGTGGTCCTCGCCCAGCAGGTCGCGCTGCCAGAGGGTGTAGTCCGTGTACTGGACCGGGAGCGGCTCCCAGGCCGGCGCCCGCCTGTCGGCGCGGGCGGTGTAGGCGGTGGAGATGTCGCGGCCGAGCGGTGCCAGGGACCAGCCGTCGCCGGCGATGTGGTGCAGCACCAGCACCAGCACGTGCTCCTGCGGCGCCACGGCGAACAGCCGCGCCCGGAGCGGGAGTTCAACGGTGAGGTCGAAGGGGCGAAACGCCTCTTCGGCCACTGCCCGCGCCAACTCGCCCTCCGGCAACTCCCCCGGGAGGAGCGGCAGTTCGAACGTCTGGCCGGCGAGGACGCGCTGCTCGGGTACGCCGTCGACCTGTCCGAAGACGGTGTGCAGGACTTCGTGCCGGGTGACGACGTCGTCGAGAGCGGTTCGGAGGACAGCGGGGTCGAGGTCTCCGGTGAGACGGAGGGCGATGGGGATGTTGTAGAGCGCGGAAGGCCCTTCCAACTGCTGGAGGAACCACAGGCGTTGCTGGGCGTACGACAGCGGCACCGTGCCGGGCCTCGGACGGACGGTCAGCGGCAGGCGCGTTCCGCCGTCGCCGGTCTCGGCGAGACGGAGGGCGAGCCCGGCGACGGTCGAGGTTTCGAACAGGGCTCGCACCGGGATCTCGGCCCCGAGGGTGGTGCGGATACGGCTGACCAGGCGGGTGGCCAGCAGGGAGTGGCCGCCGAGGTCGAAGAAGTTGTCGTCCACCCCGACGTGCGGGAGGCCGAGGACATCGGCGAACGCCTGGCTGAGCAGCTGTTCCTGGAGGGTCCGCGCGTCCCGACCGGGGCTCGTGGCGCTGTAGTCGGGGGCGGGCAGGGCCTTGCGGTCCAGCTTGCGGTTCACCGTCAGCGGGAGCGCGTCCAGTGCGACGATCGCCGACGGCATCATGTAGTCCGGCAGCACGGCCGACAGGCCGGCACGGACGTCCGCGATGTCCACACCGCTCGACCCGCTCGACCCGCTCGACCCGCTCGACCCGCTCGAACCGTTCGGACCGCTCGCCGGGACGACGTAGCCGACGAGGCGCTTGTCGCCCGGCTGGTCCTCCCGCACCACCACGGCCGCCTGGGCGACGGACGGGTGGGCGAGCAGGGCGGTCTGGATCTCGCCGAGTTCGATGCGGAAGCCGCGGACCTTGACCTGGTGGTCGGTGCGGCCCAGGAAGTGGAGCTGACCCTCGGCGTTCCAGCGGACCAGGTCCCCGGTGCGGTACATCCGCTCGCCCGGCCCCCCGAACGGGTTCGCAGTGAACCGCTCCGCCGTCAGCCCGGGACGGTCCAGGTATCCCCGCGCCAGCTGCACACCGGCCAGGTACAACTCTCCGGCCACGCCCGGAGGCACCGGCCGCAACCACCGGTCCAGCACGAAGGCCCGGACGTTCGCCATCGGACGGCCGATCGGCGGAGTACGGCCCCACGAAGGCGCGGCACACCGCATCAGCGTGGCCCCGATGGTCGTCTCCGTCGGCCCGTAACTGTTGTAGAACTCCCGGTCCGCGGTGACCCACCGGTCGATCAGACCCCCGTCCGGCGCTTCACCCCCCACCACGAGCAGCCGCAGCTCCGGCAACCGCGCGGGGTCCAGCGACCGCGCCACCCCCGGCGTCACATGCGCAACCGACACGCCCTGCGCACGCATCAGATCCTGAAGGCGTTCGAGGTCGACCCGATCCTCGTCGGCGGCCAGCACGAAGACCGCACCGGAGAGCAAGGTCATGAAGAGGTCCTGCACCGACACGTCGAAGCTGAACGCCGTCGCCCCCAGCACCCTCGACCGCTCGTCGATCCGGTACTCCGGCATGACGGCGGCGATGTTGTTGGCGAGCGAACGATGCGTGACCACGACGCCCTTGGGACGCCCCGTGGACCCGGAGGTGTAGATGACGTACGCGCGGTGGTCGAGCAGCAGCGGGCTGCGCCGTTCCCCATCGGAAAGGTCATGCGCGGCACGGCTCGACAGGTCCTGCCGCAACAGGGGATCGTCGAGCGACAGACGCGTCACGTCGACGCCGCGCAGCCCCTCCCACGTCTCATCGCCGGCGATGAGGACCGAGGGCCGTGCCTCGGAGAGCACGTAGGCGATCCGGTCGGCCGGATGGCCGGGGTCGATCGGCAGATAGGCGGCACCCGTCTTGAGTACGGCCAGGATGGCGACGATGAGGTCGACGGACCGAGGGAGCGCCAGGGCGACCAGTCGCTCGGGCGCTGCCCCGTGCTCCACCAGCAGTCGGGCTAGCTGGTTGGCGCGGGAGTTGAGCTCCGCGTAGGACACCTCGACGCCCTCGAAGACGACGGCGGTGGCGTCGGGGGCGTGGGTGACCCGGGTCTGGAACAGCTCGGGAAGGGTGGCGAGGGGGACGTCGCGGGCGGTGTCGTTCCATTCCGCGAGGATCTGGTGCTGTTCGGTGGGGTCGAGTACGTCGATGTGGTTGACCGGGACTGTCGGGTCGGCAGTCACGGTGTGCAGGATTCGGGTGAGGCGTTGGGTGAGGGTGGTGGCGGTGTGGTGGTCGAACAGGTCGGTGGCGTAGGTGAGGACGCCATGCATGCCTGCGGGGGTGCCGTCGGGGGTGTGGTGTTCGCCGAGCTGGATGTCGAGGTCGAACTTGGCGGGGGCGTCGCCGGTGGGAAGCAACTCGGCGTTCAGGCCGGGTAGTTCGAGGTGGGGTGTGGTGTTGTTCTGGAGGGTGAGCATGACCTGGAACAGGGGGTGGCGGGCCATGGACCGGGTCGGGGTGAGTTCTTCCACCAGGCGTTCGAAGGGGACGTCCTGGTGTGCGTAGGCGTTGAGTGCGTGCTCGCGGATGCGGTCGAGGAGCTGTGTGAAGTCGGGGTTGCCTGACAGGTCGGAGCGTAGGACGAGGGTGTTGACGAAGAATCCGACGAGGTTGTCGAGGTTTTCGTCGGTGCGTCCGGCGATGGGGGTGCCGATGGGGATGTCGTCGCCGGCGCCGAGGCGGTTGAGCAGGACGGTGAGGGCGGCCTGCATGACCATGAAGACGGTCACGCCGTGTGTGCGGGCCAGCTCCACGATGGCCTGGTGTGTTTCGGCGTCGATGTGGAGGTCGGTGGTGGCGCCGTGGTGGGAGGCCACGGGGGGACGTGGCCGGTCGGTGGGCAGTGCCAGTTCCTCGGGCGTCCCGTCCAGTGCGTGGCGCCAGTGGGCGAGTTGCGCCGTGAGGAGGCTGTCGGGGTCGGATGCGTCGCCGAGGAGGTCGCGCTGCCAGAGGGTGTAGTCGGCGTACTGGACCGGGAGGGGGTTCCAGGTGGGGGTGTTGCCGGTGGTGCGGGCGGTGTAGGCGGTCGACAGGTCCTGGGCGAGGGGGCCGAGGGACCAGCCGTCACCGGCGATGTGGTGCATCACCACGACGAGCACGTGCTCGTGAGGGCCGGTGCGCAGCAGATGGGCGCGCAGCGGGATTTCGCTCGCGAGGTCGAATCGGTGTCCGGCTGCTTCGGTGACCAGGCGGGTCAGCTCGGCCTGGGGGAGGTGTTCGGCGTCGACGAGCGTGAGCAGGTCGTCGATCGTGTCGGTGTGCTGGATCTGCTGGTGGGGGTTGCCGTCCGCGGTGGTGATCGTCGTGCGCAGGACCTCGTGCCGGGCCACGACGTCGCGGAGCGCGGTGTGGAGGGCGTCGGTGTCCAGGGTGCCGGTCAGGCGCAGTGCCATCGGGATGTTGTAGGTGGCCGAGGGGCCTTCGAGTTCGCCGAGGAACCACAGGCGTTGCTGGGCGAACGAGAGGGGCACCAGTTCCGGCCGCTGCGCCGGCGCCAACGAGGGCCGGGAAGTGTCGGAGGTGGTCAGGCGGTCGGCGAGTCCGGCCACGGTGGGCGTCTCGAACAGTGTCCGGATCGGCACCTCCACCCCGAACACCGACCGGATGCGGCTGACCAGGCGGGTCGCGAGCAGGGAGTGCCCGCCGAGGTCGAAGAAGTTGTCGTCGACGCCGACCGACGGCAGGCCGAGGACCTCGGCGAAGACGGTGGACAGGATTTCTTCCTGCACGCTTCCCGGGCCCCGGCCGCCGGCATCGGCGGTGTAGTCGGGGGCGGGCAGGGCCTTGCGGTCCAGCTTGCGGTTCGCGGTGAGCGGGAGCGCGTCCAGTGCGACGATCGCCGTCGGCATCATGTAGTCGGGCAGCACGGCCGAGAGGCCGGCGCGGACGTCCGCGATGTCCACACCGTTCGACCCGTTCGACCCGTTCGGACCGCTCGCCGGGACGACGTAGCCGACGAGGCGCTTGTCGCCGGGCGTGTCCTCGCGGACGATGACGGCGGCCTGGGCGACGGACGGATGTGCCGTCAACGCGGCTTCGATCTCGCCGAGTTCGATGCGGAAGCCGCGGATCTTGACCTGGTGGTCGGTGCGGCCGAGGTATTCGAGTTGTCCGTCGGTGGTCCAGCGGGCGAGGTCGCCGGTGCGGTACATGCGTGCGCCGGGTGTGCCGTGGGGGTTGGCGATGAAGCGTTCGGCGGTGAGTGCGGGTCGGTCGAGGTAGCCGCGGGCGAGGCCGGTTCCGGATATGTAGAGTTCGCCGGTTATTC